>CAZNVM010000429.1:0-14269 GCA_964576215.1 uncultured Planctomycetaceae bacterium
GTCCGTCGACAAGTTTACGATTTTTACTGATTTTACCGTCATTTCGCTTCGCTTCATTCCGGCTTTTATTGGGGGAGATGAATAAAAGCCGGAATGGAGCATCGCGAAATGACGGTCTCATACAAACTTGTCGACGGACTGCCGTTACCACCGGAGGGACCGCTCCGTGCGCGGCTCTGATTGTGCGCGGCTCTGATTGGGTTCACGGTTGAGACGAGGCCCCTTGCGTTTTGAACACAATTCCGTTAAAATAGGAAAAATGGTCGGATTGGTGAAAGTCGTTAGTTTAGTTAAACTATGCCGCTTTCAGACCGGAAAACTGTTAAATTTAGTAAAAACCATTTCCCTATTGTGTCAAAATGAAAAAGTTCTCTCTATTTACGTTGCTCTGTGCCCTGGGATTGACCGCCTTCTTTCAATCGTCCAATGCTTTCGCGCTTCAACAAAGGCAAGCTTTCAAGCCGATTGTTTCCCCTTTGATCCAGACCGTTCCAACGGTACTGAATGCCCAAGACGAAGAACTGCGATGCCTGCATCTCGTCAACGAGGAACGAATACGGCGAAAACTACCGATATTGACCTATGACGCGACCCTTGCGGAGGCGTCCCGAAGCTGGTCGCTCACGATGACCCGGAGCGGATTCCGGCACGGCTACGGCCGCGAAATCATTGCCAGAGGAGGTCAATCCGCAACGTTTGCTTTCCGAATTTGGATGAATTCTCCTCCGCATCGGGCCCAACTCCTTAGTCCGAATTATCAAACCGTCGGATTTGGAACGGTCAACGGTTTTTGGACAGGCCGGTTTCGATAGTGGGTGCTCCGAATTTACCACTTTTAACATATATTTGCTTTTTACTTATTTTTCCAAGTTCCTTTTCCGAAAATAGTGGTACGATGTGTTGTGTCGTATGTAGGGAATCTGCGGATTTTCGGAATTTTGACTCGCAAAAAAGCGGTTCAACGAGGGAAACATGGACAAAGTCAAAAGTTTAGTCAAAGGGTATTCATTAACGACGGTTCTCCGATCGTGCCTTTTTCTCCTTATTTTTTCTTTCGTGCTGGGTTGCGCTATTTTCGATCCCAAACCCGCGGGAACACCGATTTTGCGTGATCAGCCGAAAGAATTGGCGAAAATGCCGCTCCCGGCGTATTATATTGAGTCGCCGGACATCGTCACGGTCCGCTCCATCAATATCATCCCCAAGCCGCCGTATTTGATCAAATCGATGGATCAACTTTTCATCGACGTGGCAGGAACGCCGGACGGGGAAGAAATTAACGGCCTGTTTCTCGTGCAGCCGGGGGGTGAAATCGAATTAGGAGTGAGCTACGGAAAGGTGCAGGTCGGGGGAATGTCCATCGAGGACGCCGAAAGAATGATTCTCTCCGAACTGAAGAAAAAATTGAAAAATCCGAGAGTCCAAGCCCGGGTCGCCGTGATGGGAGACCTCGAAAATATTGACGGTAACAAATTGGTTGAACCCGACGGATACATCACGATCGGTTCTTACGGTCGGGTTTACGTCAACGGTTTGACCCTCGAAGAGTGCCGCGACGCCATTGAGCTTCATCTGTCGAAACAATTGGAACATCCTATTGTTTCTGTCGAAATGTTTGCGTACAATAGCAAGGAGTATTATGTCATTCTCCAGGGAGCGGGACCGGATCAGGTGATTTCGTTCCCCTACACCGGCAACGAAACCGTCCTCAAGGCGATTGCGAACGTTAACGGTCTACAGCCGTTCTCCTCGAGACGGATGTGGATTGCAAGACCGATCGGCAATACGAATAAACCGTTGATTTTGCCGGTTGACTGGAACGCCATCGTCGCTTATGGAGCACCGCAGACGAACTACCAGATTATTCCAGGCGACCGGGTGTTCGTGCAAGTGGACAATTGGGTCGTGTTCGATCAACGGCTTGCGAAGATTTTCGCTCCGTTTGAGCGGGTCATGGGCTTCATGCTCCTGAACCAATCGGTGTTGTCACGGTACTCCGGAAACGTGATGCAAAACGGTCGATCCGGATACGGCGGGTACTGATCGAAGTGTGTTTAAGCCGCCGCACCCTGTGCGGCGATGTAATGATGTTGTAGTGATTATGAAAATCCGATCTTATTTATTGACATTCTCCGCGTTTTTGTTCGCCGTCGTTTTCATGGGGTTCGTGGAAACTCCGGGAGCGTTTGCGCAGGGATTTACGGGTTACGGGTCAACTCCGACTTTAAGTCCCTGGCTGGGATTGACCAATCGTCCCACAGGTTCTTTGGATTCCTACAATCAATACGTCCGTCCCCAACTGGAAATGCAGCGGGCTTTGAGTATGCAGCAATCGCAAATCAATCGGCAAGGGGCCGTGCAGCAAGACATGCTAAGACGCTCCAATCCGGGAGTCGCAGCAGGTCCGCAATTGAGAACGCAAAGCGGAGCACCCGCCGTCGGACGATTTAGTCAAGCCGCAACCTTCCGGAATTACTCTCATTATTACAATTTTGGCAGACGATAATTCGGAAAATCTAAAGCCGAAACGAATGCAAGCAAATTGCCGGCGAACGGATACCTGAAGGCTGAAGCCTGAAAAATTATCGACTCAGCCCCGCTTGCTTTTCCAGGATGGTGATTCGTTCAACCAAGTCCGGCTGGTTAGGGTCGGATTCCAAAGAATACTTGTAATTGAGAATCGCCTGGTTCCAGTCGGACGATTGTTCCCGCAGATAACCGAGTGCGCGATGTGCTCTCGCGTTCTTTGAGTCGAGTGCAATCGCCGCCGCCAAATAATCAATCGCTTCCCGGTTTTGACCGAGCTCCTGGTAGAGCCGGGCCAACTCGATTTTGGGATCCGGTACACTCGGATTCTGGTCGCTCCAGTTCTTGAGCAATTCAATCGCTTCCGCCTTGCGGTCTTGTTCCATGAACCAAACGGCGTAACCGCGATAGGCTGCGGCGTGATTTGGATTTTTGGTCAGGCAAAGTTGGTAATTTTGTCCTGCTTGAACGTATTGGTTTGCGTCCCGATTGACCCGGCCCAAATAATGGTGAACGGCAGCGATATTGTAATAGGAATCGGCGTCGTTTGGATTCGTTTCGAGTGCCGTTTGAAATCGGGCGAGGGCTTCGGCGTATTTTCCGTCGGCAAACAGTTGTACGCCGCTTGTGTTTCCGTGTTGCGTTTGATACGTACTACAACCGCACTGCCCAAGTAGCAGGAAGACGAGCAGGATCGTTGATACGTTTTTCATGGTTTGCGGCGAAACTTGAGATCGTCGGATCGTAAGAAATAAAACGAATCACGTCAAGAGCAATTTTGCGTGAAATGCGGGGAGCGGGGCGGGGTTCCGATGAACAGCAGGAGGATTGCAAAGTCCCTGGGAACGCAGGCTTCCAGCCTGCGCGAAGGTTGCGCCCTGCACAGGTAGGATGCCTACGAACTCACTGGCAGGCTAAGAAGCCTGCGTTCCCAGGAAAAAAGCGACTTTGCAATCCTCCGCGATGAACAGGCATATCCTTGAATCCCCCGCTTTTTCAGGGTACAATGGGGGGACTGCTTTTGTTGAAAATGTAAACGAACCCCGGTCTTTAATTCCATGAAAATAAAATTCTTAAGCTTCGTATTGTCGACCGTTTACATGTTGACAACATGCGTCACCTTTTCGTTTTGCGCCAGCTTGCAGGAGGAAAAAAATCCTTTTTCCCCGACGAGTACCGATTTCTCCGTCTGGGGGCCGCATCTCGTCAACGATAGTATCACGCCGGACACGGACGACATTGCGAGGTTCCGATCTCAGATCGACATGGTTTTTACGGGAAAAGTCGCGGAATTTCCAAGTTTGCGTTTGATAAGACAGGATTATGACAGGCTTGAGTACAATAAAACCTGCTTGGGCAACGCCTTGAAAATCGGTTCTCAATCTTTTGAAAAAGGTTTGGGGACTCATGCCAACAGCGAAATCGAGGTGAGCTTTAGCGAACCTGTCGTTCGTTTTTCGGCAATGGTGGGAATCGATCGTTCCCGGGGAACGAATGGTTCCGTAAGATTCATTGTCTGCGCTTTCGACAAAGAACTGTTGCGTACGCCGATACTCCGTGGAGGGGACGAAGCATACACCATCGATTTAACGCTCCCGGAAGGGACGACAAAATTACAACTGGTTGTCGATGCGACCGAAGACGGACCTGCTCACGATCATGCCAGCTGGTGCAATCCGGTGGTCGTCGGCAAGTCCGGCAAAACCTACGACCTGACAACGACGTCAGTCTCTTTTATGGCACAGGAATCCGTTCCATTTTCATTCGATTATAACGGCGTTTCTTCGCGTGAATTTCTCCGCTCGTGGCAATTTGAAAAGAAGGACAAAAATTCGCAAGGCACCGTTTATTCGTGGACGGATCCGGTGTCCGGCCTGAAGGTTGAAGCGGATGTCCGTTGGTTCGAGCAATTCGCAGCGGCAGACTGGGTGCTGCATTTTACCAATACAGGTACGCAGAACACCCCTCGGATCGAAAACGTCAGAACGCTTGACCTGAGTGTCAATTTGGGGAGTGGAAACAGCTCCTCGAACATGATCCATACCATTAACGGAGACCAATACAGCAGAAACTCCTGGCTGCCCGCTAAATACCCGCTGAAAAACGGAGAAGGCAGGCATTTTGCACCGGTGGGCGGTCGGTCGTCCAACGGTATGGCTCCCGTCTGGAATCTCCAGAGCGGAGACGTTGGCGGCAACGAGGTCTCAGGCGGCATGTTTGTTATGATTGGCTGGTCGGGACAGTGGGCCGCCGATTTTATGAAGAAAAACGATAGTGATGTCCATATTTCCGCCGGAATGGAAAAAATTGCGACAATATTGTATCCGGGCGAGTCGATTCGCCAGCCGAGAATACTTGTCATGCCGTGGAACAGCAGCCGGATCAACTCCCAAGTGTTGTTCCGCCGTTTGCTGATGTTCGAATATGTGCCCAAACCGGATCAAAATTTTCCCGTAAAGATGCCAATCAGTTCCAATTGTTGGACCCGCTATTTCGGCAAAAACCAAGATTGGGCGACGCATGAAGGCCAGGTCGCTTGGGCAAAAATCATGCGTGAAGCCGGAATTGATCACCTTTGGCTCGATGCCTTATGGTTTCCGGGCCAATTTCCTGTCGTGGGGAACTGGTATTCGGACACGACACGATTCCCAGAGGGAATTGAAGCACTTGGGAAAGAGCTTCGCGAGATGGGTATGAAATTGATTGTCTGGTTCGAACCCGAACGAGCTGCCGAAGGCTCGCAAATTGCCAAAGACCATCCGCAATATCTGTTCGAAGGGACCGATCCGTGGCTTGGCGGCAGCCTTTTCAAAATCAACGATCCGGAGGCAAGGAAATATATGACCGACCTTCTGCACGACAGGATTGTCCGCTATGGAATCGACGTGCTTCGTATTGATTTCAACATGGACCCGCTTGGTTTCTGGCGTGCGAATGATTCTCCCGAACGCCTGGGGATGACGGAAATACGCTATGTGGAGGGGCATTATGAAATGTGGAACCAACTGATTAAGGATAACCCTGGTTTGTGGATCGACAACTGTGCCTCAGGGGGCAGGCGAATCGACCTGGAGACGATTGCGATTTCCGTTCCCGTGTGGCGTTCCGACCTCTTTGACTTTCCCGATACACGCCCGGAATGGATACAAATGCAAACGATGAGTTTCTTTCAGTTTATTCCTCTCTCTTCCTGCTCGACATGGGAATCAGCCCCCTACCATTTTCGCAGCAGTGCCAGCCCGGGAGCGTTAGGCGAGTTCAATTTTATGGACGGCGATTATGACGCCGAAAAGGTCAAGGCCGCTTACAGCGAAGCCAAGGTTTACCAGAAATTCTGGTACGGCGATTTTTATCCGCTGACCGAAGTCAACGCAGGCGATATTAACCGGAATGATCTCCTGCTCGCCTGGCAGTTGCACCGTGAAGACCTAAATGCCGGGGTTGTTTATGTTTTCAGGCACGGCGACTGTCCGTTTTTAGGACGCGAACTTTCCCTTCACGCAATTGATCGTGACGCCACGTATGAGGTCACTCTCAAAAGGGATTACTCCGCCGGAACGACAACGATTTTTTCAGGAAAACAACTAAGCGAATTTCAAGCGGAAATGCCTCAAAAACAATCCTCGTTGCTGATCGAGTACCGTAAAATCGGAAATCGGAAATAGGGGGGCCGAGTTCTTGCGTGATGCCGGACACCAAGTTTCGACCGTTTTCGAACAACAACTTAATGGAGCAAGCGATCCGACTGTTGGCGGCATTTTCCGGGACAATAACCGGTAACACAGTTACCGGCTCTCGGCTCTCATTTCTCATTTCTCATTTCTCATTTAAAAAAGTGTTTTCCTATCCGATTCTTCTTTGGGGGCTTCCGGTTGCCGGGTTGGTGGTGTTGATTCACCTGATCAACATGTTCCGGCACCGCCGCGTTCCGTGGGCGGCGATGGAGTTTCTGCTCGCCGGATACAAGAAAAGCCGGACCCGGATTCTGCTTCAACAGCTTTTGCTCATGCTGCTTCGGTGCCTGGCCGTCGTGTGGATTGTTCTGATGCTTGCCCAGCCGAACCTTTCCGGCCCTCTGGCCCAGTGGCTCGGCGGCGGAAAGGCGACGCTCCATTTCGTGCTTCTGGACGACAGTTATTCCATGAGCGATCAAAACGCCGGACTCTCCGTGATGGACGAAGCGGTCGGAGTTGTCGAAAAAATCGTCGATTTCGCCACGAAAAACGACCGGTTTTCCCTGTTACGCTTTTCCCGGTCGGTGATGAACGACTCGGACAACCCGCTTGATTTCGAGGAGCAATTGCTCGACGCCGAAACGAAAGCGGCCCTCAGAAACCGGCTCAAACTGTGGAAAGCGTCCGAAAGTTCCGCATCGCCGGAAGAAACGCTTGCCGCGACACAAAAAAGGATTTTGAATTCTGCGACAAAATACCGCTGCGTCGTTTATTTGGTTTCCGATTATCGCAACCGTAATTGGGAAACGGTCGATCCACTCGTTCAATCGTTCCAGGAACTAAAAACGCAGGGGGCCATAGTCCGGCTCATCCGAACGGTTGATACACAGCGGTCCAACCTTGCGATTCGTCAAGTCAAACTGGCACCCGGTATTCGGGCGGCGGAAATTCCGTTGCTTCTCGACGTTACGGTTGCCAACTACGGCGAACAAAAGATCGAAAATGTCCACTTCACCGTTTCCACGGGAGAGGCGGGGGGGAAGGGAGCAGGGCAAACGATTCCGAGCATTGCCGCCGGAAGAGAAACGACTCTTCGCGTTCCGATTCGGCTGAACAGCGGCGGCTTGCACAAAATCCAGGTCCAGTTGGAACCGGACGCGGTTGCCTGTGATAATGTTTATTCGCTCGTTCTCGACATTCCGCAGGAGATTTCCGTACTTTTAATCGCAACGTCGGAAGGGAATGAAGAGTCGGACGCCGACTCCGGGGCAATGTATCTGCGGACGGCACTTGCGCCGGAGGGGGTGCGAACCGGTATCCGGGTACAAACGGAGCCGCCCGGTTTTTTGAGCACGCACCAAATCGGGAAATTCGATCTGGTGATTTTTCCGGACGTTCCGATTCTGGAACCGTCGGCGGTCCGGACGCTCGAAAATTACGTACGAAGCGGTGGAAATCTGACCTTTTTCACCGGCCCGCAAACTGTCCCCCATTGGATCAACGAACAATTGTACAAAAAAGGGGAAGGAGGAGAGGGCTTGTTTCCGGTCCCGATTCTTGCGACGGAAACGCTTTTGCCGGATTATCTTGGCAAGCAGAGCGACCTGAAAATCACGCCGCATCCGATGTTCCGGATTTTCGACCGGGACGGAAGCTCGCTCCTCGGCGCAGTAACGGTGGAAAAGTATTTTTCCGTCGAACAATCCGGTACGGAACATGGGGCCGAAAGCGAAACGAATGGTGTCAAAGTGCTCGGTCGGCTTCGCAACGAATCGCCGTTGATTTTTGAGCACCGATACGGGCAGGGAAAAATTTTGACGTTCTTAACGACGGTTGCTCCGGTTTGGAACGATTGGGGACGCGGTAATCCGAGTTTCGTGATTACGATGCTCGAAATGGTCGCTTTTCTTTGCGAACGCCGGGGAGAGCAGCCGCCGGTTTCGGTCGGCACGCCGATTTGTTTGACGTTCGACCCGGAAAAGTACGAGAACGTCGTTCGTTTCGTTCCGCCGGGTGAAGAGACGCCTGATTTGGAAAACGCCTCTATGCCGCTTACGTTGGAAGCCCTTTCGACCGCCGACGGGATGAGAACGGTCGAGTATCCGCTGACGTTTCGGCACGGTTTTTACGAAGCGATCCTGACTCGACGACTCACCGAGGGAAACTCAACGAGCGAGTTACGCTTGTTCGGCGTGAACGTTGATCCGGCGGAGGGGGACCTTGCGCTTGCCGAAAAGAGTTTCCTGGTGGAAACGTTGCACCCGCTTGGAATGTCGCTGGAGGAATCGCAACACTTTGCCGCCCCGTTTGAGTTGACCGGAGTTCAGACGCTGAGCGATTACCTGTTCATTCTCGTCGTTCTTTTTCTTGTCGGCGAAATGTACCTCGCCGGTCGCCTGTTGCCGCCGTCCGGTCGTTAAGGGTGCAGAGACTTTCTCCAACGTTCGCGGTTGTCTGTCGATTTAGGTAAAACAGGCAACTTATTCTATCTTTATCTTCGACTGTGAAGCGATACGGAAAAAACGCCGAATAATGACCGTAAGTATTATTCTACTTATACCAGTTATAACGGAATGATTGCGAAAAAGGTCAGTCTTTGAGTTTGCGTTAGCAGAACCCCGTCAACAACAGATGCAACGAACATTATTCGGAAGGTCGGAAGGGAAAAATCGGAACATTTCGTTTTCCAGTATGACGCGCTTATTGGCCTTTCTTTGCTGTTTTTACTGTTTTAACGAGTTTACCCAGTCGGCGGAATCCTCAAATATTTCCCCGACAAGACGCACTCCGACCCAGATCGCCCTGGAGGAAGCCCAAAAAGCGGTGGTCAATATCGAAGGGGACCGGATCGAAAAAAACGACTTGAACAACCCGAACGAAATCGGAAAAGCGTTTAACGGAATGGGGACCGGCGTCCTGATCGACCCGCGTGGTTACATCGTTACAAATCACCACGTCATCGATGGAATCCGCGAGATCAAGGTAACGACTTGCGACAACAAGAAATATAAGGCCGTTCCGATTGCCAGAGACCCGGTGACCGATATCGCGATCATCAAAATCAGCGACAAGGAACCGTTTTCGACGATCAAAATAGGTCGTTCCGCAGACGTGCTTTGGGCGGAAGACGCTTACGCAATCGGTAACCCTTACGGGTATTCGTTTAGCGCAAGCAAAGGCGTGATTAGCGGCCTGAAACGGGATGTTCCCGTGAACGAAAAGTTGACTTATGCACTTGCGATTCAAACCAGTGTTCCGATCAATCCCGGTAATTCCGGCGGTCCGCTCTTGAACAACGACGGCGAAATGATCGGAATCAATGCCGCAATCCGGCAGGGAACGCAGTGTATTGCGTTTGCGATTCCGGTCGATCAAGTCGTCGAAGCGGCGGCCCGGCTGATTCAACAGCATACCGCAAGCCAAACGTACCATGGAATTCGGATCAAGTCGTCAACGGACCCGGACGAAGTGATTGTGGAGTCGGTCGAACCGGAAAGCCCGGCAGCCCAGGCGGGAATTCAACCCAACGACAGACTCCTTGCCGGAAACCAGGTCGAATTTCATCGTCCGCTCGATTTTTCCCGGTCGCTTTTGGAGATGAAAACGAATGAAACTTTGACGCTTTCTTTTTTGAGAGAAGGGGAAGAGTATTCAACCAACCTTCAATTGATCGCTCCGAAACGCAGGACAACGTCTTACGGATCCCAAACGGTTGCGTCCAATACCAACAAAACTAGCACAACCGGACGGCAACCGAGCACCGCTTCTGTTGCCCCCAAAGTTGGTTCGAGCGTAACCGCTTGGGATTATCTCGGAATCAAGTTCACTTCCATTCCGAAAAAGACTTACGAACAGCAGTATCCCCAGTATCTTGAAAACTATCCCGACGGTGCGATTCGGGTAACCGAGGTCCGCCGAAACAGTCCGATGGGGCTTGCCGGTATCGAAGTGGGAGACATGATTTTCGGAATCAAAGGTTTTGTTTCCAGCTCAGAGGAAGATGTCCACGCGATTATCTCCGATCTTTTGGAAAACAGGTCGAACACCAGTTCCGTCGACGTTCTCATAAACCGTCCCTATCCTTACGATGGTGAACCCGCCAACGGCCATTTTTCCACGGTCATGGAATTGCCGTAAACTACAGACGGCAGACGGCAGACGGCGGACAGCAGAATCTCATTTCCACGAAATCACGTTCGCGGCTCGTTGGGGTTTACGTCCGTGGGACGCACCGATTCGAGATATTCGGCAAGCACGTCGGCTTCGGCGTCGGTTCCGCACCAGGGAGGCATGAAGAACGACGGGACGTTGAGCGACCGGATTTTCATCGCAATCCCTTCTTTGCTTTCGCCGACCAGCATCGGCGCAACGGCGGAATAACCGTGCTCCAAAGCGTGACAGTTGTTGCAGTGGTACATGAATAACGCCTGGCCCAGTGCAAACCGATTTTCCTCCTCAAATTGATTCAACCTCACCGGGTATTGGAACCATTCCTCGACAATCAGGTTTCCGTTGGCGTCAATCGGGTGGTAAAACTCCGGTTGCGGTTTCTCGTAAATCGTTCGGGCAAACTTTTCCGTCCAGTATCCCGATTCGAGATACCCGCCGCTTCGTTTACCGTTGTCAACTTCGGAAGCGTAAATTTGGTTGCCGTACACAAACTGATCGACGATAAACGGCTTGCGAACCGCTTCCCGGACGAACTCGGAAACTGTAAGCACGGTCATTCCCAGAAAAAACAGGCAAACGGCGAAACCGAGGTTCATCGACTTGGGATTTCGAACCGGTCCCAGATACATCAGCAGAACGAGAACGCCGCCGAAAACGACGAGTAGTCCGAGAAAAACGTTCAAAACGGCGGCACTTTCAAGCGTTTGCCTCGCAGCGGGCGGAAGGTTCGGAAACCAAAGCGTAACACCGAGAAACAGCAACGCGATTCCCGCCAGAAGCGGACGGGACATTCGTCGCACGACTTTTTCGAGCATTGCCGAATCGTTTTGAAGCGTCCAGGCAGCATGAACGTAAACATAGAGCGTCGAAAGGAGCAGACAGCCGCCGGTTCGCAAAATCGTTTGCGGAATGAACTGGACATTGAAAAACGCCAACCAGAAATTCGGTGCTTCCGGATTCCAATCCCCGAACAACCCTTTGCCGTTGAGCATAAACGCCGTGATTCCCGTGATTAACACGAGACTGATCCAGGCACAGAAGGCGTAAATCCAGGCAACGATCCGGTGCGTGTTTTTCGGTAAGCGGTCCCAGTAATAGTAGACCGTGAACGCCGCAACGATTTCGACGATGAAGAATACCCATTCAATCGCCCAGCCGAACACGAAGGTTCGAATGAGCATTTCTGTTGCAAGCGGAGAAGCGAGGCCGATGGTCCACCAGATTCCGACGCCAGTAATCGCCCCAAACGCAACGGTCAGTAGCACGAAAAATTGCGTGTGCGACTTCCAGTAGTTCCGGTATTTTTCGTCCCCTTTGCGAATCGCATGGGAATTTTCAATCGCAATAAGAATTCCGCCGCCGACGGCGTAATGGGCCACGAGGACATGAACGACCGCGACCACCGCAATCAGCATCGGGGCCGTCGGGCCGGGAACGTACCACCAGGGATAGTGCATGGGAAATGAGAACGAATTTAGAACTTAGCCGCCGCACCTTGTGCGGCGTGTGCGGCGTGTGCGGCGAATTTTCTTTATATCCACATTTCCCATTATACCAAAGACGGCTGCGTAAGGCAAGGCAACCGTGCCGCAACCGTGCCGATCAGTTTTTCACCTCGTACTCCGCGTCAATGGTATCATCGTCTCCACCGGCGTTGGCATTTGCATTGGCGTACTCACCGCCGTCGGCTCCCATGTTGCTTGCGGTTTCGGCACCGTGGGCCGAGGCCGCTGCAGCCGCCGCTTCGTACATCGCCTTGCTCATCGCGTGGGAAGCCTGTTCCAGATTTTGGGTCGCCGATTTGATTTTCGCAACATCATCGGTCGCAATCGCTTCCCGGGTTTGTCCAATGGCGACGGTAACGGCGTCCTTATCGGTGTCACGCAATTTGTCAGCATGTTCCTTGAGAAGTTTTTCCATCTCAAAGCACATCGATTCCGCCTTGTTTTTCGCCTCCACGAGTTCCCGACGCTGCTTGTCTTCGTCGGCGTGCAGTTCGGCGTCACGGCGCATCCGCTCGATTTCCGCTTCGGAAAGCCCGGAGGATTGCTCGATACGGACCTTTTGCTCCTTCTGCGTGCCGAGGTCTTTTGCAGAAACGTTAAGGATTCCGTTGGCGTCAAGGTCGAACGTTACCTCGATCTGCGGCATCCCTCGCGGGGCCGGAAGAATTCCTTCGAGATTGAACTGACTCAAAAGCCGGTTGTGGGCGGCGATGTCCCGCTCCCCTTGGTAAACCTTGATCGTTACGGCACTTTGGTTGTCGTCGGCGGTGCTGAACACCTGCTTTTTCTCGACCGGGATCGTCGTGTTCCGGTCCACCAGCCGCGTCATGATACCACCGAGCGTTTCGATTCCAAGCGAAAGCGGTGTCACGTCCAACAGGAGCACGTCACGGACTTCCCCGGCAAGCACGCCCCCCTGAATCGCCGCACCAATGGCGACGACTTCGTCCGGGTTGACCCCTTTGTGCGGTTCTTTGCCGAACACGGATTTCACGAGGTCCTGCACTTTCGGGATTCGCGTGGAACCACCGACCAGAACGACTTCGTCGATCTGCGACGGGGAAAGGCCGGCGTCTTTCAGGGCCTGGTTGAGCGGGACGCGGCACCGTTCGACGAGATGATCGGTCAACTGCTCGAACTTCGCCCGGGTCAGTTTTTCCTGGAGGTGTTTTGGCCCGGTCTGGTCCGCCGTGATGAACGGCAAATTGATGTCGGTGGACTGGGCGGACGAAAGTTCCCGCTTCGCTTTTTCACACGCTTCCTGAAGCCGCTGAAGGGCCATGGCGTCCTTACGCAGGTCAATTCCCTGCTGCGACTTGAACTGCTCGGCAACGTAGTTGATAAGGACTTCGTCAAAGTCGTCACCGCCGAGATGGGTGTCACCATTGGTACTGATGACCCGGAACACGCCGTCGGCGACTTCGAGACACGACACGTCGAACGTACCGCCGCCGAGGTCGAACACGATAATCTTCTGGTTGACGTTTTTGTCCAGACCGTAAGCGAGTGACGCCGCCGTCGGCTCGTTGATGATCCGCTCGACTTCCAGTCCGGCAATTTGTCCGGCGTCTTTGGTCGCTTGACGTTGGGCATCGTTGAAGTACGCCGGAACGGTAATCACGGCCTTGTTGACCTTATGACCGAGATACGCTTCGGCGGCTTCCTTGAGTTTCCGCAAGGTCATCGCGGAAATTTCCGGCGGCGTATGTTTTTTGCTGTTGATTTCGACTTTGACGTACTCGTCGGAAGTGCCAAGCACCTTGTACGGCACCATTTTTTCCTCGTTGGGGACTTCGTTGTGCCGACGTCCCATGAAGCGTTTGATCGATCCAACAGTTCGGGTCGGGTTCGTGACCGCCTGCCGCCGGGCCGGTTCGCCGACGAGCGTTTCGCCGCTGTCGGTGAAAGCGACGACGCTTGGGGTCAAGCGATTGCCTTCCGCGTTGGGGATGACTTTGACGTCCTTCCCTTCCATCACCGCAACGACCGAGTTGGTGGTTCCGAGGTCAATACCGATAATTTTTTCGCCTTGTGCCATTGTATACCTCCCTTGTTGGGAAAATCTAGGCCGGGAGTTTCCGTCTTTCGCGGAGTACCGGCTAAAAGGGTTGAATGTTTTGTTGAAGTTTTTTGATGGGACACTATCTAAGCAAATATTGTGCCGAATGGGAAATTTTCTTGCAAGAGACCTGAAAACAGGGATGATTCTAAACTTGCCCCAAAGACCAACTGTCATTTTGGCAGAAAAAAATTATTTTTGTAACTGTTCAGCCGAATTTTTAAATTTAAATTGGGCAATTTTACAAAGTGCCCAATTGCCGCACAACCGCCATTTTTCGCTACCTATATTGCACAATTTGTGTAAATTAGTGTAAAAAATGCGAGTAAATATTC
>CAZNVM010000430.1:0-13183 GCA_964576215.1 uncultured Planctomycetaceae bacterium
TCGCTTTTTTCCTGGGAACGCAGGCTTCCAGCCTGCCAGTGAGTTCGTAGGCATCCTACCTGTGCAGGGCGGAGACTTCATTCCGCAACCTTCGCGCAGGCTGGAAGCCTGCGTTCCCAGGGACTTTGCAATCCTCCTGGATTCGGCTGGCCCCCTTGTCAAAGCGGAATCGACGGATAAACTCTTGGGTTCGCTATTGGGGTGGTATTTTCCACCGTGTCAGGCTTGCTTATTAACAGACTTAACGATGTACGCAATTATTGAAGACGGCGGGCGGCAGTTCAAAGCCGAAGTTGGTAAAAATTTGGTGATCGACTATCGCGGTGAAATTGAACCGGGCACGAAAATTGAATTCGAAAAAGTGCTTGCCGTCAGCTCCGAGGATTCCGTGGCAATCGGCTGTCCAACCGTTTCCGGCGCGAAAGTCGTTGCCGAAGTCGTGATGGAAACCAAAGGGCCGAAATTGGTCGTTTGTAAATTTCGACGGCGTAAGAACTCCAAACGGAGAACCGGACACCGACAAATCCATACCCTCGTGCGAATCAGCGAAATCGCGGCCGGGTAGATGCTTGTCTCTCGCACTTTCCGGGAGATATTTGATTTCAGATGTCTCTTGAACAGCCTACTCCCAAAGATGAACCTCTTGACGTCCTGAAAAATGAGGCGGCGGTTGGTGGTTTGCCCCTAACGCAGGTTTTTTCTTCTCAAAAGGATTTCTCTCCGGCCCCGTCCGCCGGACACCCGCTTGATCGTCCGAAAAAAGCAGCCCTCGAAACCGATCAAACGGTTGTTTCCAGCGAACCGCCACTGGAGATTGTCTCCGCTTCGGAAGCGGACGAAAAACAACCTCGTGACGCCAGGCACGAGTTGCCGATTCCCCTTTCCGGCCTTCAGTTGTCGTCCGGCATGATGCTTGGACCGTTCACGGTCACAAAATTTATCGGCGGCGGCGGTATGGGCCGGGTTTATCTCGGATTGGACAAATCGCTTGACCGAAAAGTCGCACTCAAAGTCCTGCAACGCCAACGCGCCCAAGATCAAGCCTCGGTCGCACGGTTTATGAACGAGGCCAAGTCTGCGGCCCGACTCAATCATGAGCATATTGCTCAAGTTTATTTTGCCGGTCAACAGGACGATATCCCGTTTATCGCATTCGAGTTCGTCGAAGGAACGAATATTCGTACAATCGTCGAAAATCAGGGGGTATTTCCCCTTTCACAGGCAATGACTTATCTGATCCAGATTACCCATGCTCTGGATCACGCTGCCTTGCACGGGGTTATCCATCGGGACGTCAAACCTTCCAACATTTTGATTACCCAGGAAGGTCGTGCGAAGTTGATCGACATGGGACTTGCCCGGTTACTCAAACCGACCGATCCGGGCGATGAATTGACGGCCAGCGGCGTTACACTTGGGACGTTCGATTACATTTCGCCGGAACAGGCAAGGGATCCGAGAAACGCGGACATTCGTTCCGATATTTACTCGCTGGGTTGCACCTTTTTCTTCATGTTGACCGGTCGTCCGCCGTTCCACGAAGGGACGGTGTTGCAAAAGTTGCTTCAGCATCAAGGGGATGAACCGCCGGATATTCGTTATTTTTTGCCGGGTGCGCCGCCGGAGGTGGCTCACATCCTCCAGAAAATGATGGCCAAGGATCCACGGCAACGATACCAAACGCCGGCCTCGCTTTTGACGGAATTAACGAACGTTGCCGCAAAACTCGGTTTGCGTCCGTCCAAACATGGGAAAACCGTTTGGACGATGCGTTCGCCTCCCGAACAATCGGTACTTCTGACCCATATTCCATGGATTGTCGGTTTCGTGCTGTTTTTAACGGTGTTCGTTTTTTTGAATTGGTTTTGGCCTCAAAAAATCGTGCAACCGCCGTCGATTCCCACAACCGTGGTAAACACTTCCGGAAATGGTGAAGAACTGCCGACGGACCTTACCCTCCTGGTTCCACGACAAGAGTGGCCGCTCCGGTACTGGGAGGAAAACGTCCGGAATCGTTCAGACAGTCCTTCTCAGACCAATTGTTCGTTTTCTCCTACACCGCGATACTCCGCCAGTCTGGGAGTCGGTCTGTTTAGTGAAACGCTTGCCTTACGAGCTTATGCAACCAATACGGAATCATCCGTATCTCTTACGGCAACTTTCCCGACAAGGAGCACCGGTTCCGATAATAATCCTCCGGCCCAATCGACGGTCTTGATCGTTGATCCGTTCAATTTTCGAGACCAGGAGGGCATTTACTCGAATCTCGGAGCGGCGATTTCCGTTGCCGGAAAAAATGCGATCATCGAGTTGCGTTTCAACGGCAGTGCCAACATGAAAATCGAGCCGATGTCGTTGGTCGGAAAACAGTTGACGATTCAGGCTGGCAAGGACTTTACGCCGGTTGTTCAATTCAAACCGCTTGATTCTTCTTCCGTTGTGAAAGAAGAAGGGCGCACTTTTCTTTTCCTGGTCAATGGCGGAAGTATCCGCTTTCACAGGATCGCTTTCGAAATGGAGGTTTCCCGTAATGTTCTTGCGGAAAAATGGTCTCTTTTCGACATGCTCGGTCCGAGTCAACTGTTTTTGTCCGATTGTTCGATCACGGTTCGAAACACGAGACCTGGTTCGCAAGACGTTTATCACGAGGGTGTTTCCGTTTTCCGTGTTGCACAATCGACCGACTCGGAACCGAACGCGGTTGGTTTATTTTTTCGCTCGCCGAACACGGGTTCCCATTTGAATTCTGCGGAGATTTCGCTTCTGGAAAGCGAGAGTATCCCGTCAGACCATTTGATGGCGGAGAAGGAGAAACTGTCCGGCGGTATTGCGGTGGATAAAAACGACCCGCCGGTCAATCAAATCACGTTAAACAATTGTATCGTTCGCGGCGAGACGACCGTGTTGTCCGTGGAAGCGAAACGTTCCGTTCAGATGGATGTGAATAATGCGTTTTTCGCAACCGATCTGCCCTTTGTGTCTCTCCAGGACATTCCCGGTGTTGTTCGGGAACGAGAGCGAACTGTGAACCTTTCCATGCAATACGTTTCCCTCTACTGTAAATCCAAGCTCAATCGTTTTATCAAGAGAGAAAATTCGTACCCGCTGTCGGTCAAATGGTTGGCCAAATACTCGGTTTTTCGGCTTCACAACACGCCAATCAATGAGTTTTTTGGATTTATGACACAAGAGGAACTTCGACCGGAATACTCCGAATGGGACGGCGATCTCGCATTTTTTCAAGACGTCTCCTCCTTCGCGGAAATTAAGGCAAGTTCTTCCGTAACGTACCCGATCCGACTCTTTTTGGAAGATTGGAAAACCCGTTGGAATTCACCGCCGACCGTCAATGTCGATATTTTCCAACAGTCGCTTCTGGAAAACCGGACGGTCAATCGAATGGTCCCAACGGATTTGGCCATTCGAATCGGCAGTCCTGCTTATCAGACGGTTTCCCGACCGGAAAGTGATCCACAAATGAAGATCGACGCAGGCCAAATTTACGAGTTGCTTCCGAAATTGTAGAAAAACCACAAACAATCAGAGCCGCACACAATCAGAGCCGCGCACGCAGTAAGCGGTAACCCCGGTGGAAACGTTTAAATCGCTTACTCCGTGCGCGGCTCTGATTGTGCTATTTCTTATTTCTCAAATTTGACTTTCGGCAGTGCATCGAGTTCCATTTGAGTCATACCGGTTGTGTTCGGATTGAGTTCGCCGGTATAGCGTTCGGGGAACGTGATGGAGCCGGTTGATGTCGTGCCGGTCAAGCCGCGCAGACGCACTTCCAAACAGCGGTTGGCCTGATTTTTTAGCAGTGTCGCTGCCGTCGAGGTCGTTCCATCGGGAAAGAAAAAGACGGGAGCCGACCAAAGCGTTCCGTCCTGCGCTCTTGTTTCTCCGTACCTGGTGTCACGATTGGCGACCGGGTCGTGAATCGCACTTCTTTCCTCCTCATTAACCGTGAATCCGAGGTAATACGCCGCCCGTTCGTCCGGAACGGCAAGCGTGTCGGCAAAAAAGACCCCTTCCGGCAATTCGAGAAATCTTGCCCCGGTCTCCGAACTCGCCAACGACGGATCGCGCAGGATAAAATCTTCCTGTGAGCCGGAAAAACCGCTGGAATAAAAATGATCTTCTTCATCGTATCCCGGTGTCCCGGCAACGTCACTATTTCTGTTCAGAAAATAGGAATCGTCGGTCCGCATGGACGCCGTAAAATGAACATCCAGAACCCGGTCGACCAGAATCCGGTTGCCACCGAGGAGTGTGCGAAAGCAGAAAATTTGCCCCTCTTCCATTGCTTGAATCCGCAGACGAATCCATTCCGAGCGAACGATGTCCGCCGATTTTTTCAAACGATAATTGACCAGCGAGTTGCTCAAAAGCGGAATCGACAGCCCGGCCAGGACAATCATCAACACGAGGACGAGCATGACTTCGACGAGCGTAAACGCGGATCGTTTATAATACGTTTCATCGCGCCGCCTGGGGACATACCCGGCGTCCGTGATCGCTTGCCGCAGTTCGTCTTCGTTCGTTTTGTAAACGGTTCCCGCCGCTGCAACGACGTTTTCTTCGATCATGATACTCCCCAAATCGTTTGCCCCGTAATGGAGCGAAAGCGGTCCGATTTTCATTCCCTGCGTTACCCAACTTGCTTGAATGTTACGAAAATTGTCGAGAAAAAGCCGGCTGACCGCAAGCGTTTTCAGGTATTCCCAGCTTCCGATTTTGCGCAGATGCGACAATTGCGTTTGGCCCGGCTGGAATGTCCAGGGAATAAACGCCGTGAATCCGCCGGTTTCGTCCTGCAAATCCCTGAGCTTGCTCAAATGTTCGACCCGATCTTCGACGGTTTCGACGTGTCCGAACATCATGGTTGCGGAACCGTGTCCGCCAAGGTGGTGCCAAACGCGGCAAGCGTCGAGCCAATCCTCTGCGGACGCTTTATTCGGACTGACTTCACGGCGAACGCGGTCCACAAGAATTTCTGCACCGCCGCCGGGCAGTGAACCGAGTCCCGCTTCCCGAAGTTGAATCAGCACGTATTCACGGAAAAGCGAGAATTTTCGTGCGAAAAACACGATTTCCGTCGGTGAAAACCCATGAATGTTGACCGTCGGGAACGACCGTCTGATGTCGCGGATCATGTCGAGATACCACGAAAACGGGAGCGTCGGATGCAATCCGCCCTGAAGCAGAATCTGGTTGCCGCCGAGCGCAACGGTCTCAGCAATTTTCGCATGGATCGTGTTGCGGTCGAGGATGTAGTGATCGGGACTTTCCTCCGTCCGACAGAACGCACAAAATTTGCAACCGCTCATGCAGCCGTTGGTGTAATTGATGTTCCGCTCGACGTTGTACGTCCGTTCCCGCTCCGGATGCAACCGCGAACAGACCCGGTGGGCCGCCAAAGCGAGGGCTGCCAGGTCGTTCGAACGCAACAGTTCCACCGCGTCTTCGGGAGAAAGACGAACACCGGAGACCGTTTTTTCGAGAAGCGATGAAAGCATGAATGGAACTCAAAGCGACCGGAGAGGACCGCACTGACGAAAACAGGGTGTTACCACCCCCGTGCTTACTCCAACAGATAACAACAATTGACGACTTTTTCGGCCAAATCAATCGGGACGTAATAATAATGGTTTGACGCCTCGAAACCGATCCGGGAATCGGCTTTGACGACCGGGAAAAACGCCTTGACCAGTTCCAATTCGTCTTGCACGATCCGGCGCATCGCCTCCGTATCATTGGCGTCACGAGCGAGAACGAACTTTGCCTGGTTGGCGACCGAGAGAAAATGAACTTGCACCGCCGTCGCGACTCGGACTTCGGCGTCGAATTTTGCGGCCAAATCGGGCGACGTTTCACGAACCGAGTCGGCCAGCTTGCGAAAACAGTTCGCCGCGTCGCCGAAACCGGTTGCTGACTTCGTCATTTGTGAAACGTAAATCTCCGGTGGAAAAACCGAACGCCAGGCATTCAAATCATCGTAAGGGAACCCGACCATTGTTGCATGATAACCGGTAGGCTTTCGGAAAAACAGGTTCGACGGTCCCACTTGCTGCGGGCCGCTGTACATCGTTCCAATGTGGTAAGGGTACTCGGCAAACGATTCCGACGCCTTGCGCCAAGCGTCCTGTACAACGACGTCGGCAAATTCTTCTCCGAAATAGGAAGCCGCCGTTTCCCGCATAATGGCGTCAATTTGTTCCCCTCCTTGCCCGGTCAGGTTTCTCGACGTGAACCGCCGGAACAGGTCCAGGTTCGCCGACGGATAACCGCCGACGCTCCAACTTAACATAAGTCCGTTGACACCAGCCTGCGACAGGTTAAGCCCGTGCTGTGCAACCCGCTCCAGTGCCGGAATGTAAGGAACCGCCGACATTTCCCAAGTCGCGTTGACCTGCACTTTGGCAACGGGTTTAAGCCCCGCTTTACGTGCAAATTCCCAATGCTGCGACGCCCTGGGACCGGGACCGACATTGGAAATCGAATATTCGCCGACGACAGAATCAATGCCGCCGCGTTTGATCGGCTGCGACCATTCGCTCACCGACATCAGCCGACACGACTTGGGCAAGCGGTTGATAATCTCTTCCGCAAAGGCGTCTTGCCAGCCCCAATCCCAAACGATTACCTTTGCGTTGGGATTACCGCGATGAACGCCCTGCTCGATGGCTGTATTGACCTCGACCAGAATATCGGCAAACGACCGATCCTTGCAGTTCGGGCATTGTCCGTGCTGGTGATGCGAGGCGCAGCTTGTCAAATTTTCCGAAGCCGTGATCGTGAAAACGCCGCCGAGATCGGGAACGTTCTCAAAAAGATACGTCATGGAATTGGTGAGCCATTGCCGCACTTCCGGTCGGGATGTGCAGAGTGCCAGGTGGTCCCCCTCACGAACACCGGCGAGTTTTTTGCGGCCTGGCGTTTCGAAGAACGATTCGTGCATCGCTCGCGGTTCATTAACGTACAAATAGACTTGGATACCGTATTTTTTTGCACGCTGAACCAGCGTTCGGAGCGATTGCAAACGGATTTCGTGCTTATCGCCGAATTCGGGAAACAGCTCGCTCGGCGGCACGAGCGTCCGCAAAACCGTGTGTAACCAAACACCGTTGACACCACTTTCTTTGAGTTGACGCAGTAGCCCGTCGGGGTAGGAGTCAACCGTTGGGTCAAGCAGCGGATCGCCGAACGTCGCAAAATAGGAGTAAATGTAACGCAATTCGAACGCCGATTCGTTTGCTTCGTCAACATCGACCGGCTTGATTTCCGGGACCTGCGAAAACCGGTCGATAAAGGCGAATCGCGGTTCTTCCGGCGTCGTGTACCAGTTTTCCCCGAGTTCACGCCGGACGCACCCGGCAATTTGTGCGGCCCTGCGTTTCTGCTCGGCGGTCGGTTCGGCGTACCGAAGCGGTTCGCACTGCGGTTTGATCGAGCCGAGTTTAATGAACAGAAAATCGTCTTCCCGCAAGGAATAAGCGAGTTGTTCCCGGTCGGTTCCCAGAAGTTCGACAAGCTGCTCGTAGGGCAACAAGTGCCAATTGCGTTTCAGTACGGTAATGTAACCCCGGGACGATTGCCAGTACGGCGAAATTTCCTCTTGCGGCGGCAGGCCCACGGAACGAGCGACTTTTTCGACGTTTTCGGTCGTCGTACCCAGCACCGCTGCGAGCCGCTCCGATGGGACGAGCGGCCAATTCCGCCAAACGAAAGCGTGCATCCGGCTTGGAAAATGGTCGAACGACAACGCAATCGGTCCGGTCCCTTCGCCCGGCAGGGGAACCTGGCCAAAACAGGGAATGGTGAAAAGCAACAAAAGCAGACAAACGACGATTCGATAAGATTGCATAAGATTATTTCTCCACTGTTGGCAAGCCGCAATCCTGGAGGGACTTCGGTTATCGGGGTCGAGCGGGGGTTGAAGGCAAAAAATCCTGCATTGTTTGGGAGGCTTGAGTCGAGTTCGTTTTTGTCCAAACTTCCTCAAGCTCCCGGCAAGACCAGCCTCCATGCTACCTCTATTTTCGTCGATCCACAAGAACCTCGATCAAAATTCCTTCTTTCTTCGCTAAGTCACGCCTCGCAGGGCGAGGCGGCTAAGCGATTCATCAAATAGTGGTTATTACAAAACTGCTCTCAACTCTTCGCCGTGCGTTTCTTCGATGTGTACCTCCACGAGTTTTCCGAGCAAATTTTGCCGGGAATGAACCTTCACCTTCAGATAACGGTCGGCGGTTCCGGAAAATTCGGCGGCACTTTCCTCCGTCTCCAAAAGAACCTGCACGTTTGTACCGAGCAACGATCCGGCGTAATCGGCTCGTAACTGGTCGGCAATTTGTTGCAGCTCGGCGGCTCTGGTTGTTTTGACATGGGTTGGAATCTGGTCGGGCAACTTGACCGCTTCGGTTCCTTCACGACCGCTGAAACGGAAAACGTGAACCTTTGAGAACCCGATCCGCCGGACCAGGTCGCAAGTCTCTTGAAACTGAGCGTCCGTTTCACCGGGAAAACCGACGATCACGTCCGTCGTCAAAGCGACCCGATCCAACTCCTGCCGGATTTGCTCGCATCTTTCCAGAAACGGTCCGCTTAACCAACGGCGTTTCATGCTGCGTAAAACGTCGTCGCTGCCGCTTTGCATCGAAAGATGAAAGTGAGGGCAAAGAATTTTCGGGTGTTCCCGAAAAAGCCGGACGAGTTCGTCGGACACTTCCACCGCTTCCAGCGAAGAAACACGAATGCGAAGCGGAAGCGATTCCCGGTTGATGAGCGCAACGATTTGACCGAGCAGTTCCGCAAGATTGGATTTTTGTACTAAATCAATGCCAAAATGTCCCAGGTGGATCCCGGTCAAAACGATCTCGGCATATCCGTTATGGGCGAGGATACGAATTTCCTCCAAAACCTGTTCGGGAGGCCGGGATTGCAGGTAGGGCCGCACTTTCGGGATAATGCAATAAGCACAACCGACTTGACACCCATCCTGCACTTTGACGTAAGCCCGGTGCCGCCTGCCGAAACACGAGATGCCGGTCGGCGGTTGTGCAAGGCCACGACGCTTTAAAAACTCCGGGATGTCCCGCTTGTCGCAAATCACTTCAAGCGAAACGTCGGAGTCAAACAGCGTTCGAATTTCCTGCGGCCTTCGGGTTACCAGGCAACCCATCACGACAAACTCCGCACTGGGATTTTCTTTGGCGAGTTTGCGAATGAGCTTCCGGCTTTTGAAATCGCTCTGGGTGGTAACGGTACAAGTATTGACAAGAACAAGATCGCAAGACTCTCCTGGTCCGTTTTCGTTGTCTTCGGCGTCGACATAGCCGAGACGCAACAGGCCGTTCCGGAGATATTCCGTCTCGTATTGATTGACTTTACAGCCGAGCGTGTAAGTTTTTAACCGCTTCGCACGCGGCTCTGATTCGTGCCAAGCCCGTTGCGTTTCAGAAAAATTTGCGGGCACCACTCAACTCCCACTGAATTTACGGGAAAATTGCGACGCCGCCGACGACCACACCGGCTTGGACGAGTCCGGCCCGAACGGAAAGCGGAAGCGGATCGACCATGTACGGAGCACAGCTGCCGGGGCGGTAGTGGCCGAGCGTATAAATACATTCGCACGGCGGATTTATCCCCATTTTGTACGGCAAAATCGGGACTGTCAGGAAAAACTTCGCACCGGAAATGATCGGTTGAAACTCTTCCCGAACCAACGTGTGGCCGTAACGTTCCAAAGCGACTTCCTCAAAGTAAAGCGGTTTGTGACACAAAGCGGACGCCTTCCACATAAAGCAGATTTGCTCGAAATCCCGTGCCGGAAAATAGTCGTCGCCGCCAAGTCCGCATTCTTTGGGAACGGCACTGCCCGGATCAAGCCGTATATCGAAGCTGATTCCCGTGATCGGCTTAAGAATGTTGTCTTCGGGACATCGGATTTCGACTTTACTCCCTTTGACTATTCCTCTCAAGCCACCCTCAGAACCGCTTCCGTAAAGATTATCCAGTTCGCTTCCCCGCAACGAATTCGTTCCACCGGGTTGCGGAATCGTAACACCGGGCGAATAACCGGAACTTGGACGGGACTCCGGATAGTCCGTATCGATTTGCGCTTCCGGAGACACTTGTTGTCGGTCAAACCGAACCAGTTGGATCGAGTTTGCGTTGGTTTTCGCCGCCGTGTTGTCGGTTTTCGGCGACTTCCATTGCAGGGGCGATTTTGCGTAACCCGGGGCCGTCACCAACGCTCCGGCCAAGACCAAAACCAAACATCGACTCCAAAAAAACGTGCGATTGGACATTGTTGAGGATTCCTTTCCTTAATAGTCGGCGGACGGCAACCAGCAGAAGGCAGATTCTGCTGACTGCCGTCTGCGATCTGCCGTCTCATTACTCGCCTTCCGTGCTATAATTCGGTGCTTCTTGCGTAATTGCAATATCGTGGGGGTGAGATTCTTTCATGCTTGCGGCGGTGATTCGAATGAAACGCGTTTCCTTCCGCATTTCTTCAATCGTCTGGGTTCCGCAATAACCCATTCCGGCTCGCAGTCCGCCGACCAACTGGTAAACGAACGGCCCTAACGCTCCTTTGTACGGGACACGTCCTTCGACTCCTTCCGGTACGAGCTTGTCCGGTTGACCATCGTCGGACTGCCTGTATCGTTCGCTCGACCCTTGAACCATCGCTCCCATAGACCCCATTCCCCGGTACGCTTTGAAGGTGCGTCCCTGGTAAAGGATCAACTCGCCGGGGGCTTCGTCCAAACCGGCGAAAAGTCCGCCGACCATACAAACGTGTGCTCCGGCTGCAATCGCCTTGGAAATATCGCCGGAATAGCGAATTCCTCCGTCGGCAATGATCGAAACATGGGGGGCGTATTCAGCGACAAACTCGGCGGCCCGACAAATCGCGGTGATTTGCGGAACCCCGACGCCCGATACGACCCGGGTGGTGCAAATCGAGCCGGGACCGATACCGATTTTGACAGCGTCCGCTCCGGCGTCGATTAACGCTTTGCATCCGTCTTCCGTAGCGACGTTTCCGGCAACCACGTCGATATCCCAACGCTTTTTGATTGTCCAGACGGTTTCGATCACGTTTTTCGAATGCCCGTGAGCACTGTCAACGACAAGAACATCGACATCTTCGGCAAGGAGTCGTTCGACACGTTCATAATCATGAACACCGACCGCAGCTCCCACTCTTAGCCTACCTTTCCCATCTTTACAGGCATTTGGGAAACGGCGAAGCATGTCAATATCTTTAATCGTTATAAGTCCCGTTAGTCTATTATTTTCGTCCACCAGAAGCAATTTCTCCACTTTTTTTTCCATTAAAATCTTCTCAGCCTGCCCAAGCGTTACTTTCCCTGTTGCCGTTACAAGGTTTTCAGAGGTCATAACCTCGGAAATCGGAACGTCCCAGTTTTCTAAAAACCGAAGATCGCGGCGGGTGATGATTCCGCAGAGCCGGTTTTCCCCGTCCACAATCGGAACGGCGGAGATGTTCTGGAAATTCATGACCTTTTGAGCTTCCCGAACATTCCCGTCAGGAGACAGGCAGGCAGGTTCGGCAATAATTCCGTTGGCAGTCCTCTTGACCTGAGCAACCTCCTTGGCTTGTTGATTGATGGTCAGATTTTTGTGGATAATCCCTATTCCCCCTTGTTGGGCCAAAGCGACTGCCATATTTCGCTCCGTTACCGTGTCCATCGGGGAACTGATGAGCGGAATCGTTAAACGGATACGCCGGGTCAGTTGGGTGCTGACGTCTACTTCGCTGGGAACGACCTCGCTGTATCGCGGTTCCAGTAATACGTCGTCGAAAGTAATGCCTAATTGGAAATTTTCATCGTTCAGTTTTCGCATTGGGGCGTCTCGGTAAAGAAGGGGGAATCAAAAGTAGATTCCACTAAAGTCTATCCCTTTTACCCCAAAAAAACAAGAGAGGGGGAAGAAATGACAAATGAAAAATGAGAGCCGGTAACCGTGTTACCGGTCCGACATCTCAAAGTGACGAAACCTGACTAAGCAAGTCAAAAGAAAGCTCTCTCACGGCGGGCTGCGGTTGCGGTTTTGCGAGTAACGGCTTCGGAGCGAAATTCGTTCCCTCGGGACAGGGCGAGATTTTCTTCGGTTGCGTCGGTTGCGCCGGTTGTACCTGAGCGGAACTTGCACTGACAAAGCGGGCGGTCGCAATAACGCCGGGGATTTTGGGTGCAATTTTCGGTTTTTCGGCCTGGATATCAACCGATCGGGCAGATGGTGAATAGGCGAATTTTTCCGCCTGAATTCCGAACTCGGCGTCTTCAAGGTAAACGGTCACATTTTTTCCCCGGAGAACACGCTCGGAAGAGGTCTGCGCGAACACCGGAGAAGAGACAACACCGATTGCGATAACCGAGAGTAACAACGTCGTATTTTTCACTCGTCCAATCATGGCAAACATTTTTGATAACAGCCCCTGTCCACTCCCCTTGCCGGGAAGTGAACAGGTAAGAGAAACAGCGAAAAGTCAACGGCTTCGGAATGATTGTCTCATTCGTTTCCTTTGACACTTCCAGTATCGTCCCAAAAAACGGAATAAAGAGCACAATACGACCTTTCTTGGCCGAAAAAGAAAAACTGCGATGTTATGATCGGAACGCTTGGAATGACCAAAAAAAACGATACCAGCGGATTTACCGGCAAAGATTAACTAATCGATACGGCATGAAGAGAGAGCGGATGCATTATCGAAAAAAGCGAAAAATTTTACGGCTTCGCCAAATCCAATACAATCGGACTATTTTACCCCATTTGGGTATTCGCCTGTAAAACGCCAATAAGGTGTCATTTTTCGCTAACCGTAAACCCAATCAGAGCCGCGCCAAATCAGAGCCGCGCCCAATCAGAGCCGCGCACGGAGTAAGCGGTTTTCACGTTACCACCGGGGTTACCGCTTACTGCGTGCGCGGCTCTGATTGGGCGCGGCTCTGATTGGGGCTGGTTCGTTGACGAGTTCAAGGCCTGAAAATTAATTTTACTGAAAATACCAGTCCGTCGACAAGTTTACGATTTTTACTGATTTTACCGTCATTTCGCTTCGCTTCATTCCGGCTTTTATTGGGGGAGATGAATAAAAGCCGGAATGGAGCATCGCGAAATGACGGTCTCGATACAAACTTCGACGGAC
>CAZNVM010000431.1:0-2627 GCA_964576215.1 uncultured Planctomycetaceae bacterium
GTCCGTCGAAGTTTGTATCGAGACCGTCATTTCGCGATGCTCCATTCCGGCTTTTATTCATCTCCCCCAATAAAAGCCGGAATGAAGCGAAGCGAAATGACGGTAAAATCAGTAAAAATCGTAAACTTGTCGACGGACTGGGTCTCTTGAGGGGGACTACCTGGACATCCTGCCGACGCTTTCTCCAAACGGCGTCGATCTGATTATTACGTCACCTCCCTATGCCGCAACCGTAAACCCAATCAGAGTCACGCACGCAGTAAGCGGTGCCCCCGGTGGTAACGTGAAAACCGTTGCGCGGCTCTGATTGTACGTGGCTCGTTAAAATGTCAATTTATTGACGTTGTACGGTATAACCGGTCGCTCACGCCGAGCGGCTGCCATTCCTCGTAATTTCTATCGGCCTGGCTTTTTTACAATTCGCTCAAAAATCTCTTGCCAAATGGAGGAAATCCGTGTATGCTGAGGCACTGGGTATTTTGCTTGTTGAAGCGGACGGAGTTTCCAGATGAAAAACTTTCACCGAATCGGCCTTTGGGTCGGCCTCGTGTTAATCGTCGTTGCCGGTTGCGGTAGAAAAACGCCGGTTGCGCTTTCGCTGTATTGCTCCGTTTCACATCTGCCCGTTACCGAGGAACTCGCGAAAACCTTTCAGCAGGTTTACGGCGTCGTCGTCGTTTGTATTCCGACCGACGACGCAACCCATCCCGTGTTTACCGAGTGGGAAAACAAGGGCCCCAAGAAAAAAAATAAAAACCGCTTCGAAATCCAAAGGAAGGAAATTCTTGATTCCGAAGAAATCAGACACTTGAAAAATTGGATCGAAACCGCAAGGTACAGAGATTTTAGTCAATATCTTTCGGACAACGGCGACGGCGATCTTTACCTTTGCGATTCTCTCGTTGAAGTACAACAACTGGAAGAGTTCGAAATACTACAGAAAGCCCGACCGCTGGCGTACCTGACTCCGGTGCTGTTGGTTCACCCGGAAAAAGGGGATTTCCGTTCCGTTGAAGACGTAATAAAATCACCCGAAACGCTCGGAATCGTCCGTCGGGAAATCAATGGGTTGGGACGCGAAACGGCCCGGTTCCTTCAAAAAATTCGGGAAAAAGATGCCGTTTTACAGGGGGCCGGTAAAACCGCCGTTTTCGACAACGAAACGCTTTTGCTCCAAGCCTGGAAAGAAAATCAAATCGCGGCGGTAATCTGTTGGGATTCATCGGCGGCGAGGTTGTTTCCGGAAACCGAACCGATTGTTTTGCCTCGCACGGAGGTTTTGGCTGTTCCATTGACGATGTGCGATCTCGATGGCGGCGGCGACCATCAAATCATGGAACTTTTCTCCGTTTTCGCCGCTTCGGAAAAAGGGCAGAACCTCTTCCGACAGTTTGGGTATCGCGTGAAATGAGAAATTCCCCTTGGCGCGGTGAACCCCGTTAAAGGTTCGGGCGAAAAATCAGGATTCTTTGTTCCGGCTGTCCCTTATCGCGGATAAAGAACGGCTTTCCGAGTCCCGGCGGATTCGGGCCGGTTGGGCCGACGACCAACCACTGACCCGGCAACAGCTTGATCGACATTTTCAGCGGATCGTAAATCAGTTTGTCCCGTCCAAAGTCGTAAATGTAAGCCCCGTTGGAAAGCCGGGAAGTTTGTTTCGGGTCGCCGTATTCCAGAATCGGCAATAAATCAAATCGGATTCCGGTTCCGTCCGGCGAAACAACGGCGGATAAATCGATGGTTCCTTGCGCTTTCGGGTAGGTTTTGCCGCACAAACCGCCTTGGTCCCAAAAGAGAACGGTTTGAGGCAAGGGATCGTCATACGTGTTGATGGCCCAGCGTTTGCCTGCGGTTAGTGTGAGCCACTGGTGATTGACCAACGGCTCCAGAAGCATTTCCTCGGAGCTGATTTCAGCGAAATTCGTTTGTTTTACGTCGGTTGTCCGTTCCGCGATTTTTCCGGTGGATTCGGCCAACTGAACTTTATCGAGTTCCAAAAGCCGGGCCAACGTCGGCGACAAGGAACGCCCTTGAACTCCGATTCGAATTCCTTCGTCCGCAAGACGCCGCCGCAACTCGACCGGAATAACTTGCTCGGAAGTTCCGTCGTCGTTCCAGAAGTCTTCGAGAAGTTGCCGTTGTTCATGGCGAATCCGAACTCGATAGAATTCGACGGCGACCACATCTTTATCCACGCCGACCGGTTGCAATATTTTCGCAGGTTGTTTCTTTTCGATTTGAGTCGGTGGGATAAAAAGAGAGCAGGAACTCAGCACGCAAAGCACCCCTCCGCAAAGTATCAATATCCCTGCGGACCGAAACTCCCGGCCTTGTGTTTTCCACTTCCTAAACAAACTTCTTGCTCCCTTGCACGGCATGTTAAACGCCCATTCCCGGGAAGAGTAGAAATTTTCGCAAAATTTGTCAAGAGCAAAAACTTTACCTTGAACTCGTCAACGAACCAGACCCAATCGGAGCCACGCACGCAGGAGGATTGCAAAGTCGCTTTTTTCCTGGGAACGCAGGCTTCCAGCCTGCCGGTGAGTTCGTAGGCATCCTACCTGCGCAGAGCGGAGACTCCATTCCGCAACCTTCGCGCAGGCTGGAAGCCTGCGTTCCCAGGGACT
>CAZNVM010000432.1:0-9436 GCA_964576215.1 uncultured Planctomycetaceae bacterium
TAATGAGCAAAAAACAGTAAAAATGAATCGTAAATAAATTATGAAACAGAAAATAGACGTTTTCCTAAGTGTTCTATTTACAATGACTTGCAATCTGTTGCATCAGTTTGCGATTCGTTGTTAAAATGTACGATATTTACTCAAACCGTAAAAAATGGTGCCTCGAAACAGTAGAGGAAATAGGAAATAGGGAGTAAAAAACGGTCTCCAATTTCCGATTCCCGATTTCCGATTCCCGATGCCCGATGCCCGATTCCCGATGCCCTTAAATTTCAACACTTTTTCCGGCTTCATCACCAATCCGTTTACCCTTTGAGTTTGTAATTCGTCATTAAAACCGTCCGGCACCGGTCGAAGAATTCGTGGTACTCTTTCGACTGGTAGTCCGGGTAGGTCCAGGGCAGGGGTTGCCAATGCTTTTTCGTGTAGATAAGCGTTAGTTCCGCGAAGATTCCCTGTTGTAAATAGATGCGGTGCGCATGATCTTTCGTTGACGCCAACACCAATTTTCCGAGATCAACATATCCGGGGTCCAGATTAAGCGGTCGGACAATTTCGGACGAAGCGTGAATTTCGGCGTATTCCTCCTCGAGGCGATTCGTTGCCACTTTGATCGCCGCAAGCCGCTCCGGATCAATCGGGACTTCGAACGCCCAAATTTGTTTGAGCAGTTCCGCTCCCATGCTCGGCGCATAGTAATCGGTAAAGCGATCAAACCGAAAGGTGTCACTTTCCAAAGCGACGGGACCGAAAAGTTCGGTCGCCCTGCTTTTCGCCCAAAGGAGTACCGCTTCCTCCGCCGCAAACGCAGGAAGAATCAGCAAGACCGGTTGTTTTACGTGAATTTCGCCCATGAGAATCGCTGTAATCGCAGTCATTATAGCGTTTTCGCGGTTTTCGGTCAAGCAATTTATATTCTCAATCTCAATCCGGGTGCGTGCAAATTTTCTGGGCGGTTCAAGACCAGGCCGCTAACAAGTAGGCGATGAATGGCAGCCGGGAGCGCAACGGAGTGAAGCGACCGGACCGAATCGCGGGGAAATCCGGTCACTGCGCTGCGCTCCGTTCCCGGCTACCATTATTATTAGCGAACTTCTATCGACCTGCCAAATCGGAAAACGATTGCGGGTGGAAATTGAAACGCGCAGCGCGATCCGTGTCAGTTTAGTCGAATTTTGTTGGTTTTGGAATTCACTCAAAGTGTAAACGGATTGGTTATGAAATTAGGAACAGTATAAAAATAACAACCGCATTTTGTGAATGGCAGCCGGGAACGTAAGGCTTTCGCCAGAAAGATTATGCCGTTTTTGCGGGTTGAATAAAAAGGCTCCACCGCTCAATCAACGGCGTCCGAAATAATCGCATTGAGTAGGGTTTCATTTCACGTGCGGTTAATTTGACGCCGCGATGGTATTCTCGGTTTAAAAAATAAACATTTGGAGCGATCCCGTCCCAACGCATTGTTTTCGTCCATTCCCGAACTGCGTCAAGGTCCGTCAATAACGCTCCACTCCAATGAGATTCCAATACACCCCAGCAGTGTTCCACCGGATTGTACTTGCTGTGATACGGCGGGTAATACACCAGTTCAATCGGCAGTTGAATCTTGAACATGACGGCGGTTGTAACAAACTCAAACCGTAAACGAACGGGTACTCAAAACAGTCAAAGGGCATAGGGCATAGGGCATAGGAAAAGCAGTAGCATTTTCCACCTTTTCCTTGTCGATGGATGAGAGTCGAACAAGTCATAATTCTAGGGTGTAGCCGTGATTTTAGGTAGCAATTAGCTTGAAAACACACAAACGAGGCAATTTGGGCAGAATCAGTGTTGTCACGGTAAATTTGAAGTTTTTGTTCTAACTGATTATTTTACAACAAGTTACAAACAACGAGATAAAACATGCTTTTGACGAGGATTGATGACACCATAAGACCGGCAACACAAAAACATCGCCAAGTTGTCGATTGGCACAAGCGAAATCAAGTCAAACTCATACTCAAAACATTTTTCAACTCACCAAAAGTCCGAAAAAACATTATCTCTCGACCGTATTTTGCGCAGCCTCGCCAGACATCCTGCTTTGCCCAGCTTGACAAATCCGCCACCTAAAATCACGGCTACACCCTAATTCTATGCCCTATGCCCGATGCCCGATGCCCTTAAATTTCAACACCTTTTCCGGCCTCAAAACCAATCCGTTTACACTTTGAGTAACAAAAAACATATCCGTCAAATTTATTTTTTTCCACTACATTTGCCTTTTCGAAAAAAGAAACCGATTTTCGTTCGATGACTTGCAATTTCCTTCAAAATGGGCAAAATAGAACCAACGAGGAAAGATTATTTTTTCGCTCTTTTTCCGAAATTGGAAGAGACTGTCGAACTTGTCGAGGTTTTGTTGGAGCACAGTTTCATGTCTCATCTTTACGTTTACGCCCTTCCCGAATTGGTTGAACCGGAGGAACTTCGAGACGGTGTTGTCATCGTGATCGATGTGCTTCGGGCAACGACGACAATTGTTTCCGCCCTTCATGCCGGGGCGAAATGCGTCGTTCCCCTGCTGGAAGTCGAAGAAACCCTGAACCTGAAACGAACCCTCGAAGAGACCGAGCTTCTGCTCGGCGGCGAACGGCGTGGAAAGCGAGTCGACAGTTTTGACCTCGGAAATTCACCGCAAGAATACACGAACGAACGGGTTGCCGGGAAAACAATCCTGTTCAGCACAACCAACGGGACCAAAGCGTTGTACAGAGCGATCCTTGCCGAAACGATCCTGCCTACCTGTTTTCTCAACGCTCAAGCGGTCGTCGAGTTCGTTTCCCCGTGCGATACAGTTCATATCCTCTGTGCCGGAACAGACGGTCGCATTACCGAAGAAGATTTGTACCTTGCCGGACTCCTGGTGAAGCGGATTCAGCAAAACTCAAAAAGCCGCTTTCAACTTAACGCCCAGGCAATTGCGGCCCGGGAAACCTGGGAACGCCTGTTCAAAACGGAACAGGTTTCCGGTCGAACACTTGCTTCCCACCTCTACCAAAGCCGGGGAGGTCGCAATCTCCGCAAAATCGGTCTAAAAACCGATATCGATATTTCCGCTTGTATCGATTCTGTTTCACTTGTTGTCAAGTTTGATCCGAAAACGGGACGCATTTCTTGACGCAATTCATGTTGTCCGGTATAATTGCGGGGAATTGGGTAACCCCATTTTTTGGCGTTCTTATTTCGAGGTTCTCATGCACAGACGACAAGCGGAAATCACCAAATGAACATAGATTTTAACATCTTTGATTTTGTCGACATTCTCTATATCGTCTTGTTGCCCGTCGCAATTATGGTGTGGATGACGTTTTGGCTGCGACGGCAGGAACGTTCCCAAACCGTAATCTTGTCAATCTGGGGCGGTTTTGCTTTTATCGTCTTTGTCGGTTTGACTTGCTTGTTGATCGGTATTCAATCTGCACGGACCCAATGGCTCGACTATTTTGCCGAAATGGCCGCCGCTTATTCCGTCGTCGTTTCCAAGCTGGATCACTGGAAAATCGTTGCCGGAGACGAAGATGTCTTTTCGGAATGGTCCGATCCGATGGAACCCGTTCCTGGGAGTGAGGACCAGCATGACCCCACCATTTTGGCAACTCATGCGGACGAGACGTCCGAGGCCCCGGAAGAATACACGGGCGGACCGCTGGCCGTTCCCGAAGACTTTTCCGTTGTCCGGATTTCTCCGACTCAGGTTTTTCTGCGTTGGTCACCCGTTGCCGGAGCGACGACCTACCGGGTGCAATGGGGCGAGTCCACATGGAAAGACGAAGATTGGGAGGGCGTTCATTCCGGTGCAAAGTGCGAATGTGTTATCGATGACACGAATCTCAATCACCTCTTTCGTGTCCGGGCGGAAACGGGAACGCCGGAGGATGATCCGCTCTATCTGACCTTAATGGAGGTTTGTGACGACGCGGCGATGGCCAGCCGCTTCATTGCCTGCACCTATACCATGCGTGACGCCGACGAGGAGAACGCCATGTTCATCGTCTGTCCGGCAACGGATCTCAATCGTAATGATATCATTGAACCGAACGAACGGCCTTCGCCGATCGGTGAACTGTACCCCAAGACGGATCCCATGCATTATGCGTTCTCAAAACGCAAGCCCGTGATTAACACTGTTCCGGTCGACGACGAATGGGGCACCTGGGTTACCGCCTTCCATCCGATCCTCGACCCTGATGGAAATTTCGATGGTGTCATCGGACTCGATTTCCACTACGGTCTCTGGCACGGCAATCTGACCAGGGCGAAAATCTGGCCTTACTGTTTTTTCTTCATCCTCACGCTCCTGTTTTTCGGGAGTACGAGCCTGATCGTCCTGAACCAGCGTGCCTCGGAAGCCTCGAAAAAGATTGCCGCTCAGCTTCAGGATTCGGTGGTGCAATTGACGGAAGCGAAAACCGCCGCCGAAGCCGCCGTGCGGGCCAAGGGATATTTTCTCGCCAATATGTCCCACGAAATCCGGACCCCCATGAACGCCGTGCTGGGATTCGCCAGTATTATCGGCCGAAAACTCATGGAACGCTGTCGGCCCGAGGAACGCGAACAGTGCCGGGAATCCGTGGACCTGATTACAAGCAGCGGAAACGACCTGTTGACGATCATCAACGACATACTCGATTTTTCCAAGGTGGACTCCGGCCAGCTCGAAGTCGAATCCATTCCCGTTTCTCCGGGGGAAATCCTCGAAAACATCCATTCGATCATGCAGGAACGCCTGGACACCAGGGAAAATCTGACGCTCGAATTCACCAACGACGGAAACATTCCCGAATTCCTTTTGAGCGATCCGACGAGACTGCGACAAATCCTGAACAACCTTATCGGCAACGCAATCAAATTTACCGAATCCGGAACCGTGTCGGTGCGTTACGGAACGAAAACGGTATCAGACGCGGAAATGAAAGCGGACGGCATCACCTCAAAGAACAGGCTGTTCGTCGAGGTGCGGGACACGGGAATAGGGATTTCACCGGACCAACTGAAACGCCTGTTTCAACCGTTTTCCCAAGCCGATTCCTCGCTGACACGCCGTTTCGGCGGCACAGGGCTGGGACTTTCCATTTCCAAGCGTCTGGCCGTCCTGCTCGGCGGAGATATTCAAGTTACTTCGAAGGAAGGGGAAGGAAGTGTTTTCACGTTGGTTCTCCCGATTCGTGAACCTCGTGCCGAGGACATGCGAAACCGGGACGAGCGACAAAAGAGACTACTTGAATACCGGGATTCCGAAACGGCGGAACCGACCGATGCAAAACCCCTTGCGGGTTTGAAAGTGCTCGTTGTCGATGACGGCCACATCAACCAGCTTGTCATTTCGGCCCAGCTTACCGAGGCCGGTTCCGACGTTACTCTGGCGGATAACGGCCAAGCGGCGATTGAGATCATCAATACCAATGAATCCGCCGGAATGCCGTTCGATGTTGTGCTGATGGACATACAGATGCCGGTTATGGACGGTTATGAAGCGACCCGCCGTCTTCGTAGTAACGGTTATACACGACCAATTATCGCCATTACCGCTCATGCACTCAGCGGAGATTGTGAAAAGACGCTGGAAGTCGGTTGTGACGCCTACTTGAGTAAACCGGCCAACAGGGAACAACTGATCCACACGATCCTTGAGACATGTCGGAAATCGGGTATCGGGAATCGGGCATCGGGTATTGGGAACTAGAATTTCTGATTTCTACTTCTTTCCGATTCCCGATTCCCGATTCCCGATTTCCGACGTCCTACACAGACACTTTAAGATGATAAAAAAAGAAATCGTATTTACCGGAATCGGAGTCATTAGTCCCATCGGGGTCGGAACCGAGGCGTATTGGGCCTCGATTCTCGAGAACCGGAGCGGGATCGGGTTTCTCCAGTCGCTCGATGTCTTCCAGGGCAATCGGCTCGCAGGAGCGGAAGTCGTCGATTTTAAACCGAAAGAGTATTTCCGCTCCAAGAAGGACGTCAAGCAGATCAAGGTCATGTCCCGCGATATTCAGTTGGCGTTTGCGGCGGCGATGCTTGCCTGTAACGACGCCGGACTCCAGACGGGAGAAACCGACCGAAACATCGATTCTGACCGTCTGGGAATTTCGTTCGGAGCGGATTTGATCGGCTTGGAACTCCCGGAACTCCTCGACGCTTTTCGTGCCGGTATTCAGGAAGGAGAGTACGATTTTCGCACTTGGGGCAACGCGGCCATGGAAAAAATCTTTCCCCTCTGGATGCTGAAATACTTGCCGAATATGCCTGCCTGTCACATCGGGATTGCCCATGACGCTCGCGGTCCGAATAACTCGATAACGCTTCAGCGGGGAGCGTCCCTTGCCGCATTGATCGAAGCGGTTCGGCTTTTGGAACGCGGAGCGGCGGACGTGATGATTTGCGGCGGCTACGGGAATTGTATCAATCCGAGTTTTCTTGCCAGGGCAAAAACGCACAAATTTGCCGATCCGGTTGCCGATCCGAGTTCCCTGCCGCGTCCTTTCGACATTGACCGTTGCGGAACCATACCGGGCGAAGGAGCGGCGGTGTTTATCCTCGAAACCCAAGAATTTGCCCAGGCTCGTGGTGCGAAAATTTACGCGAAGGTTCAGGGGTTCTGCTCACGAACCGACCCGAAATCCGAAGGGACCGGGATCAGGCAGGCGATTCGCGGGGCGTTGCTTGACGCCGACCTTTCCCCAAACGACATCGGGCACGTCAACGCCGACGGACTGGGGACCGTTATGGAGGATTCGCTCGAAGCGAAAGCGGTCCGGGCGGAACTCGGCGATTGCCCAACGACTTCGCTCAAGGGCTACTTCGGCAGTCTCGGAAGCGGTGCCGGAGCGGTCGAATTGGTCGGTTCGCTACTCGGTCTACAACAGGGACTCATTCCGCCGACGAAAAACTGCGAACAAATCGCCCCGGACTGTCCCGTCAATGTCGTGCAACACAAGCCGCAACCGACGAAATCGACAGCGGCGTTGAAACTGAACACCGCGCTCGGTGGACGGACTTATGCGATGGTCGTTACGAATTAAGGGAACGAATTTTCGGCGGCACTCGGGCTAAAAAAGTCAAGCGGATTTAATTTTCGCAACGTTATTGTGAATCTTGTCCACCGCATTGATGATATCGTCCATGTCGGATTTCGAGCCGAGCATGAGTCCGCCGTGCCAAATCCAAATTGCCGAATTGAAAGTCTTCCGCAAGGCCGGGCAGTGATTTTTCTGCTTGTATTTTTCAAAATCAAGCTCGTCCGCCGAGTAAAACTTTTTATAAATGTCGGATTTGAACACCTCTTGAAGCATCGGTTGTGCGTAAATCGGATCATCCGGATAACCGGTGCCCGCCGGAACCCCTTCGGCGTTCAGGGCTTCGAGGAACCTCGCACGGGACATGCCGTCCAGCCCTTCCGGGTTGTAAATCATGGAGTAAATGTAATAGGACGCCTGTGTCGCGCCTTTGTGGAACCTGACCGGTGTGACACCGGGATACGCTGCGAGCTTTTCATTCAAATACGCCCCGTTTTCGTTACGTATTTTGTGCTGTTCTTCGAGTTTTTCCATTTGGCAAAGCCCGATCACCGCCTGGTACTCGGCCATGCGAATCTTGTTCGCCAGGATGAGTGCCGTAATGGCACTGATCTGACCGGACACGGATCCCGACGCATAACCGAAATTATGGTACGAATAAAGCCGGTCGTAATATTCGGTGTCATCGGTCAAAATACCGCCGCCTTCGCCGATGGGAAGGTTTTTCGACGCCTGGAAACTGAAGCAACCGGCATTGCCGAACGTACCGACTTTCCTGCCGTCGATTTCCGCCAGGTGGGCCTGGCAGCAGTCTTCCACAACGAACAGGTTGTGCTCTTTGGCAATTTTCATAATGGCCGGCATGTCGGACGGGTAGCCGCAGATGTGGACCGGTAAAATGCCTTTGGTTCGCGGCGTGATTTTCTCCTTGATCTTTTCGGGATCGACCTGGAACGTCATCGGGTCAATGTCCGCCCAAACCGGCATGGCCCCTTTGTAAAGAACGCCGAAAATCGAGGCACTGAACGTGTAAGGGGAACAAATCACTTCATCGCCGGGGCGGATTCCTGACTGCATCCAGGCGGCACTCAAAGCGTTGGTACCGTTGACCGTTGAGAGGCAATGTTTTGAGCCGTGCATTTCGGCCCATTTCTTTTCAAACTCGGTAACTTTGCCGGCCCGGGACCAGTTACGGCCGCGCATGACCTCGCTCATGCGCGGATCAAATTTTTCCGGATCCCATTGCGGCCAGTTTTGCCAGGGCGTTGCGTGGGCCTTGGGGCCGCCGAGAATGGCGGGAACGGTGGCGTCGGTTTGAGCAACCGCCGACGGAAGTTGTGCCGTCAAAGCGGCACCCGCAGCCGCTATCGTGCTGCTCTTGAGAAACGAACGTCTGCTAACATTGTTTTTTTGCATGAGTGTCTCCTGGTAAAGTGAAAATGAGTGTCGCAACCAGTATATATTTTTGTCAAACCAAACGCAAGCCCCAACAGAAGGATTGCAAAGTCCCTGGGAACGCAGGCTTCCAGCCTGCGCGAAGGTTGCGGAATGGAGTTTCCGCCCTGCACAGGTAGGATACCTACGAACTCACTGGCAGGCTGGAAGCCTGCGTTCCCAGGAAAAAAGCGACTTTGCAATTTTGCAATCCTCCTGCAAGCCCCAAGTCTCGGCCTTCAGAATCCGTGCCTTATGGGAAGACTTCCCGACGAATGAGTACGCAAAACTGTTCGCCTTCGACATCGTTGGTCAATTCGATGTTGGGTTGTTCGTTTATCGCACGAATGATGCCGGAGCCGAATCCCCGGTACTTCATCAACTTGGAGGAATAGCTTGCCACCAGATTGTTCCTGACAACGGCATTCCCGAGTTTAATATTTTCGACAGTCAAGCTGTTGGGTAGGCAACCCGGGCTTACAATTTCAACGCGATCATCAAAAATCGCCAGACGAATGGGGGCGTTTTTCGTGTAATCGCGGTGAATAAAAGCGTTTTGAACCAGTTCCTGCAAAGCGATTTCAGAAATCTCAAGAATGCCGACCGAGTTGAAATCCTGTCCTTTTTGGACGTGTTTCAGGTTTTGTCGGAAAAATAACATGCTTTCCTGAAATAGTTCAGGAATGGTACCGACCATGTCGCGGCTGTCTCTGTATTGGGTTCCCCCGATGCTGTTGCCGTAAAACGAAATCGCTTTGACACACAGTGCCGGGCGAAAGCGTTGCGGTTTTTTTGCGAAAAACCACTAGCGTCCAAAGGACTGAACGCAAAAACGTTTTAAGGTATTGAAATATAACAAGTTACAACTATAATCGACCTGTAAGGACTTGAAAAGGGAATGGGTTCCGAAAAATTTCCAAGTCAGGCAGGTACACATGTAC
>CAZNVM010000433.1:0-19742 GCA_964576215.1 uncultured Planctomycetaceae bacterium
TCATATTCCAAGACTGCTGTTCTGATTTATTGTACAATAAACAAAATGCCGATCACTCACCCTCAGGAAATGGTTGCCGGGATTGACAGGCTGGGGAATACGCTGGCCTTTCTTTATTCCGATAGGGATTCGCTTTTGTCGATCCGGGAACTGTTCGCCGGGACGGTGGTTGGGAACGCCGCTGGTGCTTTGGCGGAGAAGCCGAACGGTAGCTTCGAGTTGTTTGCACCGCTGATCAAAACGTTTATTGCCGGCGATTGCCTCTGCGCGATCCAGTTTGCCATTTACGCCGATAATATTGTTACCGAAGCCGAACTGGACCACGCTTACCCGATCATGAAGCCGCTGGCGTCGTTTTACCAGCGGCGTATCGGCGATATTTACCAGCGGTTCGAGAACCTCCAGCGTAAAAGCGTGTTCGATTTCCTCCACACGCATATCGCCGATCCCGGCCCTTTTGGCGGAAAGGCCAAATCCACGAAAGCGTATTATGCAGGAAGACGCCTCGCGGCTCAGGACTTTCTCGCTTTGCAGTCCGAAAATATGGGGTTGTCCTTGTGTATCGTGGGGGATCACCTCATTGCAGGGGAGCAACTGGCCCAGCGATGTTTCGATCTTGCGAACTACCCGCTCTGCTTCATTTTGTCCAACGGAAAGCGGTGTTCGGCGGACGGTCTGGACCCAAACGACAAGAGCTTCAGGCAACTCATTGATCTTGTTCACGCTCGCAAGGCGTTGCTTGGCACCCTTCGTGATGACCTTACCAAACCGCTGCAAAGTTCCGATTTCGGAGGGCAGCAGGGATTGGCGGCGAAGATGTTGCGCATTTCAAACTGGTGGAAGCAAAACAGGGCCAACGTGCCGACCACCTCGCACTTCTCGGACTCATGGTTTGTTGACGCCGTTGCGGTCCCGTTGGCAAGTCGTCCTGCCCCAACGCCTTGTGTTACGCCTATTGCGATCCAGGGAGAGCAATCGCCGGAAAAACTCCTTGCCGAAGCGATGGAAGAATTAAACAATCTGGTGGGCTTGCCTATGGTCAAAAAAGATATCGACAATCTTGTGGCGTTTTTGAAAATCCAGAAAAAGCGGGCACTGCACGGGTTGAAGGTCTCTACCCAGGCATTGCACTATGTTTTTCACGGTAATCCGGGAACGGGCAAGACAACGGTTGCCAGGATTCTCGCCAAGATTTTTTGCGGCCTGGGCGTTTTGAAAACGGCCAACTTCACCGAAATCGACCGGAGCGGCCTGGTGGCGGGATATGTCGGCCAAACCGCCGCCAAGACCGATGAGGTGGTACAAAACTCGCTGGACGGTGTTCTGTTCATCGACGAGGCTTACACGCTTTCCAAACAGGAAGGAGGCGGGCAAGACTTTGGGCAGGAAGCCATCGACACCCTGCTCAAGCGGATGGAGGATTACCGTGACCGGCTCATCGTGATTGTCGCCGGTTACCCGACCCTGATGCGGCAATTCGTTCTCTCAAACCCCGGTCTTGCGAGCCGCTTCACCCGCTCCATTACGTTTGATGATTATGCCGTGCCGGAAATGTGTCAAATCTATGCAAATCTATGCCAAAGGGAAGAATATACACTGACGAAAGAGAGCCTTGCGACGGCGTGCATTTTGTTCAGCATTGCCCACCGACAAAGGGATGAGTATTTCGGCAATGGGCGGTTTGTTCGCAATGTCTATGAAAGCACAACAATGAGACAGTCGGTACGGCTGGCGGCACAACACGAGATTACCCGGCAAGCCCTTACGACATTTGAAAGTGTTGATATTCCGCTTGATATGGTCTCGGATTTTCATGGAAAAAGTCTTGATTTTTCCCAGAGCCGCTGGACTGCCACCTGTCCCGGTTGTCAATTACAGATTCGGGGCAAAATCGAGGTCATTGGCCGAAACGTCCAGTGCAAAAAATGTAGCCAGACGTTCGAGTTTCCCTGGTGGTCTCCCGTTTTATCAACGATTGGCGGTCTCCCGGCGGATGTTATTGGCGAGTCGCCCGGATAAGCAAAAATTCTCCCGTAAATGTGACTCTGATCGGTGTGTTTTTTTGTGGGCTACACCCTTGATTATTACGGGTGGCATTGTTTATAATGAGCAAAGTTTGTTTTTATGATTTTTCCTTTTACTTTGTAGAAAAATATGCCCAAGAAACCCCCACGAGAATATACGATTGGCGTCGATTATGGAACCAACAGCGTTCGAGCGGTTATGGTGGATGCCGCCGACGGCACCGAAGTCGCAACTTCCGTTTACAATTATCCCAGTGGTGATGCCGGGGTGCTCTTGAATCCGAAGAATCCACTTGTTGCCCGGCAAAATCCGAGGGATTACATCGAAGGTTTTGAGATTGCCGTTGCCAACACCGTCGCCGCCGCCCGACGTGATGGGTTCAATGTCAACCATGTCAAAGGAATCGGCGTCGATACGACCGGTTCCACGCCGATCCCGGTTGACGCTTCAGGGGTTCCGCTTGCGTTTGACCCGAAATATGAGGGTTCCCTGGCCGCCCACGCCTGGCTGTGGAAAGATCACTCGTCCCACGAAGAAGCGGCGAAAATCACCGCAATCGCCGAAAAGTGGACCGAAAAGTACCTCAATAAATGCGGAGGAACCTACAGTAGCGAATGGTTCTGGTCGAAAATCCTCCATTGCAAAAAAGAAGCCCCGGCGGTTTTCAAAGCGGCGTATTCCTGGGTCGAACTCTCCGATTTCATTCCCGGCTACATTACGGGCAACCTTGACCCGGTCAAAATACCGCGAAACGTCTGCACGGCAGGACACAAAGCGATGTACCACGAATCGTGGAAAGGGCTTCCGAGTACCGCGTTTCTCAAAAAAGTCGATCCGGATTTGGCTGCAATTCGGGAACGCTTCAACCCTTGCGCTCAAACGTCGGACAAAATCGCCGGATACCTGATGCCGGAAATTGCAATGCAAGTCGGCTTGAGTGCCGGAATTCCGGTCGCCGTCGGAGCACTTGACGCGCATCTGGGAGCTGTCGGAGCCGGAATCAAACCGGGAACGCTCGTCAAAATCCTCGGAACAAGCAGTTGCGACATGATGGTCCACCCGTTGAAAAAAGAGATCAAGGATATTCCCGGCTTGTGCGGGATTGTGCCCGGTTCGATCCTTCCTGGCATGTACGGACTGGAAGCGGGTCAATCGGCAGTCGGCGATATTTTCAATTGGTTCGTCAAAAACATAACGCCGGGCCTTTCCCATACGGCTCTTACGAAGGAGGCGGAAAAACTCGCACCGGGCCAAAGCGGTTTGCTTGCGTTGGACTGGAACAACGGTAATCGCACGATTTTGGTCGATCCGCTGTTGTCCGGACTTTTGATTGGTCAAACGCTTCACACGACCGCACCGGAAGTCTATCGGACTTTGATCGAGGCAACGGCGTTCGGGGCTTTGACGATCATCCGCCGGTTTGAAGAATACGGTGTTAAAGTGAAGGAAGTGATTAACTGCGGTGGTATTGCGGAGAAGAACCCGCTCCTCATGCAGATTTACGCCGACGTGTGCAACCGTCCGATGAAAATCAGCCGTTCGTCGCAAACCTGTGCTTTAGGGGCCGCGATTTTCGCCGCCGTCGCCGGAGGTGTCTACAAGAAAGTCGAAGACGCTCAGGCGGTGATGACCGGCGTTTCTCCGACCGTTTACCAACCGAACAAAAAGGCGGTTGCCATGTACGAAAAACTTTACGCACTCTATCGGCAGCTTCACGACACGTTCGGCAACGTTCCGCAAAAATCGCCCGCGAATCTCGGCAAAATTATGAAAGCACTGATCGCGTTGCGGGGATAAAACACACACCAAAAGAGCCGCCCGACGCAGCGAGTCTCCGGACCGGAACCAAACAGAGTAAAACTTATGGACAAAAAGATCATCCACCAACTTCACGCCGATTTTGAGCGTTGTGCCAACACCGACGAGGCGAGCGGTGTGGAATACTGGTTTGCCCGCGATCTGCAAAAACTGCTCGGATACTCGCAATGGCGGAATTTCGAGCCGGTCATCGCAAAGGCGGTCGCCGCCTGCGTTACCGCCGGACAAAATCCGGACGATCATTTTGCGCGCGCGCGCAAAATGATCGAAACCGGCAAAACTGCCCAGCGGGAGGTGGACGAAATCGCCCTAACCCGTTACGCCTGCTATCTTATCGCTCAAAACGGCGATCCGCGAAAGACGGAAATTGCCTTCGCTCAGTCCTATTTTGCCGTCCAGACCCGAAAAATGGAATTGGTCGAAAGACGCCTTGAGGATATAGAGCGGTTGGAAGCGAGAAAAAAGCTGTCCGAGTCGGAAAGGCAGCTTTCGGGCCTCATTTTCGAACGGCTCGGCGACAACCAGAGTTTCGGACGCATTCGAAGCAAAGGGGATACCGCTCTTTTCGGCGGATTATCGACGCAGGACATGAAAAAACGGTTGAAAGTGCCCGACAGCCGTCCGCTGGCGGATTTTCTGCCGACGATCACGATCAAGGCGAAGGACTTTGCGAGCGAAATCACGAATTTCAACGTCAAAGCGGAAAATCTGCGAAGCGAAGAAACGATCACCACGGAACATGTTCGGAGCAATCGGCGGGTACGGCAAACGCTGCTCGACAGCGGCATTGCTCCGGAAAAATTACCGCCTGCCGAAGATGTCAAAAAACTTCAGCGTCGCCTTGAAACCGAACAGAAAAAGAAAGCAACGAGAAAAGCGATCAAAAAGGACGAAACGTAACCTTACCAAAAAGTTCATGCAACCCACAATTCAAACAATTCAAACGCGGTGGTAAGGGGGATTATTTCTGGTGTGATATCGTGCCTGATTTGTAATTTTCCGCCCGCACTTGCGTCTCGTTCCGTCCCCGGTTCCTTGATAGATCAATCGAATGAACCCCCTGATTTCCTACCTTGAAACGTTATTTCCGCCGGAGCTTGCCGAGAGTTGGGACAACGTCGGCCTTCTGCTTGGCGATCCGCAGCGGGAATTTCACCGCGTTATGACCTGCCTGACCGTAACGCCGGAGGTCGTTGCTGAAGCGGTGGAAGAGCAAGCGGATTTGATCGTGTCGCATCACCCGTTTCCGTTTCACGCGGTCAAACGAATCACGACCGAAACGCCGACGGGCAAAATGCTTTGGGATTTGGTCGGGGCGAAGATTGCCGTCTACAGTCCGCACACGGCCCATGATAACGCTGAAACGGGAATCAATCAGCAGCTTGCCGAAATGCTGGAACTGGTGCAAATCGAGCCGCTCACCCTCACGTCGGGGCGAATCGGTCTTTTGCCGCAACCGGTTGCGTTTGCCGATTTGGTGGAAAAGGTGCGGCAGTCGCTTTGTTTGCCGTATTTGCAGTACATTGATTCCGGTAAAACCGTGGTTTCGAAAGTCGCAATCGGCTGCGGTGCCGCCGGAGAGTTTCTCGAACATGCCGCCGCAAAGAACGCCGACGTGTTGCTCCTCGGGGAAGCGAGATTTCACACCTGCCTGGAAGCGCAAGGCTTGGGCGTCGCTCTCATCCTGCCGGGACATTACGCCAGTGAGCGTTTCGCAATGGAACGACTCGCCGACCGAATCGCGGCAAAATTTCCCGAACTCCGCTGTTGGTCGTCAAACCGTGAAAAGGAACCGATTCAAATGAAGAATGAAACTCAAACCGTAAAAATAGGGCCTGACTCCTGATGCCTGACTCCGGATGCCTGGTGCCAGTTTCATCACTAATCCGTTTACATTTTGAGTAAAGACGGCAGACTTCAGGAAATCACCAAGTTCTGCCAACTGCCGTCTCTTTATTCACTCAAACCGTAAACAAATGGAGACTCAAAACAGTCAAGGGCATCGGGAATCGGGCATCGGGCATAGGTGATAAGTGAAAAACTTCCTCCAATTTCCGATTCCCGATTCCCGATTCCCGATGCCCTTAAATTTCAACACTTTTTCCAGTTTCATTACCATTTCGTTTACACTTTGAGTTATTCAAACAAAAGATAATCCCCGAGTCTACGATTCAGGTCAGGGTTTTGGAAAAACGTGACGAAGGAGTGCCGACTTTTGGCAAACGGCTGGACATTGATTCCGGTAATTTTGCCTCTCAATTCGGCGGGAATCCTGGAAATGGGCACACCTTCCCGGCCAAGCGAACGAGGGCCGCCGAAACCGCTCAAGAAGGGGTAAAACTTCAGTGCATAATCCTGGGAATTGAACAAAACAATCAAGTGCTGTGAAACGGCAAGGACTTCTCCGTACCGAAATTTCGGAGCAAGCGAATTGTGGTCAATCGCCGGAGCAAGCAACAGATTCCGAATCTGGAAAGGCAGGGCGGTTTTTTCTTCGGAAAAATCCTTACTGAATTGCTGGACCGCTTCACAAGTCGTCCTTGCTCCGAAACTGAAGCCGACCAAACTGACCCGGCTTCCTTCGGGAACGAGCGAAAGAAAATGGGCAAGGTATTCTCCCTGTTTGATCGCGTAATATCCCTTCATTTTTGCGTCCGGTAAACGTCGCCATAAGACCGACTCCGTCGGCCAGGTCCAGATCACCAATCGGTACTTTGCGTCTGCGAACTTGCCGACGCCGGGGAAAAATTTATTTTCCAGCATATTGGCCGACGCAATTGCGTCGGTTTTGGAGGTGTAGTTTCCGTGAACCAAAACGATCAAAGGAACATTTGCGTCAAAAGTCTCCCAAAATTCGTCAAACGTCGAATCTTTCCAATGCGATTTCTCACGTTCATACATCTGTATGAAATGTTGAACCGTAATTCGTTGGAATTGTTGTTCGCTGGGATTGGTTGGTGACGCGCTGCGTGTATTAAGCAACCAAACGTCACGATCCGGATTTTCGAGATAAACATAACTTGGTTCCGCTTGTCCCTCTTCGGATTCGTCCAGAACAACGTCGCCCGGTGTATCCGTTTGCCGGATCGCATCCTCGCCGTGTGGAGAACGGGCTGTGAGCGGTCTTTCCGCCGCAAACGCCTGTTTTCCGGGGACGTACCCCAAGCAACCGATCAAAGCGGTCAAGAGTAAGAGTTTTCCGAATCGCTGAATATTACTCCTTTTCATATCATCTCATCACGAAAAACAATTTTTACGGAAGCAACAATTCCCCTGTTGCAAGTATAGTTTAAAAATTATTGAAAAATTCACAAAAAAAGGTTTTTTTTGTTTTTTAGGAGGCTGATACGAAGTACCGGCGAAAAGGACAAAAACAGGATTTTCTTCTGAACCTTTTTGCCCATTTACACGATAAGAGCAATGGAACTCTGAAGTTTTCGTTCCTCTCGTTTTCCTTACAACCGATAAAAGTGAAAGCAAGTAGTACAATCGACCGGCAATGGATTGAGCAGATTGTCCGCGAAATCGTTCAAAACCGTCTCGCTTCGCCGTCCGAACTTGTTCGGAGCCGAACCGCCCCGGAATTGATCGTAAGCATTTCCGCGAGACATGTCCATCTTTCTCAGGAAGATGTGGAAATTCTGTTCGGCCTCGGTTCGAAACTGACGAAAATGAAGGACTTGTACCAGGACGGCTTTTTTGCCGCCGAAGAAACAGTGATGCTCGTCGGTCCACGCAAGCGGATGCTTCCGACCGTGCGAATCCTCGGTCCGACCCGACCGGAGACCCAGGTGGAACTTGCGTTTACCGACGCGATTTCGCTTGGAATTGATCCGCCGGTTCGTGAAAGCGGCGTTTTGGCCGGAACACCGGGTTGCGTTTTGGTCGGTCCGAAAGGGGTTGTTGAACTCAAAAGAGGGGTCATCCGAGCGGAACGGCACGCCCACATGAGTCCTGAAGATGCGAGATACTACGGCGTTAAAGACAAGGACCGAATGAGTCTGCGGGTTCATTCCTCCTGTCCGACGACATTCGAAAACGTTCTGGTCCGGGTCGGACAGGGAATCAAGCTCGAAGTCCACCTCGACACCGACGAAGGTAACGCCTGTGATTTGGAACATGCAACAAAGATAGAATTAGTTAGTGGTTAGTGATTAGTGGAAATTTTTTGCTAATCACTAATCACTAATCACTATTTACTCACCACTAACCACTCAATAAGAAAAATGTCCAAAGCAAGAGCAATGGAAGCCATCGGGATGCTTGAGGTCAAGGGTTTTGTGACCCTGATGGAAGCGACCGACGCGATGATGAAAGCGGCGAACGTCCGTTTCATGGGCTGGGATAAAGTCGGCAGCGGCTTTGCCAGCGTGTTCATTACCGGCGACGTGGCCGCCGTGAAAGCCGCAACCGACGCCGGGGCCGCCGCCGCCAATCGCATCGGCGAAGTGATCAGCGTTCAGGTGATTCCACGCCCCCATGAAGACATTGGAAAAATACTACCGCAATCAACTGCTGGGGCCGCTGACTAGGGAATTACTAATTACGAATTTATTTTTCGTAACGATCTGTGTTTTATTAATATTTATTTTGTCCCAGAATTACGAGTTTACTCTTGTTAGTAATTCGTAATTCGTAATTCGTAATTAAGAGTATGCAAGACGCTATTGGATTAGTTGAAACCAAGGGTTTGGTCCCCCTCGTTGAAGCGACCGACGCGATGGCCAAAGCGGCCAATGTCGCCATTGTCAAACGTATCCAGATCGGCGGCGGCCTCGTAACGACCGTCGTGAAAGGGGATGTCGGAAGCGTTCGCGCCGCCGTCGAAGCCGGTGCCAACGCCGCTTCGCAAGTCGGTGAGCTTGTCGCCAGCCACGTCATCCCGCGACCCGCCGACGGTTTAGTCAATGCTTTTTTGAGTTAAAATTACGAATTACGAATTACGAATTACGAAAACGATATTGTAATTCGCAGTTCGTAATTCGTAATTAAATTGTAATTCGTAATTCGTAATTCGTAATGAAGGTTCTTGTAGCCAATCTTGGATCGACCAGCTTCAAGTATTCGCTGTTCGACATGGACGGCGAGAAGGTGCTTGCGCGCGGCAAAGTGGAACGGATCGGCGAGGCGTCAAGCCCTTGCCAGGTTGACATCGGTGGTGTCAAATTGACCAGCGAAGCGAACGTGCCGGATCACGCCGTCGCGGTCAAACAGTGCTTCGCCCAACTGACCGATCCGACCACCGGATGTTTGAAAAGCGAGTCGGAAATTTCCGCCATCGGTTTCAAAGCGGTCCATGCCGCCGGATACAGCGGTGTCCAGTTCGTGGACAGCGAGCTGCTTGACGCCATGGAGGAACTCAACGACCTCATGCCGGCGCACAACCCGCCTTATGTCAGGGCGATGCGAACGTTGAGCGAGAAGTTGCCGGGCGTGCCGCTTGTCGCCGCGTTCGAAACGGGATTCCATCAAACGATCCCGGCCCGAAACCGATATTACGGCGTTCCGATAGAATGGGCGGAAAAGTACAGTGTCGTCCGTTACGGCTTTCATGGGGCGTCACACCGTTATATCGCCGAACGAACGGCCCAGTTGCTTGGACGGAACGACCTGAAAATCATTTCGTGTCACCTCGGCGGTTCGAGTTCCCTGTGTGCGATCAACGCCGGAAAAAGCGTGGCCGCAAGCATGGGGGCCAGTGCCCAAACCGGACTGTTTCACAACAACCGCGTCGGCGATTTCGATCCGTACCTGATACCACACCTGATGAAGAAACTCGGTATGGGCCACGAGGAATTGCTGAAATTCCTGGCAACCAAGTGCGGACTGCTTGGTCTCAGTGGTGTCAGCGGCGATTTGCGGGACCTGATGGAGGCGGCAGACGGCGGCAACAAACAGGCGGCACTTGCCGTCGAGGTTTTGATCGGCGACATCCGAAAGTACCTCGGAGCGTACCTGGTCGAGCTCGGCGGAGCGGACGTGATCGTGTTCACCGGCGGTATCGGTGAATACCAGGCGACCGTCCGGGAAAGGGTTTGCGCCGGTCTGGACAACATCGGTATCACGATTGACACCGCGAAAAACACAGGCGTCCAAGGGACCGAAGCCGCTGTCCACCATGACAAGAGCCGCACCCAAATCTGGGTGGTGCCGACCAACGAAGAACTGATCGTCGCTCGGCAAACCGTTGAGAAAATGAAGTAACGAAAATGGATTTATATTACGAAATAGACGACACCGTATCACCTTTGAGAAGTATTTGGAGTAAAGAACTTGCGGAACTTTATTTCCACCAGGGCTGCTTTGTGCAAGAGGTTAAGTTGGTGACAATTTATCATGATGAATCCGCAGTACGTACAACTGTAACAACGCCAATTACCGATGAGTCCTACTTTGAGTAGGTTAAAAAAATGGACGAACAGGAAATAGTAATACATAGACACGAACTCGACGATTTCTTTGATTCCGAAGAGAAAAAAAAACAATACCTGGAGATTCGAGAAAGAATGCGAAATTTCCGGAATGGAACGGGACCGCGACCGGTCTTGACACCCCAGGAACTCGACATTGTTACGTTGCCGACCTTCCTAAAACGACATGCAGAAACCAATCGCGAGTATTTCAAAGTGTTACGCGAAAAACGGGCAAACGGAGGACAAATCGACCGGAAAATCGTATGTACAATGGTAGATAATTGATTTCTCATTTCTCATTTCTCATTTCTCATTTAAGATGTTTATCGCCAAAGTCATCGGATCAATGGTTGCCACGCAGAAGGTCGACGCCATGGTCGGCCGGAAGTTGCTGGTGATTGAACCGTACCGGATCGACCCGGAAACACGGTCGAAAATGGTATCAACAGGCCGAACACTGGTCAGTGTTGACACCGTTGGTGCAGGTGAAGGGGAAATGGTGCTGGTCGTTCAGGGTTCCAGTGCCCGATTGACGCCGGAGACGAAAACGCTTCCGGTTGACGCCACAATTATCGGAATCGTTGACGCGGTCAATGTGGGAAAGACGAAAATTGAATTGTAGACGGCAGACAACAGACGGCAGGTAACAGAAAGCAATGGGTACAGTGCAAGGAAGTGGGTTTCGGGATTGAATCGTTTGGCAGAAAAGTATGGATTTGGCCGAACATGTTTACGAAATCAGCAAAAAGTTTCCCGGAAATGAACTTTATGGATTGGTATCACAAATTCGTCGAGCTGCAGTTTCCATTCCTTCGAATATCGCCGAAGGGCATGGTCGCAAATCGGATGGTGATTTTGTCAGGTTTTTGGCAATCGCAAACGGATCACTCCGAGAAGTGGAAACCCAACTTCTCCTTGCCGTTCGCCTGGGATACCTGAACGAAAATGAAATTACTTTCGGTGTGAAAATGTGTTCCGAAGTCGGTATGCTTATTCACGGATTGAAGAAAACAATACTTAACAGAATCAAGGAGGAAAAGACTCAAGATCGTAGAATGTAGCTCATCTGATGTCTGCCGTCTGCCGTCTGCCGTCTTGCATACTATGAATGCAATCAATGAATCTCTCGTCCGGAACGTCATCGAGGAAGTTTTGGCCCGGATTGTGACACCAGGGGCCTCCGCCGGGTTTTCCGGGCGGTTCGGCCAGTTCACCAACGCCAACGAAGCGGTCGCCGCCTCGAAGGACGCTTATGAACAGCTTTCCAAACGAACCATCGCGGACCGAAAGAAAATCCTTTCGATCATCCGGAAAATCTGTATCGATCAGAGCGTCGAACTCGGTACGATGGAGATGAACGAAACGAAAATCGGTCGGTTGCCGCACAAGATCGACAAGCTGAAAAACGTTGGCTACAACGCACCGGGCGTCGAATTTCTCCGGAGCGAAGTTTTTAGCGGCGATCATGGTCTCACCGTGATCGAGTTCGCTCCGTTTGGTGTCATCGGAGCCGTGACGCCGGTAACGCACTCTCTGCCAACGATTGCCAACAACGCCGTCAACATGATTGCGTCCGGCAACACGCTGGTCGTCAATCCGCACCCAAGCGGCAAGCGGGTCGCCGCCGAAGGTGTCAAACGTTTTAACGAAGCGATCCACCGGGAAATGGGGATCGACAACCTGATTTCGCTTATCGTCGAGCCGACGTTGGACTCGGCGGACGTGATTTTCAAGCATCCGGACGTGAATTTGCTCGTGGTGACAGGCGGACCTGGCGTTGCGAAGGCGGCTCTTTCGCAGCAGAAGCGGGCCATCGTTGCCGGGCCGGGCAATCCGCCGGTCGTTGTTGATGAGACCGCCGATTTGGACCGGGCGGCTCGTTGTATCATCGCCGGTGCCGCTTACGACAACAACCTGCTTTGCATTGCCGAGAAGGAAGTGTTCGTCGTTGAATCCGTGTTCGAGAAAATGATGCAGGCGATGGAGTGTGCCGGTGCTGTTCGCTTGAATGCCGCCGAAACCGCCCTGATGACGCAGCGTGGTATCACCTCCGTCGGCGAAGGAAAAGACAAGCACGACGTTCCTGCACGGGAATTTTTGGGCAAAGACGCCAAGGTGCTCGCCGCCGGGATCGGGAAAAACGTACCGGACAGCGTTGAACTCCTCTTCGGTGAAACGGACGAATTTAATCCGTTCGTCCCCGTTGAGCAAATGATGCCGTTCCTGCCGTTCGTCCGCGTTCGGGACATCGATCATGGTATCACTCTGGCCAAGAAATACGAGCACGGATTCCGGCACACGGCGATTATCCATTCGACCAATATCAACAACATGACGATGATGGGCAAGGAGTTGGAGACCACGATTTTCGTCAAGAACGGCCCTTGCGTTGCCGGACTCGGCGGCGGCGGCGAAGGCTATCCGTCGTTCTCCATCGCCGGACCGACCGGGGAAGGTATCACGACACCACTCACGTTCACAAGACAAAGACGCTGTGCTCTGGTGGATGCGTTGCATATTTTGGAAAAGTAGAGGATAGAGGATAGAGGATAGAAAGAGTAGATGAATGTCAGTCAAGGATTATCGCGATCTCATTGTTTGGGAAAAGGGTATGGAACTGGCGGAAAGTGTTTATTCCGTTAGTTCGCAGTTTCCCAAGTCGGAAACTTATGGACTCGTTTCACAAATACGAAAAGCCGCCGTTTCCGTGCCTTCCAATATCGCAGAAGGACAAGGGCGTTATTCCGATGCGGATTTTGCAAGATTTTTATCGATTGCGAACGGATCGGTCAAAGAGGTTGAAACTCAATTACTTTTGGCAGTACGTTTGAGTTATGTCCAAAACATACAAATTCATTCCTGCATGAATTTGTGTTCCGAAATTGCAAGACTTATAGCCGGCCTGAGGAATAAACTTCACGATAAAATGAAAGCGACAGAAAATTGATCCATCCTCTATCCTCTATCCTCTACACACCATGAGTCCCTTTGAAGCCGGAATGTTAATTTGCTTTGGCGTCAGTTGGCCGGTGTCGATTCATAAGTTGTGGAGAACCAAGAGGACCGAGGGAAAAAGCCTTGTGTTCGCTTCGATCATTTTGATCGGGTACGTTTGCGGAATTTTTCACAAGCTGTTTTTTTACTACGATCACGTCATTTATTTGTACATTTTGAACCTGTTGTTCGTGTCAATCGACATCTGCTTAACCATTTATTACCGAAACAAGGGATTCATTCGTAATTCGTAATTCGTAATTCACACATGCTTGCCGGAAAAATCAGAGGACATGCGACATCGACGGTGAAGCACCAAACGCTGACCGGTTGGAAGTTGCTCATCGTGCAACCAGACGACGGCGGCGATCCCGTGTTGGCCATCGACACGCTCGGGGCGGGACCGGGAATGTACGTGCTCATCAGCAGCGACGGCAAATTCACCGCCCAAACGGTCGGCACCCAGGCGACACCAATCCGCTGGTCGATTATCGGGATTAAGGATGAGACGGTGGACGACAGACGGCAGACGGCAGACGGCAGTTAGAATATCGTTTCAAATGCAGACTATTGATATTAACGCCCTGGTACGACAGATTCTTTCGGATTTGATGCCACAGTCAACACCGAAGGCGGATCGTTGTACGCTTGCGGAACCGGCGGAAAAAATTCCGCGTATTTCCAATCGGGTCGTTTCGCTGGCGGAGTTGGAAAGACTCGGCGATGTCAAACGTTTGATCGTGCCCGAAAAAGCGGTGATGACCCCGGCCGTCCGTGACGAAATTCATAAACGGAACATTGAAATCGTTACGGAAAAAGAATCCGCTTCCGGCAAGGCCGAAAAACCGAACGTTTGGCTTGCTCTGCACTCGCAAAGGAAAGAGCCAACCGCAATCCTGGGGTTTCTCGCCAAGAATTTTGAACTGGAAAAAGCGGCGTTCGATTGTGTTTTGCGAGTGATGGACGCGGCGACGGAAAAACTCGCGGCGGCGCAAACGCTCGGTGTTGTGGTGTCAAACTACCCGGCGACGGCGATGTGCGTTGCCAATCGCAAGGCGAACATTCGGGCCGTGTTGGGAACCGATCCCGCTCTGCTCAAAACCGACGCCGACCAAATTGGTGCCAACCTGCTCGTCGTTGATCCGGTGCGGAGCGGTCCGTACAGAACGCAATCGTTGCTCAAGGCGTTTTTGGCAGACGGCGTTCGCAAGGTTCCCGGATTCCTGCTTTCCATCGATTGCGGTTGATTGACACCACGAATCACTGCACGGTCACTTTTTTCATAACGTCCCCCTGTGCGATGGAATCGACGACGTTTTGGCCTTCGAGAACACGGCCAAAGACCGTGTGTTTGCCGTTCAACCAGGGGCACGGGACATGCGTAATGAAAAACTGCGAGCCGTTCGTATTCGGGCCGGCGTTTGCCATGGAAAGAATCCCCGGCCCGCTGTGCGTTAAATCCTTGTGAAACTCATCCTCAAACGTGTAGCCCGGTCCGCCGGTTCCCGTTCCTTTCGGACAGCCGCCCTGGATCATGAAATCTTCGATGACCCGGTGAAACGTCAAACCGTCGTAAAACCCTTCCGAGGCGAGTTTTTCAAAATTCGCACAGGTTTTCGGAGTTTGGTCCGAAAAAAGTTCCAAAACGATTGTTCCTTTTTCGGTTTCAATCGTCGCAATTTTCCTGACTGGGTTGCCGCTTTTGTTGGCCGCCTTGCTTTTCTTTTTGTTGAACATGTTTTGAGAAAGGTGAGTGTGAGAGTCCGTCGCTTAAAGAGTGTTCGGCGGTTTTCTCCGCCTGTTTACTTCATATCATATTTTTTCGACAAAACAACCGTGGTAGCCAAAAACGACAAGAGAACTGCATTGTTCAAAATGGGTAGAAATTGAGGGCACCTCTGGGAACGCCGGCATCTTGCCTGCCCTTGGGAACGCCGGCATCTTGCCTGCCCCTGGGTTCGCAGGCTTCCAGCCTGCCTCGCGCAGGCAAGATGCCTGCGTTCCCAGAGACTTTGCAGTTCTCTTGCCAAAAACGACAAAAAACAATTTCATTATCATTTTATCCGGGAGAAAATACGGTATAATGAGTCCCTAACACCACTCCCATACGGAACAAGCTCCGTCGCTAAAAAAACGTTTACACTCCCATGTCCTACTTTCATCCGGAAACACTTCGACGTATTTCACGGCTTGATTTACGTGCAAAACATGTCGTCGAAGGATTTTTGAGCGGGATGCACAAAAGCCGGCATTTCGGAAGTTCGGTCGAATTTCGGCAGCATCGGCAATATGTCCCCGGCGACGATCCGAAAAACGTCGATTGGAAAGTCTGGGCCAAACAAGACCGGCTTTATGTGAAGCAGTACGACATCGACACGAACCTTCGCTGCACGCTTTTGGTCGATGCGTCGCCGAGTATGCGGTACGGGTACGGACCGTTCACGAAATACGATTACGGCTCTACCATTGCCGCTTCGCTTGCCTATTTGGCGATGCGGCAACAGGACGCCGTCGGATGTATCACGTTCGACAAGGAAACCGATTCGATTCTCCCTGCCCGGATGAAGCAGTCGCACCTGGCGGCAATCGTTGCGACGATGGAACTGGACGATCCGGCGGTCCGGGCAGAAAAGAAGACCGGTCGGGAAAACGCCTTGCCGTTTGAAGAGGTTTTGTCGCAATACCAAACGCTTCAACCGAACCTTCGGGAAACGCTTCAGGAAGTGGCGGAAACGATCCCGCGACACGGGCTGGTCGTTTTGATTTCCGATCTGCTCATCAATCGGGACGGTTTTTTCCAGGGCTTGAATTTTCTCCGCAGCCGCAACCACGATATTCTCGTGCTTCACGTTTTAGACGACGACGAACTCGATTTCACGCTCGGCGGCCCGACGCGGTTTGAAGGGTTGGAGCTGTCGGCGATGGTCCGTTGCGACCCGCGAATGCTACGTAAAGGGTACCTGGCGGCACTGGAAGAATACCTTGAAGAAGTGCGTCGCGGTTGCTCCCAAGCCCAAGCGGATTACGCACTCTTTCGGACCAGTACCCCGCTCGACGCCGCCCTTTCAGCCTATTTGAGCCGACGAATGAGACGGTAGACTTGTATTGCGAAGTGAATTTCGTAGAATATCGTCGTCATCAGTGTCGCCGCACAAGGTGCGGCGGCTAAACTCCCCACTTCTCCCTGTCCTCCACTCTCGTTATGAATTTAAGTGATTCCATTCGTTCGGTGTTTGATTTTCCGATTCCCGGCATTCATTATCGGGACATAACGCCTTTGTTGGAAAATCCGGTCACGTATCAGGAAGCGATTCGCCGGATGGCCGAGGCGGTAAAAGGCTGGGGCAAAATCGATTGCATTGCCGCCCCGGAGGCACGCGGCTTCATTTTCGCCGCTCCGGTTGCGTTGCAGCTTGGGGCCGGGCTGATCCCGATTCGCAAGCCGGGCAAATTGCCGTACAAAACCGTGTCGCTTTCCTACGAGTTGGAGTACGGTAAAAACACGATCCAGATGCACGAGGACGCAATCAAACCGGCAACACGAGTGCTTTTGATCGACGACCTGCTCGCAACCGGTGGAACGATGGACGCTTGCCGTCAGTTGGTCGAAAACCAAGGGGGCGAAGTCGTCGGAGCGTTGTTCCTGATTGAACTGCTTGACCTCAACGGACGTGAAAAATTGCATATCCCGATGGAACGGGTCAAGGCGTTGATCCCGTATTAAAGAATCCGGCTTTTCGTCGGAAGAGATCATGAGAACTTTTTGTATTTTCCTTTTGCTTACGGTATCCTCCGTATTCGGGCAGTCGCCGCTTTATCAGCAACCCCCGTTTTGCCGGATAACGCTCACCGAAGCGGAAGGGGGTGGCACGTTTGACATCTCTCCCATTGCTCGCACACCGGTGGGCGAAGTTAAGGTACGATTTCTTGAACTTCCCGCCGAAGAGTATCTCGTTAATGCAAGTGCAATCGCAAAGGTGGAGACCTTTAGCGAACTCGTTTTTCAAGAGCTTCGCAAAAGACAATCGGAAATTTTGCGAAAACTTTCGAGCCTGCCGCAAGCGACACCGGGATCGGTGAAAAATGATCCCGATGATCCGCTCAAAAAATCGCTGGAGGAACTGTACGGATATTACGATTACCTTCGCTCACACGATCCTCCGCCGGGACTGATGGAACCGTATCGACAGTTCCTACTCGGAGAAGCGATTTTCTATTCCAAACGTTGCGATTGGAGCAACGCGATTGCCCGTTTGGAGCAGCTTTACACGGAGCAGAAGGATTATCCCAAGATCGCAGATCATTGGGGGACGATTTTCAACGAAATTCTCAAAGACACAACCGGTCGTGAGGATTACCAGGCGGCACGTCGTTGTATCGAGCTTCTTCAATCGCGGTTTCCGGACCATCCGGTTGCCAATCGTTGGAACAACGTCTATCAAAATCGTGCACAAAAACTTTTCGACGAATCCCGAAAGGCGTTCGAGTCGGGAAATTTCACCCTTGCGGTCCAAAAGAACGAAGTGGCCGCCGTCGTTGATCCGAACTTGAACGGATTGCGGGAATACGCTCAGACGCTTCATGCGAAATATCCCAGTCTGACCGTCGGCGTTACGGAAACGATTCCGGCGGATTTTGTACAGAATTCGTTTTACCTGACAAACACGTATTCTCCACTTGCCGCAGCCAGACAGCAGCGTTTGCTTTTTCGCAACTTCGCCGAGCAAGTCGGGTTTGAGGTCGAAGGGGGGAAATACCTCTCGCCTTACGGGACTCTTTCACGGGAAGATTACGGAAAAACGTTGTGTTTGAAACTGGACAATTCTCCGGTCTCCGCCTTTGAAATTGCAGAGTCCCTGCTTCGATTATCGGACCAGCCTCTTTGGACAAACACCATTGCGTCCGTGGAAATCGAAGACTACGCCCGTCTTGCAATTCGGCTGCGTGAGCGGCATGTTCTCCCGGAATCGTTATTTCGCGTCCCGGTTTTTCGGTCCCGTTACGATTCGACCGTTTCTCTTCCGTCCGGTGGAACCGGCCCGTACTTTCGTCAAAGTGATGCGGCAAAACCGGAGCTTACCGTTTTCCAAGCCAACAAAGATTACGCTTTTCCGTTTGAAAGCGGTCCCAAAATGATTCGGGAACTTTCCGTTTCAGAAACACCGGAAGGGTTAAAGCTGCTTGCGGAGAAAAAGATTCTTGCGATTGACCGGCTTGCACCGTGGGAAATCGCAAATCGACCGGAGCTTGCCGGACAGTACGTCGTCGGCAGATACGCAACGCCGACGGTGTACTTTTTGGTTCCCAATTGTAACCGGGCGTTGCCGTCGAGCCGGACGTTTCGCCGTGCGTTGCTTTACGGACTGAACCGTCAGGAGATCGCGCAACAATTAAGCGGCAGAGCGAATACGGTTGTAATCATCAGTGGTGTCGCACCGAAAGGGAGTTCCGACGTTGATCCCATCGGATACGGTTACGATTTGCAGATCGCTCCGCGGCTTTACGACCCGAAATTGGCCGTCGCGCTCTGTTTGATGTCGCTTTCCCACGTCCGTGACAAGGAGTTGCTCAAGGAAGAGGAGCAACCGAAACGAAAGCGGGCGATGCAATTGGCGTCGGACATGCCGGAGATCGTGCTTGCTCACCCAAACAACACGGCGGCTCAGACGGCGGCACAAATGATTTGGCGGCAATGGGAATCGATTGGAATTCCCGTGAAACTTGTCCCTTATAGTCCCGACGAACCGATAGGCCGGGGCAATCGGGTCGATTTTTGGCTCGTCGGCTGTCCGGTTTCCGAACCGATGTTCGATGTCCGTGCGATTCTCAGCGGCGATGGTCTGGTCGGTTCGTCGAGCGTTTACATGGATTTGGCGTTGAAAAGACTGGAACGAGCTCAAGAGTGGACGGAGATTGCCAAGGAACTTCGAGCGATTCACCGGCTCAGTTTTGAGGAAACGTCGGTTCTCCCTCTTTGGCAATACAAGGATTGTTTTCTCACACACAAGGAACTCCTCGGCGTATCGGAATCGCCCAATCCTGTGCCAATGAATGAATTGCTCCATTTCTACCAGAACGTGGAACATTGGAAAGTTCCGTTCGTTTACGGTTTGAGTTACTAATAAACTCAAACCGTAAACGAACAGGTACTCAAAACAGTCGAGGGCATAGGGCATAGGGCATAGGAAAAACAGTAGTATTCTCCACCTTTTCCTCGTTGATGGAAGAGAGTCGAACAAGCAAAATTCTATGCCCTATGCCCTTAAATTTCAACTCTTTTTCCGGCCTCATAACCAATCCGTTTACATTTTGAGTAATAAATGCAACTCTGCTTGTTTTAACCATCCACTAATTCCAGTCCGTCGACAAGTTTACGATTTTTACTGATTTTACCGTCATTTCGCTTCGCTTCATTCCGGCTTTTATTGGGGGAGATGAATAAAAGCCGGAATGGAGCATCGCGAAATGACGGTCTCGATACAAACTTGTCGA
>CAZNVM010000434.1:0-14191 GCA_964576215.1 uncultured Planctomycetaceae bacterium
CAAAGAGAGAATTTGAATATGCTTAAAAAAATGTAGAATTAAGAATTAAGAATTAAGAATTAAGAATTAAGAATTAAGAATTAAGAATTAAGAATTAAGAATTAAGAATTAAGAATGTAATTAACATCTCGTAACCCCCAATAAACCTGCACTGAGCCGGTGCCTGAGCGAAGTCGAAGGCAAGTCGAAGTGGCGAAGCGATTGGTGGGCTGCAAATAACCAGATAAATAACTACCTTCGCAAAAAAAATAATGCAATGACTTTTGAATGGGACGAAAATAAGAATGCCGAAAACATTGAAAAACACAATGTGTCGTTTGGTAGAGCGCAAATGGCGTTTGCAGACCCGTTGGCGATAATTAATAAAGATGAAAAACATTCTTTTGAAGAGCAAAGGTACTATTGTATTGGAAAAGTTGTTGATGATATTATAACAGTAAGATTTACATTAAGAGATAATATTATCCGTATTTTTGGAGCAGGAATATGGAGAAAACAAAAAAAATATTATGAAAAAGAAAATAATTTATGATGACGATGCGCGTTATACAGACGCTCCGCCTGATGTAGAGGAGGCGTTTGCGCGTTCTGTGCGAATACCAAATTTTTTGCCGTCACCTAAAGACCTTGTTTTTAAAAGTTCCGAGATGTCTGAAGTAGATGAAGCATTTGATTATGCGGTAAAGCATAATTTGTTTTTAACAAAACAACAGATTGATGAATTGCTTAACCGCAATACAGCAACTGCGGTGCAACCTCGTCCTTTTTATAAAAAAGTAGCAGCGATGTTGTAGTTTTCTATCACTAATCACTAATCACTAATCACTAATCACTAATCACTAATCACTAATCACTAATCACTAATCACTAACCACTAACCACTAATCACTATGAAACCCATCATTCCTTTCATTTTCCTCGCCCTGTTTCTGCCGACGCTGACGGCTCAGGAGCCGCCGAAACGACCGGCTCGGGATTCCTATCGGGCTTACACCGAAACGTGGGGCGGCGATGAGCGGCCCGAAGACGTTCGCGGTCAATACGTCAAACTCACGGTTTCTCCGGCGAAATTGCCTGACCCGCTCCTGAAGTATCGGCTTCGGGTCTTTTCGACCGAAAAGGAATCCAGCAACGCCGCTTACCTGTACTCGGATGCGCTCAGCCAGTTCAATCTGGTGTTCAACGCAACCCAAGCCGCCGTGCTCCAAAGCGAAGAGTACAAGAACGCGAACAATCAACAGCAAAAGCAGTTCCTGAAATTCAAAGCGTTTCCTTTGTATCCTTGTTGGTCGGACGATTGTTACACGAAAATCACCGTTGAGGATGAAGAACGGCTCTTCCAATCGCTTGACCGGGTTTATTTTCTTCTCGAACGGGCCAGTCGAAAAACGTATTACGACTGGAGCGATTCGTTTGAATACAAGGGAATCGGGACTCTCTTGCCGAATATCCAGGAAATGCGAACGCTTGGACGATACCTTAGCGGCAAGGCGGACTGGGAAATCCGTAACGGCAAGTACGAAGACGCGGTCAAAACGCTCCGAATCGGGCTTGTTCTGGGCGAACATGTCCAGGATTCCAAGCCGTTCAACAGTCTCGTTGCCGGTCTGGTCGGTCGTGCGATTCAGGAAACCATGCAGCATCGGCTTCACGATTTGGCCAACCAACCGGATGCTCCGAACCTGTACGCCGCTTTGACGCAAGTGGAATTTTCGCCCAGAGCACTGCTCGATCAGATGGAAGCGGAACGGCTCTGGATGTTTTCCCGACAGATGTTGCCGACGATTTACGAAACGATTCCCGAAGCGTCCGACGAAGAATGTCGGGCGGTGTTGGGTGATTTGTGTGATGCCGTTTACGAATTTGGAATTCACCGCGGCGAGAAGGACAAAAACACGCAGTCGGAATCGGGCCGCTCCGTTTTCCTGACGTATGCTTGTCTTTTTTCCTATCCGTTCGCCAAGGAAAGCCTTTTGAAACAGGGAAAAACGGAGGAAGAAATCGAAGCGATGTCAACGTACAAAATTGTGACGCCCCACATTATCGGAGAAATCCAAAGAGCTTACGACGTGGAACAGGTGATCTCCGCTTTACCACGAGGCGAATCCAGTACAGCAATTCCGTTTGACGAATCGCTCCATTATGGTACCGGTGTTTTAGGTGGCAGGATGGAGCCGGCCAGAATTCTCCTCACCCTGTTTCTCCCGGCAACGACGGCGGCCAAGAGTGCTTATCTTCGGACGGAGCAGACTCTGGATCGGCTGAAAATTATCGAAGCGATCCGGCTTTACGCCGCGATGAACGACGGGCAGTTGCCGAAAACGCTTGACGCCATCAAGGAGGTTCCTGTGCCGAAAATCGATCAGATGACCGGAAAGCCGTACCAATACCGGGTTGTGGGCAACACGGCAATCCTCGAATACGAAACGCAAGGGCTGTCGCGGATGGAAGTAACTGTCGGCAGATAGCAGACGGCAGATAGCAGACGGCAGACGGCAGATAGCAGACGGCAGACGGCAGACGACAGACGGCAGACGGCAGGAGGGGAATAGATTTCTCTATCACCTATCACCTATCACTTATCACTTACAATAACATCATGAAACACATATTACTCACGATACTACTATTCGTTCCATCATTTTGCATCGCGGACGACAAACTGCCTCTCCTTCTCGAAGAGGAAACCATGTTGGTCACTTACGTCAATTTCGCCAAAATCGATGCGGCGGAGCTGGTGCGGAATAACCGACCGATCATTGAAAAACTGCTCAGCGACACCGGGTTCTATTCGCCGGAGATGCTTCAGGAACTCTTCCCGGACGAAAACCAACGGAAAGCGTTCGAGAACACCATTCGGGACTGGGACGCGATTGCCCAACTCGTCGGCGGCGGCAAAGCGTTGTTGTCGCTAACCTTCGGAATCGACGAGGCGTATTTCGTGCTGAACCTGCGCGGCCTCGGCTTCGATGTCGCCTACGTCGCCTTGCCCAAGACGAAGCGGCTTAACGTTACCATGCTGCGATCTTCGCTGGAAGCCACGGAGTTTCGCTTGCGGGAAACCAACGATTTCATCCTGATTGGCCTTGCCGAACCGGAAGACCTCGGACCAATGCGTCTCAAATCGCGTCCCGATTTTCTCGAAGCAAGGAAGAATGTTGAAAATTATCCGGTGCAAATTCTTTTTGCCGTTCCCGATTTCGTCAGGAAAGTTCTCGCGGACACCAAGCCGTTTTTGAGGGAACCGCTCAACAAGATTGACATTGCCAAGTTGGTCGGCGGGCTTCGGTACAAAGCGGTCGGAATCGACCCGGTCAAGCCGGAACTCTGCGCCGTCGCCAGTGCCACCTCGGAACTCGCCGCCCAGGAACTCTATTTCAACGGTCGGGCAATTTTCGAAATCGGCTTCCAGGTCTGGGAAGAAAAAAAAGACGGATACGTTCCCGACAATGAAATCGAACGGAAATTTTTTGAACGTGTCAAAGCAATTTCAACGTGGGACAACCTTGAGCGTCTCCGGGATACGATCATCCCGAAACCGCAGGGGACGCAGTTCACCGTCTTTTGGGATGCACCGACGATACGGCAAGCGGTTGAAAACGTAACGCCGCTGGTTGCACCGATGCTTGAAGGCTCAATTCTCGGAAGCCGTCAGGCGGCCCGGCGAATGGATTGTGTGAATAAAATGAAAACGCTTGCTATTGCCGTTCATAATTACCATGACGCCCAGGGATGTTTGCCGCCGCCGTATTCGGCGGACTCTGGCGGCAAACCGCTCCACAGTTGGCGGGTACTTTTGTTGCCGTACATGGAAGAATTAGCACTTTATGAAGCGATCCGCAAGGACGAACCGTGGGACAGCGAGTACAACAAGCAGTTCCACGACAAAATGCCTGTCGTGTTCCGTTGCGAAGAAAACAAGCTCGGCTACATGAAGAGCGGTACGACGTATTTCATGGTTGTCGGCGGGGAAACGTTCGGGCAACCGCCGCAACAGGACGGCAAAAAGTACACGTTTCATCGGATCATCGACGGTACATCGAACACGATTGGGTTTGTCGAGGGAAAGGAACCGGTCTGCTGGATGGCACCGGTCGATATTCCGCAAGAGATTGCTTATCAAGGTGTCAACAGGTCGGACCAGGGGATTGGCTCTTTCCACCAAACCGGTGCCAACTGCACGTTTATCGACGGCTCGGTCCATTTTCTCAGCAATAGTGTGGACCCAAAAACGCTCAAAGCGTTATTGACCATCGCCGGCGGGGAGAGCGTGAGTATTCCGTGACTCAAAACAGTCAAGGCACAGGGACCAATAATAATGATGGCAGCCGGAAACGGAGCGCAGTGACCGGATTTCCCCGCGATTCGGTCCGGTCGCTTCACTCCGTTGCGCTCCCGGCTACCATTCGGCCTGGTCGACGGCCTGGCGCGGTGAAGGTCCCGCTATTCAAATTCGGCTTCTCTGGTAGAATCCGGAAAACTTTGAGGAATTGGTGACCGATTCGTTCTTTCTGGAACGAACGGTAAACAGGGAACCCGGTGTGAATCCGGGACGGTCCTCGCCGCTGTAAGCGGATCGGAAATCGCAATTTCCAACGGTCATTGACGGAAAACCCGTCGAGAAGGCCCGCGATTTCTTTGCCGCAAGTCAGAAGACCTACCAATCTTTCCTTACAGTATCGTTGCGTCAGTCTCCCATTGCGAAGGACAAGAGATTGGCCGTTTCCCGCTCTTCGTTTTGCGCCGCCAAAAGCGGTTTCCTTTGCGCAAACAACCGATTGAAAAACAATGTCAAACAAATCTCACTCTTCACTCTCCACTCCCCGCTCCCCACTTATCAAGGCGTTTACCCTTGTCGAACTTTTGGTCGTCATTGCGATCATTGGAATTTTGATCAGCTTGCTTCTTCCGGCAGTCCAAGCGGCCCGGGAAGCGGCGAGACGAATGACTTGTTCCAACAAGCTGCGTCAATTGGGAATTGCGACTCACAATTACCATGACGCATTCGACTCTTTGCCCGGTTATGACTTCGGGCCGGACAATCGAAATCCCTGGAAAGCTTGGGGAATGGACGTTGCCATGTACTCAACCTTCGTCGCACTCCTCCCATTCATCGAACATAATGCCCTCTACGAGGAATTTCACGCACAGGACGCCAATTCGAACCATCCGTTCCACGAGGAAATGACATGTATGCAATTTCCCGAAACGCCCAATAAGAATCCGATTTGGACAGGATCAATGCCCATTTTGGTGTGTCCGTCCGATCCCGGTCTCAATTGGAAAGCGAATGATTCCTCGTTCGACGGTTTTGGCGGTGACGGTACGGGAGCGGCGTCCAACAGTTACGCAATTTCCAGCGGCGATATTCCGTTCAATAATTATGATCCGGGCACATTTCCGCGAAAGGGGATTGGACGCGGTCCCTTCGCCGTACTGGAATATCGGAAGTTCAGGGATATTACGGACGGAACCTCCAACACCGTATTGATGAGCGAACACAGGATTTCCGAAACGCATAGTCGGCACGTTTTGAATGCGAATATTTTCAGCGTCAACATGGGAACCGGCGGCGTGGATGTTACGGCGGGGTTCAACCCGTCGCTGTGCCTGGCAACAGAAGGACCGAATCGACAATACACTGTTCCCGACAATAGGCTTGATCGGAACATCGGTCGCAACTGGGTTGCCGCCTCAATCCATACGACTTCGTTCAGTACGATTTTGCCGCCAAACTCGCCGTCGTGTTCGTCAACCTATCAATTTCTGGGCGGACCGACCAGTTATCATCCGATGGGCGTGTACGTTTTGAAATGCGATGCCTCGGTAACTTTCATTGCGGACACGATTGATACAGGAAGCCTTTCCCAGTCGCCGGTTCGACAAGGTCCGTCCCCTTATGGAATTTGGGGTGCGATGGGGTCTGCGTCGGGCAATGAAATGCCGGAAAGTCCCTAACGGAAGGAGATCTGTCATGAAATGGACCGTAACAAACGTAGTTATCCTCCTTGCTTTTTTTGTGGTGTCCGGCTGTGGAAAACCGAAGATTGAGGGACTGGTTCCCGTTCGCGGCACCATCGTATACAACGGGGAACCATTGGCCGATGCGGTCATTGGATTGACACCAAAAGTTTTTGGCAGCGGTGCCCGCATCGGTGCCGGAACGACGAACACCGAAGGAAAATTCGAGTTGCGAACAATCGGCGAACGCGGTGTTTTGCCGGGCGAATACACCGTCGTCGTCGTCAAAAACGAGATGCTTCCCGGCAAACCGTCCGCACAGACACCGAGAGTGGATCCCAAAACGGGGCGGGAAATTCCCGTTCATTCGTTACCGCCGGAAATCAAATCTCTCATTCCGAAGCGGTACAATGATCCAAACACTTCCGGTCTGAGTGTCGTCGTTGAAAAAAACGGCCTTGCCGATTGGCGTGTGGAGCTTGTTGATTAGCGGACGCCCCAACCGGATAAAAATTCCGCGATCCGCCGTGTCGCCTTGTCTGGTTCGTGGAATTTTTGTACCAATTCCGTCGGAGCGAAAATGCGGACCCGTTTGACGTAATCGTCGAACTGTTCCCGGGCTAGCGAACGAACAACCGGTGAAATCGATTCGAGCGACCGGTAAACGTTTTCCTTGGGAGAATGGACATCAATCCGCAGTTCCACTTCTCGTTCGACCGGCGGCGAGTCGATCAGAAGCGGATAGTCCCGAAATGGTGCCAAGTCGCCGCTTAGTTCGCCCAAAAGCGAATCGTACATTTTTTCCGAAACGTCGCACAACCACGGATAGGGCTGACCGGCGAGTTTGCGGTAAAGTTCCGGTTGTTCCATGATGCTAAACTGGGCGAGCCGTTTGTAAAGTCGTCGCTTTTTGCCGAACAAACCGTCCACAAGCGGCCAGGCAGGTGTTCCTTGCGAAACCTCCAGGAGCAAGTCGATCATTTCCTGTTCGGTGCCAAGGAAAACCCGTTGCATGTCGATTCGCTTGAATAACAGGTAAAACGCCCGTTGCAGCATTGCGGTTGCCGTTCGGACGCCGTGGTGCCAGTACACTTCGTTGAACATGACGTATCGGGCAAACACCATCAGTTCCGCCGCCGTTTTCCCTTTGTCGGAAATGGCCAGTCCGTCTCCCGCTTCGTTCAGACAAAGACTCGCAATAAGCCGGTTCTGGTCGAAGTGCCGCCCGTAAGGAACTCCGGCATGAAGCGAATCACGAAACAGGTAATCCATCTTGTCGATGTCAATCGGGCCGGAAAGGATGCTCGAAAGGAGCCGTTTACCGGGATCGCCGTGGACCGATTCCGCCTTGTTAAGCAGTGCGATCACCTGTTCCGGTTCAATGTTCCAGTCGTTTCGTAAAACATCGGCAAGCTCTCCATCAAGTAGAAACGTTTGGGCTGCCGATTCATGGTTCGGAAGTTCCGGCAACCGCATGTCCTCAATGGCGTGGCAGAACGACCAATGCCCGATGTCGTGCAAAAGCGACGCAACGATCAGGAGTTCCGCGTCCTCTTTCGACACCATTTCGGTAAATCGCGGGAGATACGCCAGCCGCTTCAACAGCAAGAGCGCGAGCCGATACACTCCAAGCGAGTGTTCGAACCGGGTATGGTGTGCCGCCGGATAAATGAGAGAAACGAGACCAAGCTGCGATATTCTCGCCAACCGCCGAAACGGGGCGGTGTCAATGATTTTGCGAACCCGGTCCGTGAGCGGAACGTCCAAGTCCGGCGGAATCCGAATCACTCCGCCCCGTGAATCAAGACCAACAAGTTCCGGAATTTCGAGAATCTTCATAAATCGGTTTTCATGGATTTTGCGTTTTCCTGCTGAAGCTGTCCCCATTGTAAGCGATTATCAGGGATTAAGCAACGGGAATTGCGGTTTTCGCAGGATTGGGGTAAGATAAAGTAACTCAAAATGTGAACGGATTGGTTATTCGCCAAGCGGACTGTTTTCCTTGAGTTCTTTCCGAAGTTCCAGAACACAGTGTTCGACGTGTACGGAAACTCGATTGTGAGGCGTTTTCGGTCCGGCGGAACGGTCGGTCCAATCGACGCGATCCAGCCGTTTTCCGTGGGCTCGATTCACCCAAAGTTCCACCGTCGATTTGGCAACATGAAACCTGAGCGGACGATGCTCGTTGTACCACGAAACGTAGGATCGCATTTCGTTTTCCATGTCGCTTTGCGAAAGCGGAACTCGTACCGGCGGCTTGTGCAGTCAGACCGACGAGCATCTCGCCGACCTCTTTTTCCACTTGCTACGTTTTTTTCAAGACGCCCATCTGGACTTCCATTTGAGTCTTCTCTTGCTGAAATTGAACTGCCGACGAAATCATACTGGATAGACTGTCCATGATCACTCTCCTTGAAATAATTGTTGGTATTTCAAATCGTTCAAAAAACGATTGACATAATAATCGGACGAAGATTCAAAGGTTTTTTGGGTCTCCTCCGCAAAATAGAAAAGTTTTCCTTCCTGATCCGCCGTTGTTATTTTCCGAGCGGCGGTCCAGGAGTCTCCAACACAGTCGTAAACCGTGTCGGCAAAAATATCGTACATCAAAAAACGGTCTCCGGCGACAAGTTTCGTCGATTCCGTGCCGATCTGGTTTTGTAACAGTTCACTCAACTCCGTCCGTAGCGGGACAAGTTCTTTTGCCCATTGGCACAGGACGGCGAATTTCGGCCTGCACTGTTCAAGCATTTCGCGAGTGCCGAGGAAACCGAGCTGTCCGACGGTACACAACTCCGCAAGTTGCGTTTCATCGGGTCGGTTGTTCGGATCGACAAATTGCATTTCATTGACGTTTTTGTCAGAACGGACATTAGCTTGCCCGAAATGCAGAATCATCAAATCGGCGTTGTCCGCTCCCTCGTCCTGGTATCGACGGGAAAGGATTCGGCTCGCCTGATTTTTGTCGGAAACGTAAACAATCCGATTTTCCGCATGGTTGTAAGAAGGCGCAAGTGGGAACAAACCGGTATCGCTTGTGTAAACGATTCGTTTTGCCTCGCCGAACTCCGTGTCGAGCGAAATCTGAAGCCCGACCGCTTGGTCGGCGGACTTGAGTTCCTGATGGTAAGCGGGAAGAGATTTGATTTTTCCACCGCCGAGCAAATCGTAGGTCGCTCCCACGTAAAGCGTCAAGTATCCTTCGGAAAACGCCTTGTCGTTCAAGTCAACAGTTGCAGACAGTTTTTGAATTGCGCCGAGGTTCAGGAAAAAGCGAACGTTTTTCGCAAGGTTCCCTTTTTGCAACAGTTTACGAATCGTCTCAAACTCGGCCAATTGCGACTCGTTGTCGTGCGTAACGACAACATTGCGGACTTCGGCAAGCGTGCCCCCGGCTTCTGCAAGTGCGTCGAGAAAACCGGCACCGGGATCAATGATCGTTCCGGTCCCACGATTCCAAAGGAAATGTCCGCCGCCGCTGGTCCACCCGGTTTGTGGCGGCTCCAGAAAAAACCACAACGCTTTTTCTTTCGGGAAAACCGATTCGGAGAAAAACCGTTTTTGGAGCTTGGCCGAACCACTTTTCACGGCTTCCACGACCATTGCTTCAAGCGAATTTTTTGAAAACTCCATTTCCATTCCTCCAATAGGCGTGTTGTCGTCAACGGGATAAGGGGCAGGCTCGTCCAGAAGTTCCGAAATCGGTTCCGGCGAAACTTTCGGAAGCAACGGTATCGGCGGGAGAGACGGGTGCGTTTTGCAAAGTTTTTCGAGTTTTTCCTGACTCGCTCTCCAAAGGTCTGGACGAAGCTGGACAGCCTGCTCCATGCTTTTAAGGGCCTGGTCGATATTTCCAATTCGCTGTTCGGTAAACGCTTTTTCACGCCAGGAAAACGAATCCGTGTTGTCCGAGGCCGCAAGTGCCGTTTCGAACCATTTTAGGGCCGTGTCCGGGTCGCCTTGTCTGGCAATCGAAATTCCGGTTAATCGCAAGGTTTCGAAATCGCTTTGGTCGATCTTGAGGGCTTCGCTGAAACAGGAAATTGCCGTATCCTGATCGTCGGCGTCGGCGTAAAAACGTCCGATTTCCAGATACATCACCTGCTCCAGAGGAAAATTTTGCTTCGTTTCCCACTGGAGAGCTTGTTGTAAAAGTTCAACTTGTTGCGGATGGTCCGGCTGAACAACACAAATTTGCAACGACTCAAAAAGCATCCGAAAATCATCGTCGCCGCTGATATTGGCTTGTTGTCGGGCGTCTTCCAGGAGCTTTAATGCGTCGTCTTTTTGTCCGAGCAGGAGGAATTCCTTGGCGGTTTCCCGATCCTTACGGTACTGCTTCAGCCGTTCTTCTCGAATCAATGCAGACATGGGAGGGAATAATGAGAAATGGGAAATGGAAAACAATGGGGCCACTTGCAGAATAATCACGCTCAAATATAGCCCAAAGAACGTTTCTGACAACTCTTATTCTTGCCAAACCACCCATTTTAACATTTTCTTTCCAGATTTTTTGGCAAAATTCTTGTAATACGTTAAAATCCGCAAAATCGATCTAGGGCGTTTTCTTGAAAAAGAGTAGAATACAAGGGCATCGGGCATCGGGCATCGGGAATAGGAGGGAAAAAAGAGGAGTGTGTTTCCCATTCCCAATGCTCTATTTCCTATTCCCGATGCCCGATGTCCGATGCCCTTAATGTTTCGCCGATTGCTTTACATCTTCCTGTTCACCGAAATCGTTTTCGGCGGTGCTGGATGTTTGCACCGGCTCAAGACTCGTCCGCTTACGCCCGGCATTGTGCAAAGCCGTGAGCTTTGCCGCGAAGCAAGCACCGCGATGGAACTTGGCCAGTGGGACGACGCGGAAAAGAAAATGGAACGGGCGGTCAAACTCAACCCCAAAGAGACCGATATCCGACGGCATTACGCCGAAGTTCTTTGGCAACAGGGAAAACACAAGGAATCGCTCCGTCAACTCGATGAAGCAACGAAAATCGGTAAAAAAGAGGGGAACGAAGATGAAACCCTCAGTCTTTCGATTGCCGAAAAACTGCTCATTCTGGGCCAAACCGATGGAGCAAGCCGTTTTGCCAAAAAAGCGATTGACCTTGCACCGGGCGGGTACAAAGGTTGGGCTTTGCATGGAAAGGCCGAGTTCGATCAGGGCGAAAACCTGCTCCAACGGGGGAAAGAGGAACAAGCACACAAGCACTATCAAAGAGCAACGGCGGACTATTATCGGGCACTGGCTCTTTTGGCACCGGGAGCGTATGAGACTGCGGAGATTCTTTCGGAACTGGCCGTTCTTCAAACGAAAATGAAGCAACCGCAACGGGCACTTGCGATTTGGCAAACGTTGGAACGGCAGCACCGTCCGAACCCGTTGCCGATCTCTCTGATTCAGGGAAAAGCGGAAACGCTCCAGGAAATGGGTCGCATTGACGAGGCGGTGAACACCTACTTGGCCGCAATCGAAACGACGCCGGACAATGTCGAACTTCACGTCGCACTGGCGGACCTGCAACTCAAACACGGCCGTTTCGGTGACGCACGAGTTACAATGGACCGAATTCACCATCTTGCCCCCAATCATTCGGAACTCGCCCGACTTTCCGAACAAATGAAATACGTACAAGCCGGCCGCAGGAACGAGTGGAAAGAAAGGTAGGCAAAACACCGGGATCACCGCTTACTGCGTGCGCGGCTCTGACTTAGCGGCCTCACCCTGTGAGGCACGCAATTTTACGTTGCGGTATAACACAAAAATCCAACCAAACAGCGTTAGGAATGCCCCGAGTTTAAGCAAAAACGGATCGTAATAAAACTCGACGCGGCATTTTCCCGCCGGGACTTCGACTCCGCGAAAGATTTTCTCCACCGGAAAGATTTTTGTTGCATACTCGCCGCTTTCACTTGTGATCTTCACTTTCCAACCGGGAAAATACTGTTCGGCAAGCACAAGCGTTTGCGGCTGAATGGTTTCCGCTTCCAGAACAATTCGGTTCGGTTCGTAAGAAACGATTTGGGCAGTTCTTCCGTCAATAGTCCATGCAATCGGGCCAGGCTGCTTGATTTGCCAAAGCGCAACGTCGTTGACCGAATCGGAATAAAGTTTTACCGCTTTCTGAGGATTCAAATTGGTTAGGAACGGTAAAATCACATACTCGCATCCTAACCGTGCGTAGCAAGTTTCGAATCCCACACTCGAATAAATTTCTCCGAGTCTTTCATAATAGGTTTGAATGCTAATTGTTCCCGGAATATTGAAAATTAGGACTCGCTTTTCTAACGCGTGTTTCGGCCAAAGGGACTCACGCTCAAAAAAGGTAATTTCCTCAAAGCGATTGGCACTGCTTTGGTTTGAGAATTGCTGCGGACACCAGATCGGCAACCGATAAATTCGCGGCGGTTGCTGGCCCTGATGCGTTTGGACAATTTTTTCCAGTAGCGTCGATTGTTGTGCAAAAAATTGGCGATCAACCGTCGGGATCATCCAGTGATTTGCAAGGTAAAGATCGAGGCAGCAAAGGAGAACAAAAAGTGTCGGAGCGTATCGCTTGCGGAAAAATAACGTGAACATTGCGAGTACGACAATCGTCTGCAAAAATGAACAGGCTACGATCAACTTGGCCTTTTCCGCTTGAAACGGTCCGAATACCAGGCATACCGGAACGTTTTCCGCGATCCGACCCCAAAGTGGTGTCACCAATAAAACGATGAGAAGTACAAACGAAATGAACACAAGTGTCAACGCGAGTGTCAACGAGCCGCGAACGTGAGAGAGCGGGATTTTATTTTCCGCTCTCTCACGTTCGCGGCTCGTTGTGAGATGTTCGCGGTTCGTTACCCGGTCAAACCCGTAAGCCGCAAGTACCGCAAAGGGAACCGCCGCAAGCGTCAGGAGTTTGGCCGGGTATCGAAATTGAGTGTATCCCGGTAACAGTAGATTCATCAACCAATAAACTCCACCGACCGGTGGACCGAAAAGGGCTTCTGTACCGAACAACCAACTGATTCCGAACCATCCGAGTGAGGCAACAACCAACACGAGGAAAACCAACGCGAGGAAACGCCGTTGGAAACTTCCGACGATGGCGAAAATCAATCCGAGAATCCCACAGTAGAGCGACGGAACCCAAGTGAAATCGTCGTAAGGACTCATCGAGAACCACCGGGTATTTTCCGGAAACTGTTTGCCGCTGACGTTTGGCCAAACCATTTCCGTCAATCTCCAGGGGGGCACGCTATAATTGTACATTCCCGATGTATGTCCTCCTTGGTCGAAATTTCGGCAAAGCAACCCGTTGAAAGCCGCTTTTGTGTTTTTCGCAAACGGTGCTTCCCAGACAGATCGTGGAACGCCAACCAGTGCACGGTCACTCTCCCGGGAAAGCTCCCAGGCAGGCAAAACCTGGATGGCGGTCAGCAAAAACGCCAAAAGTAACGGCCCGACGCTCTTTTTCGGACCGAGGATGAAAAGAACGACCAGTCCGGCATGATAGGCCGCTTGGACATCGCCGCCGAGGAGCATCAGAGCAATGAGGATCGGTGGTCCACAGGAGAAGCGTTGCGTCTGTTTTTGACGCAATGTTTGGCGAATCAATTCGGGAAACCAAGCGGCCCCGATCAGGAAAATCACGTTCGAGTGCTGAAAAAGCACCGAACCGCCGAACGCGTAAGTGATTGCCGCAAAGGTTGCCGCTGCTTCGCTTTTTCCGTAAAAGCGGACAAGGCGGTACATCGTTACGGCCGCACAAAAAACGTGCAACACGATGAACCAATGGTAAAGCGTTGTGAAATCCAACGGCAAAAAGAAGAGCAGCTTGCCCGGATAAAACAACCCTGCCACCGGATTGCCCACAAGTGGTTGTCCCAAGTCTTCGTAAGGCATCCAAAGCGGCAACCGTCCAGCGGCGAGTTCCTCCTGGATGTAACGATAAAGCGGATAATAAAAATGGGCCCCATCTCGATGCGCGAACTGAGCCGTCCCGAAAAGAACGTCTCGAAAAAAAGCGAACGTGCAGATGAGAAATGTGAGGTAAGGAACGAGAGATGAAGAAATCGGTTTCATGTTTGCCAAACAATTCTTCCTTTAGGGTGTAGCCGTGATTTTAGGTAAGGAACAGTATAATAATAATAACCGCACTTTGTGAATGGCAGCCGGGAACGTAACGCAGTGAAGTGACCGGATTTCCCAGCTGTTTGATCCGGTCACTGCGCTGCCCGTTCC
>CAZNVM010000435.1:0-4373 GCA_964576215.1 uncultured Planctomycetaceae bacterium
CAGCAAAAAACGGCGGCGTTTCAACTTGCAAAACGCAAAGTCCGCTATTTTGCCCAAATTGACAACTCGTTTCGCCCTGAAATTTAAGGAACCTGCACAAAATAATCTGATCGTACATTGCCACGGAATGGGAATGCTCCCTCCGGCCACTGACGCAACATACGAAGCACCGTGAGCAGTTTTTTGTTCAAACGGCGGGAATAATCGGCACTGCCATTTCGCTTTGTATAAAAACGAAGGATTTCTTTCCACTGCTCTCGTGCCTGTGGGGACCAAATCAGTTTCCGTTTGCCTTGCATTCCCGCTCCAATTCGTCCAGCAAGTTGTCCAATTCGGCCTCCACAGTTTCATGGGAAATCCCAAGTCCCGCATCCAATTGTTGGAGGGCGATATTCATCCCTTCCCGCTCGTCTTTTGAGAGAACGTAAACGCTTTCCGGCAATTTTTCGTCCAAAAGCGACTCGACTTCCCGGAGCTGCGAAGTATTTTGGACCCTGCCTATACGTCCAATCAACCTTGCCTTCAAATCATATTTTTGGTGAATGAGTTCCATCGTTGCCATGATGTCCTCCGGTGTGAAAGGCGTTACTCGCAAACTACTCTTTATGCTCGATTCCGGCTTCTTTTTTTCCTTCGATCACGGCGTCGGCAAGGAAGCTCATAATCAGTTCGATGGAACGGATCGAATCGTCGTTGCCGGGAATCGGCAGATCAATTTCGTCCGGGTCGGAATCCGTATCGATCAGAGCGACGGTCACAATTCCGTGCTTGTGGGCTTCGCGAACGGCGTTTTTCTCCTTTTTGGGATCGACGATCACCATACATTCGGGAAAGCGGTTCATGTGCCGGATGCCGTTGAGGTTGCGGTACATTTTATTCCGTTCCCGCTTGACCTGCGACTGCATCTTTTTCGAGTATTGCGAATGAAGCTCCTCGTCGGTGATCGCTTCGAGTTCTTCGAGCCTCTTGAGCCGGTTGCGGATTGTGTAGTAGTTCGTAAGCGTTCCCCCGAGCCAACGAGTGCTGACATACGGCATTCCGCAACGTTCCGCCTCTTTGAGAACCGGTTCGGACGCTTGCCGTTTGGTTCCGACGAAGAGAATGAGACTTCCCTGGGCGGCGACCTGCTTGAGGTACTTTTTCGCCCGCAAGATTCCCTTGACGGTTTCACGAACGTCAATGATATGGATTAATTTGCGGCGTCCGAATACGTAAGGCCGCATTTTCGGATTCCAGTGAGCGGCACGGTGCCCGAAATGGACGCCGGCTTCGATCAAATCCTGGAGGTTAAGACTTTTTTTGCGTTCCGGGTCGAATTGCGCAACCGGAGAAGTTTCCTTATCGGTATCAGTGGACATAGGTTTTCCTTTTCCGCGAGTCGCACAGCACATTCTGATGGTCCGGACAGACGCAGAACGTTTGGCTCGCGGGGTCTTTCGGTCTGGGAGTGAAGCTCCGCTTCCAAGGACCGTTACAGGGAAAGCGGAGCGAGAAAAATAGGAAGCTGGAGTATAAAAGTGAATTCCGTTCTGTCAACCGGGGTCTGCCGAAACGCGGTTTGAGTAAAAACCGTAAAAAATTGGACATATTTCCGAAAAAATAGAATTTTCCGAATATACGATTCAAGACGATTGTGCGGCTTTGCCGATGAAAGCCGTGTGAAGATTGTCCGTTTTTCCGTCAAAACCGACATAACCGATACTCAACGGAAGGAAATCCATTAGGAGAAGCAATGAATCGCGCAAAAAAAATCATCGGACGCTGGGTTCTTACAATCGTGGGAGGGACGATTCTGCTTGGAGCGTTTTCCTCAATCGGATGCACCGTTCACACCAATGGAATGACGTTGCCGAGTCCGCATTGGACGAAACAGCGTGTCCAATACTTCCCGTCCGGTCCGCAATATCCGTTCTCCAAAGAAGAAGGCATGATGAACCAAATGAAAGCGGAGAATACGAATAACTGGTAAGATTCTAAATGAGAAATGAGAAGTGAGAAATGAGAAAATGTGTCGGAAAGACTATTTTTCGTTTCTCATTTCCCATTTCTCATTTCTCATTTACTCCGATGGCTGACTACAATCTTTCCATAACGGCCCAGCAGTGGGTCAATCTGATTCTGATCTGGATCGGCTTTGCGACGATCATCGGTCTGGCGGTTCGCAGCATTCTGCCGGGCAGGGAGCCGAGCGGCCTGATCGGAACGCTCCTCATCGGTATTCTCGGCGGTTGCGTCGGCCCGCTTGTCGTAACGATGGTCTGGAAAGTCGAACATTTCAACCCGATCAGCCCGATTGGGTTCTGTGCGTCCGCAATCTGTGCGTTCGTGTTTCTTTTGGTCTACCGAATCATTTTCTTCTTGTTTTTAAGAAAGAATGGTCCCGTTTAGAGCGCACTCCTCACTTATTCCTATCCTTTCGTGTCGACCTTAAAGAGCGGTTTCCCGTACTCGACGGGTTCGCCGTTGGAGACGAGGACGGCGAGAATTTTTCCGGTCATTTCCGCCTGAATTTCGTTGTACACCTTCATCGCTTCGAGAATACAGACGGTTTTTTCCGGGTGCACGCTGTCGCCGACTTTGACGAACGGCGGCGATTGCGGATTGGCGGCGACGTAAAACGTTCCGACCATCGGACTCTTGATGTAAGCGATATGCGATTCGTCGGCGGGTGTTATCGGCGGTGGTTGAACCGGGGCGGCAAGGGGTGGTATAACATGGGGGATCGGACTGCCAAAAACCGCTGCTCCCGGAGACGCAATCGCAACTTTCGAATCCTTTTTCATCTGGATTCGCATATCCCCTTGCTGAAGATCGATTTCGGTCAAATCGTTGTCTTGCATCAACTCAACCAAGCGGCGAATCCGACGAACGTCGAACACATCATTTTTTTCGTCTTGTCCCATGTTTTTCGCTGTCAAAAAAAGTGTTCCTGTAAAACGACACGCCTGAGTATAGCAGTTTTTGGGTTGCGGGAAAGAGAGACCGAGGGAAAGGAACACCGTGGTTTATCTCTCGTTTTTCAACTTTTTAAACGCTTCCAAGCCTCGCTGGATCGTTTCGTCGGTGGCCGCGTAGGAGATGCGGAAATGCGTGTCTTTGCGGCTGAACACCCCGCCGGGGATAATCAACATCGAGTGTTCCGTGATCGCTTTTTCGACAAACTCCGTCGCGGTTCCCCAAGGAGCTTTCGGGAACATGTAAAACGCTCCTTCCGGCTTGACGATTTCGTAATCGTCCTTGAGTCCCTCGTAAAGCATGTCCCGTTTCCGCTTGTAATTCTCGATTTCCGGCGTCATATCGACGTCCAGAGCGGCCAACGCGGCAAGTTGCCCGACATGTGGCGAACAGACAAACGTGTACTGCTGAAATTTGAGCATCTGCTCGATCAGAAATTTCGGCCCATGCGCAAACCCGACGCGCCAACCGGGCATCCCGTAGGTTTTGCTAAAGCCGTCCAAGACCAGCGTTTCCGGGTTATATTCCGCCGGGGAGACGAACTCCTGGTAACAAAACTGACTGTAAATTTCGTCGCTGATGAGAAGGACGCCTCTCTTTTGCGCAAGTTCGGCGACCGCTTTGACTTCTTCCCGGATTGCGACGTTTCCATGCGGATTGGCCGGCGAGTTGAAAATAATCGCTTTCGTTTTCGGTGTGATTGCGTCGGCGATTTTTTGAATGTCGAACCTGAAACTCGGATAGGTATCAATGACGACTGGCGTTGCTCCGACCATTTTGATAATGGCGTCGTACATCACAAAGAACGGATCAAAGAAGATCACTTCGTCTCCCGGTTCGGCAACAACGAGCATTGCCAAGCAAAGCGAACCGCTTGTTCCGCTGCTGATGAACACGTTCCGGTCGGAATGATTGTACTTTTTTTGGACTTGAGCTTGAAGCGTTTCACGGAGCGAGGCGACGCCCTGGGTCGGCGTGTAACTGCTTTTTCCGGCTTGAATTGCGGCACAAGCGGCGTCCCTGGCGACCTGCGGCATGTCAAAATCGGGCTGACCGATGGAAAGGTTGATCGGATTGACCAATTTCGCACCCAGATCGAAAACTTTACGTATCCCGGACGCTTCAAACGCTCCGGCTCTTTGAGCTAACCAACGCATAACGATTCGAGGATAGAGGATGAACATTTAGCCGTCGCACCCTGTGCGACGTATCAGCGTATTTGAAGTCTAACCTGTAATTGCAAAATTACAATAGCTTCATCTCACCGTTCACACCCGAGCCCAGTCCGTCGACAAGTTTGTATCGAGACCGTCATTTCGCGATGCTCCATTCCGGCTTTTATTCATCTCCCCCAATAAAAGCCGGAATGAAGCGAAGCGAAATGACGGTAAAATCAGTAAAAATCGTAAACTTGTCGA
>CAZNVM010000436.1:0-11183 GCA_964576215.1 uncultured Planctomycetaceae bacterium
TGTTTGGTAATCTTCTTGGTAATGTTTGTCGTTTGGTCGGCGTTCTCCATGACTCCTCCTTGAGTGAAAAACGTATTTTAACAATCGATGAACCTTAAATCAACGGCACTTTACGCAAGTGAATGCGTCAGCCCTGGGGGGATAGACTGGGCAGGACGGGCAATTGCCGGAGACCGTTTTTCAAGAGCAATCAGGTCGGCAAACGGATCACTTGCAAATCCGTAAACGTCAGACGATGCGGTTGGTTGCGGCGGTGCCGGAACAGGTGGAACGGGTGTCGCCACGAAAAGTCCCTTGACCTTACCGGCGGGAACCCAGTTTTTCAGACCGTCTTTCCAAACGAATCCGTCCGGTGTGATTTCTCCTGCCGTTGCTTTGGCCTTCAATTCCTTATCGGTAAACGGCCCCTGCTTCGCCTCGCCCCGTTTTTGATAGTACCATTGTGATGACATTTGTTCCTCCGGTGTGTTCAAGTGAAGGTAATCACGACAGGCGAATTTTCGTCGAAAACGGAGCGGTTTTCAAGTCCCCCCAAATAATTACGAATTACGAATTCCCTTGCTTACGCGGCGGGCTCTGATATAATTACTGAACTGACAAGATATTTTTCATTTTTCATTTTTAACATGCCTCTCACAACTACACCATTTGAGGCGAATATGGATTTTTTTCAGCATCAAGACAATGCCAGGCGGCGCACGAAAACGCTGGTCTTTTACTACGTCCTTGCCTTGTTGGCTTTGACGGTTGCTCTCTACGCTTTGGTTGTTATCGCGGTCGCTCTGACCGATCCGGGATACGCCGAATATCTGGAGCAGATGTCCTTTTGCGATCCGATCCTCTTCTTTTTGACAATGTGCGGCGTCGGACTGTTGGTCGGCGGAGCGAGTTTTTTCAAATCGGTCGAACTTGCCAGCGGCGGTGGAAACGCCGTTGCGCAGCAGCTCGGCGGACGCCGTGTTTCCCCTTCGACGACCGATTTTGCGGAACGGCGGCTTTTGAACATCGTCGAAGAACTTGCCATCGCCGCCGGAATCAACGTTCCGAACGTCTACATTCTCGATCATGAAACAAGTATCAACGCTTTCGCCGCTGGGTTTTCGCCGAACAGTGCCGCTCTTGGCGTCACTCGGGGAACGCTTGACTACTTGACCCGGGACGAATTGCAAGGAGTAATCGGCCATGAGTTCAGTCATATCCTCAACGGCGACATGCGGATCAATATCCGCCTCATCAGCATCCTTTTCGGCCTGAACCTGCTCGTCATCCTCGGGGCAATGCTCATGCGGATTCTGTGGTACACCGACATGGGAAGGTCTCGCAGCAGCCGGGACGACAAAAACGGCGGCGGGATCAAAGCGGTTTTGTTGCTCCTGGGAATCGGACTTTATATCATTGGTGCCATCGGGATGGTTTTCAGCCAACTGATTCAAGCGGCGATTTCACGGCAGCGGGAATACCTTGCCGACGCCTCGGCGGTCCAGTTCACACGCAATCCCGGCGGTATTACCGGAGCACTCAAAAAAATCGGTTGCGGCCGGGTCAGTTCGGCAATCCGGCATCCCAATTCCGGTGAAGCGTCACACATGTTCATTGCAAACATCGGCGGAGTCAGTGCGTTTGCAAATCTTCTGGCGACGCATCCGCCACTTGCCGACCGGATTCGTGCGATTGATCCGTCGTTCAACGGACGGTTTCCCGAAGTACTTTACCCGCTCCAATTAAACGCCGACGATTTGCGGCAACATCCTGTACCCCCAATTTCAGCACCGCCGGAACCGAAAACACCGTTCAATCCGCTTGCCGTCCTCGGGCAAATCGGGAATCTCGATGTTCGGCAACTGGCTGTCGCGTCGGTGCTTCTGGAGGAAATCCCGGTCGAAATCCGAAACAACGCCCATGAGCCATTTGGTGCCAGAGCGGTGTTATTTGCAACGTTAATCTCAAGCGAACCGGAAGTCCGCAATCAACAGTGGGCGATGCTTCAACAAAGCGTCGAACCGCAATGCCTGGTTCTTACACAAAAAATGCTTGACCGTCTGGCGAATTTTCCGGTCGAGTCGAAAATCCCGCTCGTGCAGCAATCGCTTCCGGCTTTACGGCAGTTAAGTCCGAATCAATACCGGACCTTCCGGCAGGTGGTCGAGAACCTGGTCAAGGCGGACGGGGTAATCGATTTGTTCGAATACACGCTCCGGGGTCTGCTCCTGAACGACTTGGACGTTCATTTCGGTTTGACACCACAGAACCCGGCGAAATTGTCCGGTATCCCGACGGCGGCGGCACCGATGATTGCGGTTCTTTCGCACTTGGCTCATGCCGGACACACGGACAAGGCGGAAATTGAAAAAGCGTTCAAGGCCGGTTTGACGGAATTCGGAGTGAGCGGGTTTCTTCAACCGCAAAGTTCATGCACGTTTGCCAACTTTGACGCCGCTTTGAAAAAATTGTCGCAATTCACCCCGACGATCAAAAAGAAAATGGTTGCGGCGTTCACGGCCTGCATTTCGGCGGACAACGTCATCACCCCTCGGGAAGGGGAATTACTCCGGGCCATTTGCGCAACGCTTGGCTGTCCGGTGCCGATGCTTGAAAAATGAAAACGGTGAAACTGCCAAAAATAAGGGAGAACTGTTTAAACGCTTACCAGTTCTCGTTTTTCAATACTTTCTGCCGTTGCGTTCGCGTTTTCTTCTTCGACGGATTGTAATTGGTATCCCTGTTTTTTTGTCTCTCTCACAAAATCTATGGGTGAATTTCAATGAGAATTATTGTTAATCGCTTTTGTGTCAATAGATATACGGCGAAACAACACGGAGGAAACTTTCCTTCTGCAATTCTCGTAAAACAAGAGCAAAATCAGCAAGTGGGTATCGTCCATAGCCGGTGGCAAGGGCCGTTAAAGCTACGGTTTCCATTCCATTTTCCAAACACAATTCAAGGCACGTCGTATGGTTGAAACAAGCAGTTCGTGCGACGTTTCATAAAAGACATCAATGGCCACCGCATGAAGAATCATGGAAAACATCCTGCGAGAACCGAGTCCTTGGCAATCAAATATCGTTCCATCAATTTCGCCCTCCATGCGTGTAAATCGACCGCTTGCAAGTCCGACCGCTTGCAAGTCGGAAAGCCTTTATATCAAAATACTTACGTGCTGTCAAGATCAGATGACACAGTAGAAGTAAAAGAGACAGGAGGATTGCAAAGTCGCTTTTTTCCTGGGAACGCAGGCTTCCAGCCTGCCAGTGAGTTCGTAGGCATTCTACCTGTGCAGGGCGGAGACCTCATTCCGCAACCTTCGCGCAGGCTGGAAGCCTGCGTTCCCAGGAACTTTGCAATCCTCCTGGTAAAAGAGAAAGATTACCAACGATAGGCCGCCTGCTTGGGACGGGTACCTTCCAACGAATCGGCGAGTCGATTGAGAGCTTCCGTTTCAATTTGGCGGACTCGTTCCCGCGTCAAACCGAGAGCTTCGCCGATTTCCTTGAGCGTTTGTGGCTCGTATTGGCCGAGTCCAAAACGCATCCTCAGGACCGCCGATTCCCGTGGGTCCATTTGGTCGAGCTGACTCATCACGAACGAGAGATTGTCGCTTTCCAGCAGTTCCTCGTCGGGACTCCGGGACCGTTCGTCCATAATCATCTCGCCGAGCGACCAGCCGATGTCCGCCTGGTCCGTTTGCGGCGTCAGATTGTAAATCAGAATCGCTTTTTTGATGATGGGAAGTTTCTTACGCGGCAACCCTAAAATCCGGGCGACCTCTTCCGGCGTCGGATTGCGTCCGAGTTCATCAGAGAGCCGGTTGCTTGCCCGACGCCATTTGGAAAGAAGCTCAACCATGTACGCCGGAATCCGAATCGCTTTGGCCGAATTGATGAGTGCCCGCTTGATCGACTGCTTGATCCAGTAACTGGCATATGTGGAAAACCGGGTTCCCATGCCGGGATCGAATCCCTCGACAGCCCGTAACAGGCCGAGATTACCCTCTTCAATTAAATCCTGGAGTCCAAGCCCTTTTCCAGTGTATCCCCGTGCAATATTGACGACAAGCCGAAGATTCGCGCGAACCATTTTATCGCGTGCCTCCAGATCGCCGTCGCCGATGGCGATTGCCAAACGCTGCTCTTCTTTTGCGTTCAAAAGCGCGGTCTCATTGATTTCGCGGAGGTAAGTTTCAAGCGGCGACTGAACCGCCGAGGAAGTCGAGAGGTCATCACTAAGCAACAATTCGTTCATGCAGTTCCTCGTTTTCTCGGAGTAAATCAAATTCATCAAAAACGCAATCGATGAAATTCGCAGAGTGTCTGGCTATGTTTCTATTTTCGACTTCTTATCAGGCTTACTCGAAAACAAGTTAAAAAGGGAATGATAAATACTTTGTGCGGATTATAGAAGATTTTCTACATTGTCCCTTTGTTCCTTTTTAACTTACCATTCCTCGCGTTTCGAGTTTCAACCAGCTCAAAGTTTACACGCAGCTCAAAGTTTACACGTGTCAAAATAGACAATATGGATAACATGACGGGACAAGATAAAATTACAAGAGTAGAAAGTTTATTTTTGAAAAAATTATGGCTTTTTTTCCGGCGAATATAACTTGCGACCCCTATAACCAGGATAATCCACAAGGTTTTGAAAAACATTGGGGTTCATAAATCAACTTTGCCTGTCTCTCTCATACTCCCCAGTTTTCCAGTTTTAACATTTTAATCCAGAAAAATTCGGAAAAATCGTTAAAATCGGAAAATTGCTCTTGACCTTGAAACGTAAATTCGGTATCTTTCCCCGACCATTGCTTATGAGTTGCGCAGGGAAGTGTAATGGCAATGTTCGGACCTTGCATTGGGAACGCCAGAGACTTACCGGTCGTTGCGTTCTGCGGTCCACGTGGTGATTACCGTTCACAGGAAGTTAACGGACGCTTCGTTAATTGATTTCGGAAAAACTTCTCCGAAATAAACGCGCCGTGATTGACAAGGATTGTCAACGCGGCACATTTTTCATTATCGACGTCATACTATACGGAATAAGAGAAGGATCTTTCCTTCCCTCGGAAAGAAAAACTTGACGTTGTGCGGCTGCGGAAAACCGTTTTCCGACCGGCGTTTTCCCCACGGCGTCGTCGGCGGATCGTTGCAATAATGGACCAGGTCGGCGGCACTTTCCGGGCCGTCGGAAAAGCTGACGCAAATCAGCGGTTCGGCGTTAATCAACCGGCAAAACTGAAGGAACTCGTCGATACCGACATCGTTGGAATCAATGCGTCCCCAAACGACCTTGGGAAAAGGAACCCGCTTCTCCCGTGGACCGATGCCGTTTTTCCAGCGGTATCCGCCGGGATCGCAAACGCTTCCGCCCCAGCGGACAATCGCCGGTTTGATCGGGCGGATCAACTCAATCGCGTCTTTTCGCCAACCGTGAGTATTGTCCGACGGCATCAGAGAAAGTTTATCGATTCGCACGCCGCCGCTTGCCGAAAGTTCGAAAACCGCTCGGTCGCTTGTCCCGCAAGAGGTCAAGGTTGCCGAAAGTTTTTGCCACGGTGCATCCGCTTTCAAAGTTTCCGAAGTCGTCGCCAGGATAAACCACTCGTCGTTCGGGAGCAGTGTTTTGAGCGTAATCGTAATCGTCACATCCGAAGAAACACGAAACCAACCGGAAAAATTGTACGTTTGACCATTGGCAACGTACATTCCCGGTTGGGAAAGCGAGGCTTGGCCGTTGACTGGCGTCAGTTGAGCCGCATGGGTTCCGCAAAAAGCATTCTCCTGCACACGAGTCCATGTTGCATTCGGTTCCCATTTCCGGTCGAGGTAAACGTTCGGCTCTCCGCGATAGTAGCACCATTCGGCGGACGGAACGATCCCGTCAAAGTCGCGGTCATTAATCATTTCCGCCCATAAACTCGGTACTACGTCGTCGAGCAGCTCAACGAAATTGCCAAACAGCTTGGCGTTGATCTTTCCTTCATGCAACGGACGCGGTGAAATTTTGACGAGCGATTGGGCGAAAGTGGTACTGGATACGGTGCTCCATGCAAGCAAAACCAGAAATAAACGAGCGACAAAGGAGGAAAAAGTCAAACGGTGCGTCATAAAAAATAAACCTCCTTTTTGGGTATGCAAGCGGCTTTGTGGTTTTGGGCGAAATACGGGTCCGACTCATCGGCCATTATGAGCGAATCAAGAAAAAAGGCAACCTGCCCAGGAGGATTGCAAACGCAGGCTTCCAGCCTGCGCGAAGGTTGCGGAATGGAGTCTCCACCCTGCGCAGGTGGGATGCCTACGAACTCACTGGCATGCGTTCCCAGGAAAAAAGCGACTTTGCAATCCTCCTGGCAACCTGCCCGGTAAGGAACAGTATAAAAATAACAGAGATGGTAGCCGGGAACGGAGCGAAACGCAGTGACCGGATCAAACAGCGGGGAAATGTACGCTTGTTTTCCTCCTCCTCTTTTGATACAATCTTGGCACTGTTTCACACTCGATTTTTTACCACTCACCCGAGGAGAGCCGTTATGGTTATGAAAAAATTTCTGAACGATCCGAACGATTTGACCGTCGAACTGTTACAAGGTTACGCACTTGCCTATCCGGCGAAAGTGAAAATCGTTTCCGACAAAATCGTCGTCCGAGCCAAACCGAAATCGAAAGACAAGGTCGCCATCGTTACTCTCGGCGGCAGCGGCCACGAACCGGCCCTGAGCGGTTACGTCGGCGAAGGGATGCTCGATGCGTCGGTCGTCGGCGATATTTTTGCCGCACCGGGTGCGCCGAAAATTCTTGAAGCCCTTCGCATGTTCAAGGATCATCCGGGAATCTTGCTGATGATTCTTAACCACGCCGGCGACGTGATGAACGGCAACAAAGCGTTCGACCTGGCGGCTAAGGAAGGGATTAACGTTCAAAAAATCCTGACCTGCGAAGACATCGCCCCCGGTATTGCCGCTCCGGTTGAGGATCGCCGCGGACTTGGCGGGTGCATTCCGCTTGCGAAAATCATCGGTGCCGCTGCGGAACAAGGAGCGTCGCTCGACGAATTGACGGCTTTGGGCGAAAAGTTTAATGCGCAAATGGCGACGCTTGCCGTAACGATGAAAACGGCAACGCATCCGCAGTCGGGACAATACATTTCGACGTTGCCGGACGATCAAATGGAAATCGGCATGGGGCAGCACGGCGAAGGGGGCGGAACCGGACCGCAGCCAATCACTTCTGCCGACGCAACCGCCGAAGCGATGGTCAACAAGCTGATCGACGCCGTCAAAGCGAAAAGCGGAGACAAGGTGATTTTGATTATCAACGGTTCCGGTGCGACGACGCTTATGGAAATGTTTCTCGTGTTCCGCAAAGCCTGCCAAGTGCTTGAATCACGAGGGATCAAAGTCGTCGGCAGCCGATGCGAAGAAATCCTGACCGTCCAGGAAGCCGCCGGATTCCAAATGTTCCTCGGTCTCGTGGACGACGCCATGCAAAAATACTACGACGCCCCAAGCGACGCCCCGTATTGGGTGACAAGATAGACGGCAGAACAACGAACGGCCGAGCCTGCCACTCGCTGAAGCGACTTTGTAACTTTGTAACCTTGCAATCGTCTTGTGCAAAGGAACAGTATAAAAATAACAACCGCATTTTGTAAATGGCAGCCGGGAACGTAACGCAGTGAAGTGACCGGATTTCCCAGCTGTTTGATCCGGTTACTGCGCTGCGCTCCGTTCCCGGCTGTCATCTCTGTTATTTTCCGGTCTGGACGCAGAGAACCTTTTGGGTTATCCTGATGGTCCGGCGGTTTTGGACTCGTCGTCGAGACAATAACAACAAAAACAACCATGAGCGAAAACATGACAAAAGAACGCTGGTACTCCGGGATCACACCCTATCAATGGACGGTCCTTATCGTCGCCCTGTTCGGCTGGATGCTCGATATTTTTGAAGGGCAGATTCTTGTCGCAAACCTGGACAAAATCGTCCCTTCACTCGTCGAAGGAGCGAGCAAGAGTCAAATTGAGCAGTATTCCAATTTCATTTTTGTCGCTTTTCTTCTCGGTGGAACCATCGGCGGCGTCTTTTTCGGCGTCGTCAGCGACCGGCTTGGACGCAAAAGAACGATGGAGCTGAGCATCCTCTTTTACACGTTTTTCGCAGGGGTGTCGATGTTCTCAATGGCGATGTGGCAGTTGGCGATTTTTCGCTTAATCGTCGCCATCGGGATCGCCGGTCAGTGGGCAATCACCAGTGCGTTCGTTGCCGAAGTCTTTCCGCAGAAAGCCCGGGCGCATACCGGTAGCATTTTTCACGCCTCAGGCACGCTCGGAACGTTTCTCGCCACGGCGGTTGGTGCCTACATTGTTGGAAATGCCCTCGTTGCGGCCTGGTGTGAAACATCGCCGTGGATCACTTGGACTCACACGTTCTTTGATCCGACCTCCCTTCCGTGGCGGCTCGGCTTTGCCGTTGGTCTGTTTCCCGCGATTCTCCTCTATTTCGTGCTTCGCTGTTTGAAAGAACCGGACACCTGGAAAGCCGCCCATGAAAAAATGAAGGCGGATCCGACCAAAAAAGCCGGTGTGGTCGGCGACCTGTTTCGGGGAGAATGTCTCCGCTCGACTTTGGTCGGAGTCTCGCTTGCCGGTATCGGTTTGGCCACGTTTTGGGGCGTCCATATTCACGGTAAAGACATCATGAAACTTGCCGTTGAACGAACGATGGTTCCCGAAGAGGTTGTTCAAATTGATAACAACGTGGAGAATGCTGCGCCGAAAGCGCAATTCAGCCAGGCCCAGAAGGATGAGGTAAAACGATGGACGATGTTCGGCATGTTCCTCACTACGGCAGGATTGCTGATCGGACAGGTTTATTTCGGACCGCTTTCCCAGCGAATCGGTCGCAAACAAGCCTTCGTTTTTTACCACCTCGTCGCATTTGCGATTGCGATCCCTTCCTTTCTGATTCCTTTCGGCGGACACATCGGCCAATTTCCTCTGCCCGTCTGGACGTTATATATCGTGCTTCCGGTGTTCGGCTTCTTCACCGCCGGAATGCACGCAGGCTACGCCGTTTATTTCCCGGAACTGTTTCCGACGCGGCTTCGGGGCACCGGCACCGGTTTCTGTTTCAATACGGGACGGCTTGTTGCCGCACTCGCTTTGCTTGCACTCAATCTGCTGCAAACGATATTCACCGTGTCCGTCGCTTGGGCGATTTTATGCCTCCTGTACCTGCTCGGCCCCGTTGCCATTTGGTTCGCCAAAGAGACCCGGGGGAAAGAATTGACCGAGTAGATGAACGAACCGCGAACGATGGTTATTGGGCGGCTTTGCGTTTTTCGATGTCGTCGCGAAGCCGCTCGATTGTCTCCTTGAGACCGGGACGTTCGTCCGATCGGTCGTAAATGTAGCTGCTGGTGTTGACCTTGACCGGCGGCACCTTGTACTGCGTCTTGAGCCGTTCCAATTCGGCGGTCAAACGTGACACCTCTTGAAAGTTTTCCGGCTTGGAATAAACGTTCAACATTTCGTTCGGATCGTTTGCAAGATCGTACAGTTCCCATTCGTCGATGTCGTCGTAGAAATGGATCAACTTGAAGCGTCCGTCGTAGACCCCTTCGTGCTTCTTGACCATGTGAACCGCCGGGTACTCGTAATAGTGGTAATAGAACGATTTTCGCCAGTCCTCCGGCGTTTGCCCTTTGAGGACGGAAACAAGCGAACGCCCCTGCATGTCGTCGGGAATTGTGACACCAGCGACTTCGAGAAACGTTTCCGGCAAGTCGATCAACGAAACAATGTCATTGTTCACAATTCCCGGCGGGGTGCGGCCCGGAAAGCGGACGATGAGCGGTGTCTTGAACGATTCGTTGTACATAAACCGTTTGTCAAACCAACCGTGTTCCCCCATGTAAAAACCCTGGTCCGAAGCGTAAATCACGATGGTGTTTTCGAACAAGTGATTCTCGTCCAAATATTTCAGCATCCGTCCGATATTATCATCAACCGCCGCAATACAACTCAGGTAATCCTTCATGTAACACTGGTATTTCCAGCGTTTCAAAGCGACCGGGTCGTTTTTCACCGCCTCGTATTCCGTTTTGCGATTTCCGTACATTTTTTGCCAACCGGCCCGCTGTTCGTCGGTGAGCGAGCTGAAGAATTGCGGAGGAACGTTTACCTTCACGTCATGCAAGGTCATCGTTTCGGCAATCGTCATGTCCTGCTCCAGAGCGGCACGGCCACGTTCGGCGTAATTGTCGTCGAACGTTTCCGGGTAAGGAAATTCCGTATCCTTGAATTTTTTGTAATACTCCGGGTAGGCGTCCCATTCGCGGTGCGGTGCCTTGTGTTGCGTCATCAGCAGAAACGGCTTCGACTTGTCACGGTTTTCCAACCACTGGAGCGAAAGGTCCGTGATGATTTCCGTCGTGTGCCCGGTGTGTTTGACTTTTTCGCCGTTACGGATCATCGGCGGATTGTAGTACGGTCCCTGTCCGATGAGAACTTCGGAATAATCGTAACCCGGCGTGGCGTCACATTCGAGGTGCCATTTTCCGACGACCGCCGTCTGGTATCCCGCTTGTTGTAGCAGTTTCGGGAAGGTCTGTTGCCGGATGTCGAATTTGTCGCCGTTCGTTTTGAAGCCGTTGATATGCGAATACTTGCCGGTTTGGATGACAGCTCGTTGCGGACCGCAGATCGAATTGGTCACGCAGCAATTGGTGAACCGCATCCCTTCGGCCGCCAACCGGTCAAGGTTCGGCGTCTCGTTACGGTTCGATCCATAAGCACTGATCGCCTGATAAGCGTGATCGTCCGTAAAAATCAACAAAATATTCGGCCTGTCGTCCGCCGCTGCAACAAGCGGCGCGACAAGGGTGAACAAGAAGAAAAAAATGATGCGCCGCATGGGAGTTTTCCTTTTATTGGGTTTGGCGTTTACCGCTGTTGCTCCGTCTTTTTCATTCTCCGTCGTTGTTCCATTGCCATGACACTGATTTCCCGCCCGGTCATGCCTTCAAAAAGGTTTTGCCGCCACTTTATATAATCGAACCACTAGCGTCCAAAGGACTGAACGCAAAAACGTTTTAAGGTATTGAAATATAACAAGTTACAACTATAATCGACCTGTAAGGACTTGAAAAGGGAATGGGTTCCGAAAAATTTCCAAGTCAGGCAGGTACACATGTAC
>CAZNVM010000437.1:0-8624 GCA_964576215.1 uncultured Planctomycetaceae bacterium
GCCTGTTTCTCGGTCATCCTGGAGCAAAATCGTCGTTCCATGACACGAATTCCTTAATTTGTGAAAAAAATAATATAAATCACGCAACTCCTTTATAACAAAATACTTGGAAATCGAAAATAGCAATAGACAGTCAAAGTAGACACCTGCATAAAACATCCTGCGTAACTTTTAGTAGACGGAGTCTCCGCGGGGATTGGTTACGGCGATTTCGTTGAACTTGTCCGAAACGCTCAAAAATAAATCAACAAAAACGGGATCAAAATGTTTCCCCCGGTTTTCCAAAATGATCGCAACCGCTTCCGAATGCGGCAGTGCCTTTTTGTACGGTCTTTCGGAAACGATTGCATCGTAAACGTCGACAATGGCCATCACTCTTCCCAGAAGCGGGATTTCCTCGCCTTTGAGACCTCTCGGATAGCCGGAGCCGTCCCATTTTTCGTGATGCGATCCGGCAAAAATTTTGGCGTATTCCAAAAACGTATACTCCGCCGCATCCCGTTGAATTTTCAAAATGACCTCCTCTCCGAAGGTCGTATGTTTTTTAATCTCTTCAAACTCCGCCTCGGTGAGCTTGCCGGGCTTCTGAAGGATGCTGTCCTTGATGGCAACTTTCCCGACATCATGGAGCAACGTCGATTGGACCACAAGATTCAGGTTCCAGGTTGAAGCTTCCTCCCGGTAAAAACCCTGCTCCAGCATCGTGTTTAACAACACACGCATGTAGCATTGCGTTCTCCCGATATGGCCCCCGGTGGTGCCATCACGGCGATCGACAAGTTCCGCCATCGTTTTCAGTATGGCGTTTTGCAATTCGAGGACCGTTTTCGTTTTGGCCTCCACCATGTCCAGCAGGTTGTTGTTGAAATCTTGAAGCTCTTGTTTCTGGGATTCCACAAGCAGGTGAACTTCGATACGCTTGAGCAAAAGAGGGGGCGAAAACGGTTTGATGATGTAATCAATCGCCCCCATCGACAGACCTCTCAGCTCGCTTTCAACGTCGCTTTTGGCGGTCAAAAAAATCACGGGAATGTGCCGGGTTTTCGCATTCTCCTTGAGTTGTTGGATAATGCCGTAACCGTTCATTTCCGGCATTTCAACGTCCAAAAGGATGAGGTCGGGAATATGCCGTTCCAGCATTTGCATTACCAGGTCACCGGAATTGAACGTAAAAACATGGTAGGATTCTGAAAGCGTATCAGCTCCTATCGTTAAATTGGTGACATCATCGTCAACGATGAAAACGGTTTTCGGCTCCATATTTACTCAAAATGTAAACGAAATGGTAACGAAACTGGAAATCGGAAATAGAGGATAGAGGATAGTGAACTTACTTTTTCACTAATCACTTATCACCTAATTGGACGCCTTTGAAACGACATACGCGGTTGCCGCTTGCCCAGCAATCGATTTCCCGGACGTCGTATTTTTTTCCCGTGTACACTTCCAGGATACCGGCAATGAAACCTTCGTCATAAACGCAAACGTTTTCGTTGGTAATGGGAAGTCCGCTGCAATCCAAATCCTCCCCGACGGTAAGAATGATCTCGCCGTTGTCCGGGTTGAAAAATTCCATGCGGAGGATCCCGATTTTCAACGTTTTCAATGTTTCCTGAAGATGCGAAATAAATGTACTGAAACTTTGTTTGATATCCAGCGCGTTTTTCGCAAATTCCGTTCCGGCCAAATGTCCGGCGACCCGCAGGTAATGATTGGCCTTCTCCAATCCGAACTCCTCGCTTAACGTATCGACGAGCGTGTACTGCATGAGTCGGTAAACGACGACCGGCATTTCTTCGCCGAGGTCCCCGCGGCCTTCCTTGACGTCGCCAAGGTTGGCCCAGTGAAATTTTCTTCTCGTGTCATTTTGAAAGACGTTTTCCATGTTTGTTCTCCTGATTAATTACGAATTACGAATTACGAATTACAAATTACGAATTACGTTTGAATACCAAAATTCATTCGTAATTCGTAATTCGTAATTCGTAATTTAAAAAAAGCCCGTATCCGATGGTGTCATAGTTTTCGCCGGGGCCTTGCGGGCTTGGGGCGTTCCAAAACATACCGGGCCAGGCGGTGCCCCGGTTTTGGCCGATGTGGTGCGGGCCAAGCAGGTTTTTCGGTGCCCCGATCACGACCACGTCCACGGTGTTTTCACCCGTTTTGACGTATTCGCTCACGTCGAGCTTCCACGGTGCCCAGCCGATGTAACCGGCTTCCTTGCCGTTGACGATCACTTTCGCAACCGTCCCGTACCAGCCGTTCGGCGAATCGGGCAGTTTTACGCAAAACTTTTGCCCGTCCACTTTGGGGAGGTCAAACGTTTGCGTATACGCAACACCATTCGGGTAAAACGGCATCCCCTGTTGGTTCCAGCCTTGCCGTACTTCGTAAGGCATAAGGCCGCTCCCGTCGAGAAGGTAATCCGCTTTCCGGTCATGGGATGCGATCACAAGTTCGCTTGACACCGTCTGGATTTTCACGTTTTCGATTTTTTGGCCGTTCTTCGTGAAGAACTGCACCTCTGCCAGGCCGACGAAGCCGTTGTCCTGGGCCTTCGCTTTCGCCAAATCCCCTTCGGCAATCGGGTAGGTGACACCGTTGTGATTCGACTGAATTGCGAAAAGTACGAATTTGACGCCGGAGGATTCCTTGTCGCCAAGTGCAATGGTTTGCGGGCCTGTCAAGGAACCGGCATTCAGCGAAACGGTTTTCAAGGCGGTCTTCGGAATATTTTCATTGGACAGCGACGTAATATTCCACCTCCGCGTTCCATAAATGCTCATCTCCTTGACGCCACGCTTGGTCAGGTTGCGTTCGTTGTAGTTCCACACCTTGATTTCCCCGAGGTCGTATTCCTTGCCGAGATCGAACACGAGGAACGGTTTGGTGTCACCGTTTTTCACGTATTCGTCCCGGAAGCCGATCCCTTTGGTGAGCCAGGCGACCCGCTCCAGTTCGGTGGAGTGACCGATGGTCCCTTCTTTCGGTTCCGGCGTTCTCAGTTGAAGCGGCTTGGGCGGGCAAACAACGAATCCTTGCGACGCCGATTCCAGCGAAAAGTCCCCCAGCAGGTACGCCGGTTCCAATTCGTGGTAAATCGTCATCGGCTTGGCGGTGATGGACACCTTGTTCTCGCCGACCTGAGCGACACCGGACAGGTCCACCTTGTAGAACGACTTATCAAGCCACCACTGCGAGGTATCCGCTTTGACCGGTTTTCCGTTACAGGTAATTTCGTACAGGTCTGCCCGTTCAATCACGATGGTGAGATCGCTTGGGACCTTCTCGGCTACCGTGAACTTATACGTTGCCGTAAAGCCGCTGTCAGCCGGAAAAACCTTGGTGATCAACTCGTCTTTGAATTGCACGCCGTTGTCCCAGGGGTTCCGGGTCAGGCCGATCTCCTGGCCGTTTTTCTCGAACACCCAGTGGTTTGCTTTGTGGAAATAAACGCCGGTAAGCGATTCCCCTTTGGCCGTTACGTCGACGTAATCCAGCGTGAGCACGTTCGGCTCAAGCCGCTTGATTTCCGGTCCCGATTTCGGTTGAATCACCGTTTCCGATTTTTTGTCAACCGCGTAACCGGTGCGGTCGCCGTCGGAAAGCAGCACCAAAAGCGAACCGCACGGCGGAAGTTCGAATCGGAACTTGATGTGGGAATCGCCGGAGCGTTCATACGGGTAACGGGTCTGCTTTCCGGTGTTAAGACACCACGCTTCCACATCACCCTTTGCACTGTAAACCCAGCCGCTTGCCGGTTCGGTGATGCTGTTGTTCGCAAGGAACACGACCTCCTGATTCCCAAGCCGACGGCGATGGTGGTAAACGTTACCTGACACCGGCTCGTCCGAATTCAAGCGGAATCCATCGTCGGCCACCCGGGCTTTGCAGGTTCGCACAACCGCTTTTTCGGATTCGATTTTGGTTACGTTAATGGATTCCAGCAGTTGTTTGAGTCGGTCCGCATCTTGCCCCTGGGGCGTTTTTCCGTCAACGAACTTCGGTTCCTCGAAGTAGTGGACCTTGACCGCCCGTTTGGAGGCATTGAGAAGCAATTCCAGCGTTTTCGATTCGAGGTTCTCCATGTTCGGCGGCAGGATCACGACGTCGTAAGTCGCTTTGCCGACGACCAGACCACTGCGGGTCGCTGAGCCGATTCGTTTGATAATATCTTCGCTGCCGAGATCGTATTCGATGTTCGCTTTTTCGAGAACGTTGACGAAATTCTGGAACGAATTTCCGATTTGGCCGAGTTTTCCGTCCCCTTGATACATCCACGCCGTTGTCGTCGGCTCGATGACGAGAATCCGGTTGACCTGTTTCCCTTGCGAAAGAGCGTACTGGAGCCGGGCGTTCCGGTTCGCCATAGTGTGATACGCTTCCCACCAACTCGCGTGGTACGAGAACGATTGCGGATGGTCACGCTTTCGGGCACCCCGGAGGGTCACGTAGGACAGGTGTTCGTTGACCGTGTTGACGCCAAGCACCTGAAGCCAATCGGCCTGTCGCTTCATGTCTTCAAACCGCAAATCCCAGCCGCTTGCTCCGTAAAGCTCGCAGAGACTTCGTGCGTGTCCCATCTGGTTCATCACGGAAGAGATTTCCTTAACGCTGCGAACATTGCCGAACTGGCCGTTGACATGTTCGGAATACTGGTTCATCAAAATATCGATGGAGGGACGCTGGTGCCAAATGTACATCGCCATGTTGTCCGGTCCATGCGACGTGCCCGGCCAACCGTGTTCCCAATAGTGTCCTGTAAACTCAAGGTTGTTCGCTTCGCACCACTGAAAGCACAATTTGGCCCAACGGTCAACGAAAAGCTCAAGGATTAAAGCATGATAATCGTGTCGCACCTTTTTCCAATCGCCGACCGCCCTGTTGAGCGACGGTAGATTCTCGATGAGCGAGTACCCGAATTTTTTCTCGAACAGCACCGGAATCTCTTCGTTCCACGTAATCCAACTTCCGACGTAAGTTCCCGCCGGATGCGGCTCGTCGGTAAAAATGCCGGGAACCCGCTTGCCGAACTCACCGCCGACTTCCCGTTTGTAAGCGTCGAACGTGATTTCGATGAATTTTTGCGTAACCCCTTTTTTCAAGAGATCAACGTACCACTTGCCGCCGAACCAGGGACTGCTTCCGGCTTCGTTGAGGGTCGCAAGCAACCATTTTCCTTCGGCGAGCTTACCGTCCTTTTTTGCCTGTTCGGTTACGTTTTTGATCGTGTCGTCCGACTCGATTTGGAAAATATACAAAACATTGCCGTCGATTTTGTCGAGCGACGGAACTTCGCGGAAATTCAAGCCTTTTCCTCGGGAATCGGGCAACGCTTCGGGGACGAATCCTCCGGCGAAACCGCTCGGGTAAGAATTTTCGTCGTAAATCCAGACGTTCATGTCGAGTTTTTTCGCCTCGTCGAGTGCCTCCTTCCACCGGGCGAACCATTCGTCGGAAAGGTACGGCGTCATGAGCCCCGGTCGGGGATGTACCCAGACCTGCTTGACGTTTTGCGACGCCAGATCGCGGAGCGTACCGCGAACCTGTTCTTCGGTGAGCCGGTCGTTCCAAGTCCAAAGCGGGCCGGTGCTGAAATCGCGGTTTGGCCCTTTTTGAAAAGTTTCGGCAAACGTTTTCGCGTCCGGTTCGGAAATCGGGTTCAGTTTCGACATTTGCGCCGAAAGCGAACCGCTCCAAAGCAGGGCGACGAAAAACGCCGTAAGTGTGTATTGAAATTTCATCGTTGTTCCAAAATTGTTAAAAGGTATACGGAAAAACCAAAAGGTAAGACCAGTATACCAAATCCGAAAGACGGAAAAAAGCAAGGCAAGGTGATAAGGTGTGGTAAAATTTTGCGATCCTCACTCGATTTCTTCCACAACGTTTCGAGCAATGCGGAAACCGATCATATTCGACGAGCCTTCCGGGTTGTTGGAGTTACGGCAGGCACTTCTGGCCGCTTCGGGACCGAACTGCCAGGAACCGCCGCGAACCGTTTTGGCCGTTCCCGTTTCGGGGCCGGTCGGATTTTCCACCTCGCCGCATTGCTGATAATACAATTCGTTGTACCAGTCGAAACACCATTCCATCACGTTCCCGTGCATGTCGTAAAGACCCCAGGAATTCGGTTTTTTCAGACCCACCGGCTGTGTCCCGGACGGAGAATTGTCAAAATACCAGGCACAGTGCGTTACTTCGACGGCCAAATCGCCGCAGTACCACGGCGTGATACTTCCGGCCCGACAGGAGTATTCCCATTCCGCCTCCGTCAGGAGACGATAACCTTCTCCGCCGAGAACCACAACGTCCGCACTTTCAATCGAATTGCTCGACGACCGCCGCTTGATATTCAAAAGCTCGTAGTAAGGCGACAAACCATCCTTGTCGGAAAGTTTGTTGCAGAATTCCAGTGCCGTAAACCAGGTAACATTATCAACCGGGCAACTGGGATCGTCGCTGGAAATACTGGGATTGTAATCCATGATCCGCTGGAAAACCTTTTGTGTGATCAGATAACCTGCGACGAGAAACGGTTGCGTCAGAGTCACCCGATGCTGCGGACGTTCATTGTTGCGAAGGTATTCATCCGAATCATGGGAGCCCATGTAAAACTTTCCCGACGGAATACGCCGTAACTTGATGCCCGCCTTGGAAGTAACCGTTGTCAAGGTTTCGATTTTCTCCTGAAGACTTTTCGCCTCGGGATCGTTCGCTTTCAATTCCAAATACCGTTGAACGCACGAAAGGAGCGTATTATGCTGTTTGGTGAGGATCGAATTGCGAATTTCACGAAACAGCGAGGCAACCTCGGTAAGACATTCCTCGGCCTCACGGTAAAGTTTTCTCATTTCGTCGGTAACGAGTGCATCCGGTACGCGGGAAAGGATTTCCTGCACCTTTTCATACTTTTGTTCGTCGAACGCCGCTTTGGCGTGTATCCGGATATTTTCCACTTCCAGCCGAATCTCTTTCCGTTCCTTTTGAATGATCGGGAACAGGTTTTTTGCCCAATCACGAATGGCGGTAAATTCCGGATGGGTCAGTAACGTCATCTGTTTCAAAAGAGGCAACGCCTTGTCATGGCCGTAGTTTTCCCGCAACTTCATCACTTGTTGCTGTTGCGAAAGAAGCCGCTCGTGCATTGCGAGTTTCGTCGCAATAAGGTCCGAATTGCAGTGTTGGCAGTTTTTCGCCCAAAACGTATTCGGAGTCTGACAAATCAAACACGGCTCATCATAAGCCCGGTTGCAATGCGGACAATATCGGCTGTTCACCACGACAAACTGCCCACATTGGGGGCAACGAACATCCATTGTTTGAACGGTTGTTTGAACGGTCGTCGATTTATTCTCCGTCGCCAGCTTGATCTGCGTGGAAGGCATCGGAGTTGCCTGCGGTGAAGGGGGCGGTACGGTTGCCGAGAGTACCGTCTCAAAAGCGGGGTCGATTGGCGTCGCCGATTTGGTAAACAGGGAACCACGGAGCAACTTGGAAATCTGTTGAACCGCCTCACGGAATCGTTCCATTGTCGGGAAACGATTGTCCGGATTGTCGTGGAGTGCTTTTGCAAGCAAATTGCGTATGTCGTTTCCGAGCCGGTCGAATTTTGAGTCTTCGAGATTCGTTGGATTGGGGACCAGACCGGTCAAAGCGGTGAAAAGACAGGCGGCGACGGACCAAACGTCGGTTCGTGCATCGACTTTTCCCTGGGGATGACGCTGTTCCGGGGCCAGGTAATCGCTGGGGCCGTCAATTTCAGGATTGTAGGACGGACCACACGCTTCGGGATCAAGAAAGTGTCCGATGTCCGGTTCCAGGAGCAGGATACCGTCCGCTCCAACAAAGTAAATGTTTTTCGGTTGAACGTTACGGTGGAGCAATTTTGCGTCATGGAGTTCGGCAAGCGAAGCACACAGATCGACAAATTTTCGGGCAACATCGAAGGGACGCGGTGATTTACCGCTTTGGAGCAATTCGGCAAGCGATTTACCGTTTTCGACCAGAACTTCCTGAGCAAACCAGAGCCAATCGTCGTCGGTTCCCCAGGCAAAAACCGGAAGCAAGCACGACGGCGTTTTCAAATTGAGCGATTCCCACAGGGCGGCATCTTCGGCAAAACGCCGCTCACCGCCGTTTGGTTCAAACGCCGAACGTTGCAAACGTTTGAGGATCAAACGTTTTTTCTTCAACCGTTCAAAAGCGAACCACGTTTCCGTCGTCGCGGTTTGACCGATCTGTTCTTTAAGTACAAGATTCTCCAGCATATTTTATCAACGTTGAAAAAAGCCCACCGACCCATCGGCGGTCCCTATCGTACATTTTACCATAATATACGCCTGTTCGCCGAAAAAAGAATGTTGCTTTTCGAAAGAAATTTATCCCCCCTCATCGAAGGAATATTTTGCATAACCGGCACTTTTGGAAATGAGAAATGAGAAATGAGAAATGAGCCGCGCACGCAGTAAGCGGTTTTCACGTTACCGCCAGTCCGTCGACAAGTTTGTATCGAGACCGTCATTTCGCGATGCTCCATTCCGGCTTTTATTCATCTCCCCCAATAAAAGCCGGAATGAAGCGAAGCGAAATGACGGTAAAATCAGTAAAAATCGTAAACTTGTCGA
>CAZNVM010000438.1:0-20630 GCA_964576215.1 uncultured Planctomycetaceae bacterium
GTACATGTGTACCTGCCTGACTTGGAAATTTTTCGGAACCCATTCCCTTTTCAAGTCCTTACAGGTCGATTATAGTTGTAACTTGTTATATTTCAATACCTTAAAACGTTTTTGCGTTCAGTCCTTTGGACGCTAGTGATAATTCGTAATTAACCGAATGGATACTTTTTATTGTCTTTCCGTTGCCTTTGTTCTGGGGGGATTGATCGGGCTTGAACGTCAGTACCGCCAGCGGAACGCCGGGCTAAAGACCAACATTCTCGTTGCGGTCGGCTCGGCAGTGTTCGTAGGTATGGCAAGAACCCTTTTCGGCGACGAAGGGGCGATTCGTGTCGCCGCATGTGTCGTGTCGGGGATCGGGTTTCTCGGTGCCGGCGTGATTATGCGGGAAGCGGGGACCGTTTTCGGACTCAACACGGCCGCGATTCTCTGGTGTTCCGCTGCCGTCGGATCTTGTGCAGGAGGCGAACTCTACACGGAAGCCGTGATTGCGACGTTTTTCATTCTCGTAACCAATACGCTCTTGCTCCCTTTGGCCAACGCAATCAGCAGGCGGCCCGTCACACTGGCCGGCCACGAAGGAGTTTGTGCGGTCTTTGTCATTGCGGAACGAAAAAACGGCAAAGAAGTGCTCACAATTTTGCGGCAGGAATTCAAAACGCGCCATTACCTCATTCGGCGTTTGGACATCATTCCGTTCGGAGGGGACGAACTGAAAGTTCTCGCGGCCATCAATTCCTCGTCGGCGGACGAAAAAGGACTCGACTCGCTCGTCGAGGCACTTTCGAAGCACGAAAAAGTGAACCAGGCGTTCTGGAGTCACGGCGTTACGGTGTAAGACTCCAGATTCCGCGTTTGGCTTTTTTGGCTTCCTCTTCGGCGGCTTTGAACCGGGTTTTCATCTCCTTCGAGTACCGGTATTGCGTTTCCGCAACGGCCAAACCTTGTCGTATCAACTCTTCGTTGAGAAGCACGCCGTCGACGTAAACCATTGCGAGCTGTCGCTTGTACCGGTCCGTTTGGTCTCCGTCCGATTCAAGCCGTACCTGATTTCCGGCGTTTTCAATCGCGGTTTTCGTAAATTCGGACGCCTCTGGGCCAAACGGTTCGACAGGCCAATTCGGTTTGACCGTTTCCGGAGTGTTTGCCCCGATGAGTCGGACACGGATTTTTCCTTCGACGATGATCGTGTCGCCGTCAACGCATCGTTCGACGCGGACTTCGCCCCATTTGTGATCCGACGACGGCAAAGAGCGTTCCTTAGGGGTCGACAAGACCAAAATGATCCCGAAAACGGTCAACAAAAGAAGGCCGATCCATCCTTTCGGAACTTTACCGCGACGGGTTTGCTTGAAAAACAACTGACGAACAAGTTGACGTATTTCTTTTTGCATTCTTATTTTGTACAGTTGAACGAACAAGCAGACTGAGGGGGTGTCTCTTAGCGCAAACCGTACTCGGTGAACGCTTCGGTTTGGACGCTTCCCTGGCCGGTTCGGATCCCCAGGAGGACCAGCAAGCGGCGACGAAGGGTGCGAAGCGGTACCGCAAAGAAACGGTGAACGCGAATCCAGAAAGGTCTCGCTTTTTCCAAGTAAGCGGCGTTTTCAGGGGAAGGGCAGTTCGCCAACCGGTGCTTGAGCAAATGGTACTCGTCCGCTTTCTTGAAAAGCCGGAACAAATACCAAGTCGGTGAAAACCAACGGGGCAGGGCAGGGGGGCCACAAAAACCACCCTGAAAACTCACCTGAAAATCGACGAAATAACCGCGTCCGTCGTCGCCGACGATAATGTTTTCCCGCTTGTGCAAATCCATGTAAGCGATTCCCCGCTCGTGCATTTGCTTCAACTGCTCTTCCAGTTCCTGGTAAAACGCTTCGGGAAGCCGATCCCTCGATTGCAACGGGCGGCCCTCGACATAATCGTGAGCGAAGCTGTTGTGCTGAATTTTTTCTTCGACCTGAACCGGACCGTATCCGTGAGGAATCGAGGGCAAGTCGGCCAGCGTCGAGTAGAAAAACGCTTCCCGGCTTGCGAGAAAACGCCCGATCCAAGCCATGGGAAAACCGAAAACCGATTGTTTGCGGTTGAACTTGCAGATAACCTTCCTGCCGTCCACGGATTCATACAAAGCGGTTGCCGCCCAAGAATCGTGCTTAAAAACCTGCGCAAGGGTGAAGGTCCGATCTTGCAAGGTGATGCAATTCGGTGGATCGCTCTTTCCCAAGGCGCGAAACACTGCTGGACGGGGTTTTCCTTCTGTTTTCATCATCATTCGTGGAATAGCGGCTAAAAGGAGTCCTCACCGTTATCGGCGTTTTTGGAGGTGAAAATTTAACGAAAACGCAGGAGAACACGTCGCGTTTTGTCCTTTTTGCCGGTGCGCCGCGTAAAAGAGAAGGGGAGGGCGGAATTGAAAAACAGGGCAGGGGAGGGGGCAGGGGGTGGTTGAATGATTTACAAATCACAGGCTCATTTTAGTCTTGCATGTATTTTCAAAAAAAAGTAGAATGGAGAAAAGTCGAGTTCGAACTGATGTTATTACCTTTAGCTTCCCCAATCCTTGCCGACCAGTCTGTTGTTTCGATCCATAGACAATGCCTACCAACCCAAGCGAATCGCTGGTTTCGAGCCGACGCGAATCGTGCTTGTTCGCGGCTGGGACCGGACAAGTTTCGGACGATCTTTGACCGAACAAATTCTTTCCCTATATCCGGAAACTTTGGTGGAAGACCACTCTGACGCCTCGCATGCGAAAGTCCAAATCAATGGAACGACACCGTTCGATCAGCACATTGCCGGAAAGCAAACACTTGTAATCGGCGAACATCGGAGTGCCGTGCGGTTAAGCTCCGAAGAGGGAAACACCTGTCCAAACTACTGGCACTTTTCGCTGTACGGTTTTTGTCCTTACGGTTGTACATACTGCTATTTAGCCGGTACTCCAGGTGTAAAATTTTCACCATCGGTCAAGATTTTTACAAATATCGACGAGATATTAGGGGAAATCGATAAAAATGCACGAAAAATAGGGAGACCGATCGCATTTTATCACGGCAAATTGCAGGATGGACTCGCTCTTGATCCTTTAACGGGATATTCGCGGCAGTTGATACCGTTTTTTGCCGAACATCCGTTGGCAAGACAGGTTTTGTTGACGAAATCCGCCGATGTCGAAAACCTGCTTGATCTTAACCATAACGGGCACACAATCTTGTCATGGACGCTACATCCGCCGAAAATTTCAGAACAATTCGAGCCGAATACCCCACCTGTTGTCGAACGGCTCCGGGCGATGAGGCAATGTACGGATGCCGGTTATCCTGTCCGGGCAGTGCTAATGCCGCTTATTCCCGTCGCCGGGTGGATCGAATTGTACGATAAATTTTTGGCTCAACTTCTGCAAGAAATTCCGATTCAACGGTTGACCATCGGAGCGATCTGTTCGTATCAGGCGGCCCATCAATTGATGAACCGTAAACTCGGTTCCAACGTGATAGCCCAAAACATGCGACAGGCCAAATCAGAAGACGGGCGAATGCGGTATTCGGAAGAGTTGCGAGAGAAAGGGTATCGACACTTGATTCAAGTGGCAAAGCGTATTCGTCCAGGTCTGGAAATCGGACTTTGCCTCGAAACCGACCGCATGTTTGAAACCCTTGACTTGCAAGACGCTGTTGGACGGTGTAATTGTGTACTTTAATCGCAGGAGACCTGCCGCTTGTTACCGATCCTAAGAATATGACCCAGCAGTTACGGAAAAAATACTGGAATCGGGCTTCCTAATGCAAAATGTTTTTACGCATCCTCGAAGAACGCATGGCGTACAAGGCTGGCGGACAATTCTTCAATTTAGTCCTCCTTGAAAAATTTGTTTAACAGGCTACCATGAGGGTTCGTCGTGGTGGTTTTCCAGTGCGACGAAGAGTCGATCATGGGGCGATAGCTCAATTGGGAGAGCGTAGCGTTCGCAATGCTAAGGTCGGGGGTTCGACTCCCCTTCGCTCCACTTGCAAGTCCTTATTTTGTAAGGACTTAGGAATGATTACAAAATTACTTTTGTATGCCGGGATGGCAAAAATAACGCGTAGTATACGCGTTATTCTAAAAAGAGGTCACAAGTTTGGCCATTTCCATCCACTTACGAAAGGAATTTTCCATGTCCAAAAAGAATCTTCCCGGCTACCTAAAACACAAGCCAACAGGACAAGCCTACTGCAAAATCGATGGTAAGTTCATTTATTTAGGAAAGTATGGCAGCAAGGCCAGCCGTAGCCAATACGAAGAGCTCATCGCCAAGTATCTGGCCAACGGTAAAAAGCTGCCACCGACAAAGCCGCAGGACGATACTACGATTCTATCGCTCGCCTCCGCGTTCCTGGAACACGCCGAAAAATACTACCCGCCCAAGAACAACAGATCGAGCGGCGAAATCTGGCATTACAGAAAAGCCATCTCAGCGGTCGTCAAATACTACGGCAAAAATCCAGTAGATGAATTCACGCCGCTCGCTCTGGACTTCATTCGAGATAAATGGGTGGAAGCCAGTCATGCCCGGAAAACGATTAATCGCTGGACACAGATCATCAAAAAGATGTTCCAGTGGGGTGTAACCTACGGCCTCGTGAGTACGGATGTTCACTACAGACTCTCAATGGTCCCCAATCTAAAAATGGGGCACACCGTCGCTCCCGAGTACAACGAAGTCCAGCCGGTCTCTTCTGAGATCGTTGAAAAGACACTTCCTTTCCTGCCGCCCGTCGTCGCCGACATGGTGCGGGTACAAAGGCTATGCTAAGTTATCCTTCAAAGCGAATAACCGGCCATTGGACGGAGCAGCAGTAACTGAAGTGTTGAAAACAGTATTTCCAAAGGAGAGCCAAGATAAGGCACAGTTGTAAAATCATGGAATCCGTTCAATACGGCAGTTGTTGATATTACGGCATCACAAGGTATTCCGACAAAAAAGGGGGTGGGAAATTGTTTCCGGCCCCCTTATCGAGGCGTTACCAACCGGTACTTTTGGAGACGGCTGTTTGGCTTTTCTTTCGATTACGCCTTTGGCAGTAAGTTGTCGTACTGCGGCATGGAGTGCCTGAGAAAGGCTTTTATGACCGAGACGTTCGGCAATTTCTTTCTTTCCCAAGCTCTCTTTTGCTAAAATGTGTGTAAATTTGTGGTCATAGGATAATGGGCGGGTTGTCGGTTCGAGCGTCGGGCCGCTTTCGCTCCTTTCGCCTTCCGTTTCTTATGTCACCCATTCGCTATTTCGCCAAAATTCGCCGCCAGGCCGTCGCTCGCGCTCTTTCGCCGTCCTCCACCATCGCCCAGGTCGCCGGGGAAGTCGGGTGTTCTCACGACACCATCCATCGGTGGCTTCGTCAACATCGTCAGCAACAGTCTCCGGTCTCCGGTTCGAAAGACACGGCGACCTTCATTCCCGTCACGATCACTGATCCGGTGAATCCTTCCGCCGAAAACGTCAACATACGCGGTTGGTGGAGCAGATACAAATAAACTGACATTTTGATTGAACTCGTCAACGAGTCGCAAACGGAAAGCGTGCAACCGTCAAGTGCGCAAGCGAGCGGCGGAACTTGCTCCGCGCGGGAACGGTGTAAACTCAACACGCAATCCCGTACAGGGCAAGTCCCGCCGCTCACGAATCACAACGCGGGATAAGTCCCAAGATACTTCTCGACTTACTGGTTGATCAGCGCACCGACGTCAAAGGTTGCCTTATTTTTCCCCTTGGTGACGGTAATGGAATGAGGCGTCTGTGCCGCATCGTCGAATTCCGGCTTGACGTGTTGAATCGTAGGACGGATTTCTGACTTCAAATTGTCAACATGAGCCGACACTTCTTCGGCCGATGCGCCGGGACCCGGTTCCGGGAACTTTGAGGGAGCCATTACACCCTTCGCCACAAGGACCTTATATGTTCCCGCCGGCGCACCATCAAATTGAGCATGGGTCACAATTTTCGCCACCCCGCTTGCATTCGTTCTTCCACCGATGATCCAATTGGTGATGCCATCTTTCGACAGGAGCCGCAAATCTGCTCCTTCAAGAGGGCTACCTTCATGAGTAATCGTAATTTCGCATGAGAAAAGTGGAGGCATCCCCTCGGGTCGCTTCGGCCCTGGGCAACCGGAAAAAACGCATGACACGAGTGCCAAAGCGAGAAATATCCTGATTCGCATGTTTTGCATAGTTGTTCCTTTCGATTGAATTTGAAAAGAGCCGGACGTAAACACATCCGGCTCCAGTGACTGACATGAATCTCTTTACCCAAAAGGGCAGATAACTTTGTGTCGGATGTTGTGCCCAGGCAACGGCCAAAGGCACAACAGGTGATCCACCCGTCGCTTACACTTCGGGCTTTGATTTGACTACGGAATGACCCTGGTTTCACCACCGTTGATAGAACCCATCGCTCCCCAAACACCGTAAGGAGATACACCTGTAGCAACGGCAAAGCGATCAAGACCGGTCGAGGTCGTGGTCAATCCAGCTCCTGACTCATTGCTATTGACGTTGATATTATCGGCAATGAAGTTTACCGACCCATCAAGCTTCAGTGCGTTCACACCGCCGGTGTGGTTACTGGAAGCGGAGCTAAGCAACCGAGCCTGGCCGCCGTCAACGGAGCAGGACGGCGAGTTGGGCGGGAGAATCGTCGAAAACTGACCGTAGGCGGGGAGACCACAGTTCCACCGAACTCCAGCAACTTCGCCTTGGGCCGCCACGGAGTACTTCGTTCCACCGGGCGAACCGGCAACGAAAGTTCCAAAGCATCTCGAGGGGACACCGGCAGTTGTTGGGCTTACCGTCTGACCCGCAACAGCGGTGGTTTGACTAATTGCAACGGCCCGCTTGACAAGCAAACCATCTCTGGGACTTGCCGCTGTCCACCCGGGGGTAGGACCATTAGCGGTATAAGCCGCCTGAGTACCGGCCAGCGGCGTACCTGCAATGTTACCGACGCATTTTTCGGCCATAGCAATTGTGTTGCTCGTACCATCGGAAATTGCTCCAAACTCCCTCGCTTGCTCACTAAATGTCCACGGCGAAAGGTCTCTTCCCATCGACTTGAATACCAATCCGAAGAACGGTCCTCGCTGATTTTTGACGAAATTGCTGAGATTGGTCATCTGGGTCGCTTCAGTACCGTTTCTGACATAGTACCAATCCGCATCGGGCCAGTCCCCGGAGCTGGCCATGTAACTGTTACGGCCATTGCGGTTGTCGGTATTCGTCCAAATGGAATTTCCCATACCGGGCTTCGCCCAACCATCCGAGGGGCATGCAAGTCCGGGAATCTGCTTGTGCCACGGCTGATCGCGGGAATCGTCGTTATAGTTTGCATACGGAGCGGGTGCCGTGTAGAAGTTGCCCGTTGCCGTACTTAATGGGGCGAGGCCCGAGTCCGGATTGACGTCACCAGCATTCGAGGATCGCGACGTCATACAGGCTTCCCACAAATTTTGCTGGTCCATGTAGGGGAGCAGTGACGTAACCATCCCCAAACGTCCATACTGGCTTTGTACCGTATCGTACCGATGGTAATAAGATCCGATTTTCTGTATGACGCTGTTGACCGGCAACTTAAAGTGCACATTATGGTGGTTGTGTATCGCAAGCCCGAGTTGTTTCAGGTTATTGACACACTGCATGCGACGAGCCGCTTCACGGGCCGCTTGAACGGCGGGAAGCAGAAGCGCAATTAAAATACCGATGATCGCAATAACGACCAAAAGTTCGACGAGGGTAAAACCCTTACTGCTTGTCTTTCTCATTGAAAAGCCTTTCTGTTGAAGTTGTTGAAAAAACAATACGAATCGAAAAAATTCGAAGCACTCCGGAACGACACTGTTTGCGATCTCATCGCAACCCCGACAGTCCGCCCCGCAGGACCTGAACGATGGTACAACGAATCGTTATTTTTGTCAACGAGTATTTAGAGGGAAAAGTGAAAAAATCCGCTTTTTTCCTGAAATTACCAAAATTTTTCTGGGAAAAAGCGGCAACTTGCCCCCGTTTACGGTATAACCCCCGTCCATCGGGAGTGCAGGCCGCTAACAAAGTTGGCGAATCACGTCGTCAATATCTTCTCGTCGGGTACATTGTCGGAGGATACGGCGGATAGACTGGGTAAGCCGGGTTGGAAAGCCGATACCGCTGCATGGAAGACTGCTGTAACCTCTGGATGGCCGCCTGAATCGTTGCGGAATTGGTTTTTTCCGGACGAATGACGTGGATTTTTTCCACCTGTTTCGTCGGGGCGTCTTCGTCCAGTTCTTTGGCGTATTCCTTCAATTGTGTACACAACGGCTCCGGTGCGAAAATGTCAATCGAATTGTTCGTGCTGTTCAACTGGATTCGCGGATATTCACCGCTGGGAAGAGGTGTTCTTCTCATTTGCGCACCGTAAACGGCCAACATCTGTTGCATCACCTCCGACGCTTGAATATTTTTGATATAAACGTTCTCCGGCTTTTTCGGCAAGCCCTCGACGGCCAACTGCGACTTGTCCAGCTCCTCCAGCAGTCTTTCGACTTCTTCCCGATCCAATTTCGTTCCCTGTGCCTTGATTGCGTTCATCGTTGGAACCAGGCTCAACGTAAGCGTTCCGGTTCGTGGTGCTCCGTACCCGCTGCCGCTACCGTAGCCGTAGCCTGGCGTGGTGCTGGTAGTGGTACTGGCACTTTTCAAGCGGTGTTGAAGCATGAACTGCAAGCGGTAAAGGACCACTTGGGCACTGACTTCACGGACCATGAAAATCGTCCAATCCTTACCGGTTGCAAATACCCGTGTCGTCAACAGTTTTAGGTTGTCTTCGACCTCGTTGAGTTTTTGCGGGTCGCTTGCCATGAGCGTAATCGTACCATCCCTGTTGACGACCAGATACGCCGAGGCTTGCGATTCGACCGGCGTTTCCTTTTCCTCCGTCTCCTCTTTCGGCGGAATCTGGAAAAACGCAACCGGCATCTCCCGTTCCGGCAAAATGCCTGACGCTCCGGGATCAGGTTCGCTTTCGGAGGAATTTTCGTTCGATTTTTGTTCCTCCACCGGACGCTTGATCTTGAGATCAATCCCTTTTTTCCGGAGTTCGTCCGTGAGTCTTCTTTCGAGTTCCGGCGTCAAGGAACCGTCGAGCCGGAGGGTCCGTATGATTCCCGATTCCCGGCTAAGGACACCGGCGTTTTCCGCTGGTGCCGGATTGAAGCCGCCGGTGGTGTCTTCGGGAATCTGCGGCGGAGCGAACGGGGTTCGTTTTCTCAGCAGTTGAGTTTCCCCCATCTCGATCAGCATATTCCGAATCCGGTCAACCTGTTCCTGTGTTCCGCGAACGAAAATCACATTCGTGTTGTAGTCCGGTATCACACTCGGCCTGTTGGTGTAGTTCACGTTCGAGAAAAGCTGGTACAAGGCGGCGGTGATCGTTTCCGGTTCCGTTTTGAGCAATTCGAACCACTCGACGATTTGTTCAGGACGTTTCGTCGCTTCGACGAACTGCTCCGCCAGGGCGATTTCCTCCGGCCGGGCGTAAATGACGACGCTGTCCGACCAGTAATCCCAGATCAGGTCGATATCGATTCCTTTGTCGCTGAAGAGTTTGCGAAGCATTGGTTCGATTTCGTACCTGCTGCGCTGCTGCAATGGAATCACTTTGAGCGTCAACGTCGGATCAGCCAACCCGCCTCTCTGGATTTGTTCGATCAAACCGGCAATGAATTGATGCTGTTGCGGTGTCGCAATCGCGGTGAGCGTTTTACTGTTCACGTCAGGATAGATTCGAAATCGCGGGTTTGTCGCATACAAAATCGAGAGCGATCTGTAAAGCGTGTAGGCATCGACGCTTCCGGTCTTGTGAATTTTTAACGTCGTTTGCGTGTCGGGGTCTTCGGCGTCGATTTCCCGGGCAAGCTCCTCGATTTCATTATGTTCGTCCGGTGTTGCGCCGACCAGGAGCATGTCGCCATACGAGTCCATCACGACGTCAGCCGCCGGATAATTCGCCTTAATCATCTGGTACGCCGTGCTGAGAAGGGCGCGTTGAAACCGGTACACTTTTTGCGTTACGCGGTTCGGATCGATTTTGTTCATCTCGTCAACGGCGTTTTGGATTTTCACATGGTCCGATTCGCTGGCCCGGATGAGAAGGTGATGTTTATCCGTACCGTAACCGTACTGCACGTTCGGCGGCGGAAACATGGAGGCCAAAAGCGAGTACGCCTGCTGTGCGGTCGCCGTTTTGATCGTGTACGATTGCATCCGCAACTGCGACTGCGGATTCGTCTGCATCATCGTTTCAATAATCTGGGCAATCTCCTTGTGTTCCGATTCCCGGCAGAACACAACGAACTGCGACACGGTCGTCGTCGGCAAAATCGTACAGGACGGAACCGCCAGCTTAAAATTTGCACGAATATTCGACCATGCCAGCGGGGAGAACTCGCTCAAGTCGTAAGCGACGGCGTACTGCTTCATTTCCGCCGGGCGTTCCTTGTCGAGATGTTCGATACATTTGGCGACTTTCTCCTGGTACTCTTCCGAAGCGTAGACGATCAAGTCGCCCGTGCCGGGTCGGGGAACGAGTGTAACTTGCGTCGCTGGAAAAATCCGGGACAATAATGGATACGCATCTCCAATCGGGATGTACTGGAAGAAGTACGTTCTCATCTCCGGTTGCGGATACGCTTCGCTGATCGATCCGATCATTTTTTCGATTTGCTCATGGTCTGCCGGAGACGCCCAGGCGATAATCTGCTCCGCCGAAGTTGGATAAACATAAGCCGTAGGGAACCGCAACTGGATCGCATAATAAGCCTGATAGGCGGTTTGCGAGTCGATCCGGTAAATTTTGAAGCCGGAAACGAATCCCTCCTTGTCGAGTTCCGAGCGTTGCATTGCGGCCACTTCGAGTTTTTGGATCGTTTCGGCGACCGCTTTCTGGTCTTTCGGCGAACCGTACACATGAATCACGTCCGGCGAGGAACCGGGAGTAATCGTACACGTCGGCGACACGGTCTGCACGAGAATCGGGAGGATTTGAGCGTAGTATGTTTTCGTTTTCGTCAGTTGATACGTTTGCATTGCCGGCTTGCGGGAATCTTCCTCTTCCAGGTGTTTTTTCAGGAATGCTTCAATCTTTTGATGCACCTCTTCCCGTGCGACGATCATAATCACGGACTTCGCCGGGTCCGCCGCAGGATACATCGCCAATTCGTACATAAACGCATTGTAAAGTGCGTAGTAAACGTTCCAATACATTCCCGGCGTGATGTTTTCGAGCGGATAGTATCGCGGAACCGGTTTCAGTTCCGCCGGAATGTCCTTGTCCACTTCCCCCAACAATTTCTCGATCATCAAGTGTTCCAGCGGCGTTGCCGTTGCGATGAAATTGACGCCGTGAACCGGATCAGGGCGTCCATCGGCCTGACATTCGACATTGGGATAAATGGTGTTAATCCAATAAATTGCGGTGGCAACCGGGATGTTTTTGACGGAATAGAATTGGGGCTTCGACTGCGAGCCGTCCGTAGCCGGTTCGCACGCTCTGTCGATCAATTGCTGTGCTTTTTCCCGTTCGAATTCGTGTCCGTACACCACGATCTGGTTGGGTTCATAACTGGGGGAGGGGTAAAGCGAGGGAAAATAGGCAGCGATCAAGCTGATGAACGTTTGCCGGGGATGCCGCGTTCCTTCGGGAATTTTCAGTACGTTAAATTGCCGAACGCTGCCGGACGGCCCTTGCCCGTTGGCCTCATCGACGAATTTTTTCAGCCGCTCATGTTCGGAGGCGTTGGCATAAGCGATGAAGTCGTGCGTGTTGCTTTGGAGAAACCGGACGTTCGGAAAAATTTGGCGAACCATCCAAAAATAGGTATAAGAACTCGATTCCTGAAAGGTGTAGACTTTCGGATATCGGGCAAACTCCGCCGGATGTTCCTGGTCGATGATGGAGAGAGCCTTTTCAATTTCAATATGCTCAATCGGTGCCGCAAGGATGAGCAGCGTCCGTGCCGGGAGCGGTTGACCGGTGTAAAAATCGGTCCGGCGGGCGGTGTCGGTTTCAAACGTAATATTCGGACAGATATCCAGTAACCAACGCTGGGCATCCTCCACGCTGACATGATTGACAGGGTACAGCTTATAGACCGTTTGCTCTCCGTCGGGAGACGGCGTACAGATTTCCTCGACCATTTTTTTGATCTTTTCGTACTTGCTTTTCTTGGTCATGAACACGATCTGGTTCGGTTCCGCTCCTTCCACCGGAGCAGGAGACGTTATCCCCTGCCTTTTGGACCAGGGGTCAATATCTTCATCCAACACGAACATCATCATTTTCATGATTCGCTCCCGGCTGTACCGCGAACCGGGCGGAATCGTAATTACAAACGTTTCTTTGGCACCCGCGCCCCGGGCGGTCTCGTTGAATTCATCGACGAATTGTGCGATTTTTTCCAATTCCGATTCCAACCCGATTGCGACAAAATCGTGCCAGTTCATATCCTCCACCGATGCGATAATCGTGGAAGGGGCAAGCCGTTGAAAATGTCCTCGCAAATACCAATAGTCCGTCTCCACCTTGAAAACTCTCGCAATCACTTTTTCCGCCCCCTCGGAAAGCGTAACAAGCGTTTTGATCGCCTCTTCGACCCGTTTTTGGTCCTCTTCGGTCGCAACGATGATGACGACCTGCGTTTTGGGGTCAACCCGGTAAAAGGGGCGTCCTTCCTTTGCCGAAGCCCCCAGAGCCTCCTGGTTGGCGTAAAAACTTGCGTACAGGTCGGTGGCGGACCTGCCGGACTGCATCTCCCAGTAATCCCAATACGAAAAAGACTGCGAGGAACCCATCGTCTGATTTCTGATTTCACGAGGCGTGAGCGATCTCCCCATAGGAAAGAGCGATTGCATCAAGACTTCGACCAAGACAAAATCCGCTTTGCCGAGCGGGTAAATCTGAATTTTCGTGCGGTATTTGTCGTCTCTCGTCTGGACGCTTTCCAGAAGCTCCTTGATCTGCTTGTGAATACGACCGCTCGCTTTGATGATGATTCGATCGCTGGTCGTATCGCCGTAAGTTTGGGCTTCCTCCTCGAACATCCCCCGGATCATTTCGATGACCGTCTTGTAATCCATTCTCGTAATTGTGTAAGCGACGAATCTTTCCGCACCGTCGCCGAGCGGTTCCTTGTTCGCCTGCTCGACGACTTCGCCGACCCGGACATGTTCTTCCGGCGTCGCCCAGACCATCAGCCGGTTGTTTGCCGGGTCTTTCGTGATCTTGAGACTCGGATAAACGTTCTTGATCGTTTCCAAAACGATTTCCGCTTTCGTCTCCGTGATGTCATAAGTTATGGGAAGGCGATTATCGACGTTGGAACGTTCCAGGTGCGCCATCGTCGCTTTGACGGTGCTCATTTCCCTCGGTCGGGCAAAGACGACGATCTTTCCGGTCGTTTCGTCGAACCGGATTACGGCGTCCGGAACCATCGGGACCAAAATGGTGTCAACAATTGTCGAATCCGTCGCTTTCAGGTCGAAAACCTCGACGGTCGGCTGCTCTTCCGGGTTGTTGGAGTATCCGATTTTTTCCAGTGCCAATTGAATCCGCGACAATTCCTCCGGCGTCCCCCAGGCGATCATCCGGTAATAATTCGTACCGGGAAAAAACTTGGCGTTCGGGGCAATCTGCAACAATTGTAAACGCAATTGATAAAACGCATTGTAACGATAAATGAAATTATCGAAACGAATTCCGTCAATCGTATAGCTGTCGAATCGCGGTTGCGTTTCGTCCATGATACTCGTGTCGATTTTCTTGAGCGTGTCGGCGACTTTCGTGAGCGTCTGCTCCGTCCCCCAAACGAGAAGCCGGTTTCCATTCGCGTCGAACATGATCTTCGCTTCGGGATGGTCCTGTTTGAGCACGTCCTGGGCAAGTTGCGGATCAAGGAAGACCAGCGTAAAAGGGCGCATCTTCAACTCGAACACCCCTTCCTGAGCCGTTTGGAACATTTGGAGCACGGACGAAATCAAATCATGCTCGACCGGCCTGGCCAGGATGATCAACTGGTCCGGCCGCGACTCCGGCATGATTTTCATCTCCTTGAGTTCTTCCCCCGCCGTTTTCTGGAACGCTTCCAGTTGCGCCCGCTGGTTGCCGCTCACCGGGTAAATGAACAGCATCGGCTCTTCCGGTTGCGTAAACGTTTCGAGAATCGACTCGATATTTCGTGCAAGAATCGCGTGCTCATGCGGCTTGGCGATAATCATCAACTGTTTGGCGTCACGGTCCGGGACGATTTGCGCGGTCGGAACGATCTGACGCAATGTCGAAACAAGCGTGTCGTCCGGCTTGGAGCTTAACTTGTAGAACTGGACGACCGGATCGGTCGGTCCCGGTTCCGCCGGATCGAGCTTTTCGATCAACTTTTCAATCGATTCAATCTGATACCGTCCCCCTTCGACGATGATCGACAGCGTGGTGTAATCGTATTGCGTACGGACGGTCGGGTAAAGCCGGGCAATCATGCTGAGAATCGTGGACGGCGCGGCGCGGCGGAGCGGGAATTTTTCAAACCGCTTCGTTTTGTCGCCGTCCTTTTGAACTTCCGAAAACATTTCGCCGACGATTTGGTGTTCTTCGTCGTTTCCCCAAACGACGATTTGACCGGTGTAATAATCGTAACGAACCTTCGCTTGCGGCACGGTCTTTTGGACCTCGCTCATCAGCGTATACGGCGAATAATAATTGCCGCGGGCGTCAACCGTATAAAGCCCGTCAATTTCGTACGTTTTCGGATAACGCCGCTGCGAATCTTCGTCCCGGGAATCAAGCTGCTTGAGCAACTCCTTCGCTCCTTCGTAAAATTCCGGGCGAACACGAACGACGATCCGGTTGTTCGCGGCGTCCTCGTTGATCTTCGTGCCCGGATAAATCTCTTCAAGCATCTGACGGACGAACGCAAGTTCGACGTACTTGAGCGAGTGGAAAATCTGCTTTTCGACCATTTCCGGTGCCCGTTCCTTGCCGAGTTCCGAAATCAACTCGTCGAGCAAATGAATCTGCGTCGGTGTCGCCCAAACGGAAAGGATGTCCTTGCGGTCCTCGTTTAACGTGCGAAAATCGCCGTTTTGCTTAATGAATTCGTCCCGAACGGCGTCAAACCGACGACGGATGCTTTCCGTAATCGGAAAACTGTGGAACCGGTTCGTTTCGATTTCCGGCAGAAGCTCGTCGCGGTTGTCGAGCAGCCGTTTGACTTCCGCATGAAGATTCGGACGGGTTCGAACAACGAGCAGTTTCGGATTTTTGTCGTCCCGCTTGATTTCGCTGATGTTGCCGAGCGATTTCGTCGATTCCCGAATCAGCGTGATCAAATGGTCCGGAATCGCTTTGTCGGTCGGATAATACTGCGTCGTTTCTTCCGGCGGAAGCGACTCTTCCATTTCGAGAATCAGCTTCGCAATCGGAAGTTGTTCGTTTTCCGGTGCGCTAATCAAAACCTGCCGCTCGTTACGGTTGAAATTGATGTTCGCTTTCGGAAACGTTTTTCGGACGAAATCCAAAAGCTCGTTCGGCAAATCGCGGACGACGGTGAGCACCCGGAACGCGTCCGGGAAAATCGGGCCCGTCGCATCGTGAGCGTCGAGAACCTTCTCGATTTCCATAACGTCTTTTTTCGGCCCGTAAACCATGAGCCGCATGTTCTTTCTGTCGAACACGGTCTTCGCTTTCGGGGCGACGGTTTGGAACGTTTGCTGGACTTCTTGCGGAATTTCCTGCGAGAGCGGGAAGAAGCGGACCGTGTTTTCCTGTTCGGTTTCCATTCCTTCGACGGCCTTGCGAACCAGCGCAACCGTTTGCGTCGTTCCGTAAACGTAAAGCAGGTTCGACGGATAATCATACGTGATTTCCGCACCGGGAATGATGTTGATAAGCACTGCCCGAACGTAATAGACGTTCGCATTGCGCAGTGGTATCACAGCAAGTTCCATCGGTCCGAATCCGGCCTCCAGCGTTCCTTCGCCGGACTCCTCCGTGACGCTTCCCTGATTGGCAATTTGTCTCAGAATCCCCTGGACCTTCTCCTGCTGCCCCGGCGTTGCCCAGATCGTCAATTGGTTTGCGCGTCCATCGCTCAGTTCGGCAACGTCCCGCATTTCCGGTTCACGACGCACCTGTTCAAACACCAACTTGAACCGCTGGAGTTGTACTGGCGTAACCGGATACATGCGTAAAACCCGGTCGTCGTCCTGAACCACCTGGGCCTCGAATTCCGCAAGCGTTTGTTCGATAATCTCGTGTTCCTTTTGCAAAGCAACGATAAACGCTTGTCCCCGACGCGGTTCATAAGCGTAATACTGGATACCCGGCGCGATCTTTTTCAGGATTGCCTCGATCTCATCCCCCATTCGGCTCACGCCTGGTTCCCGGTTTCGCGCCAACGGGGTGCCTGATCTTTGCGGATTGCCGAGCGAATAGATTTTGAGGATCGGCGTGAACTCCGGCAGTGCTTCACTGCTTTGAAGCTGCTCGAACAGCTCTTTGACTTTCGTATGGTCTTCCTCGGTTGCGAACACGGACAACTTGTTGGAGACCTGGTTCTCCGCAACACTGGCGTTGGGAGCGATTTTCTCAATGAGTTTGATGACCGCCGTGCCGAAATTTTCCGTCGTATTCACGTTGAATCCGTGTGCCTGCATCCACGTCCGCATGATAATCGACTGCGGCGTCGTGTCGATCAGCCCTTCCATCGAATACGTTCGGAGTATCGGCTTCTGTTGTCCTTCCCGCCCTTTTTCGAACATGTCGATCATGGATCGAATCTGTGCGTGTTGCGCTTCCGTAACGAAATAGTAGAGTTTGTTCCCTTCTTTGACACCACTGATTCCCATGAAATTTTTCAAAATTTCCTCAACTTGCCCAATATCGCTTTTCGCAAGTTCATATTCCTTCCACATATTAGGCGGTGCCGGTGGAGGGGGCGGGGGTGGCGGAGGAGGTACGGGCGGATTATGGACCGCGAGTGCGACGCTTTCCTGCAACTTGATGTTGGAAACCGTATCGATAATCAAGAGCGCGTTGCCCGGCAGGTCGATGATCCGGTGGTATTCCCCCCGAAACGGGCCTATCTTTTGCTTAACGTCAGCGATGTCCCGGCGTTCCAGAGGCAGCGTATAAGCGACAAACTCGAAGTCGCCGTGCCTGTCGATTGTCGTCTTATCGACTTTCGGCAGGTATTGCGGATTCAAAGGATCCTTCTTCAAATTGAGAAGAATCAGGTTGTGGTCGTTGTTGAGCAACGTATACCCGCGATACAGCAACCGCTGATTGAGTTTGTCGAGCAGTTCCAAAGGCGTGATTTCGCCGGGGCTGCTGTAGGTAAGCGTTCCCGGCGGCGGGGCTTCCATCGTCAAACCTTTGCCGACCTTATCGGCGAAGTAACGCAAAACCTGCTCCCACGGTTGATCTTTAAAATTCGCCCGCAAACCGACCGGCTCAAAAACCTTGGGCCACATCTGTTGCTGCACCGGCGTCAAAACCGCTTTGAGCTTTTCATTGCTTTCGGCATTGATTTTTTTCTGGGCTTCAATGTCGTCGACATTGGTGGCAGCGTGTGCTTGTGAACGCTGCACCATAAGACGATGGACTTCGTCCCTTTGAGCATCGGTCAATCCGATCCGGTCCGCAACGCTCGGATTGAGAAGTTGTCCGTAATCTTTTGCTTGGGCCGTTTGTTCGGAAGAAATCGTTTCTTGCGGTTCTCCCGATTGGCCGGATTGTTCCTCTTGTCCCCAAACGGGAAGGCACAGGGCCAAAAAGAGGGCAGCCCAATACGGTGTGGAATGTGTGATCGAACGCATCATAATCGATAGAACTAAAACAGGAAGCGTAAACGAGCGCAATCCATTGAAAAAGCGACAGGTTCCCACCTGTCCAAAGCAACAGAAAAGACCGGAGACCGCAGACGCACCCTCCAATGCCTCTAAGTTATCGTATAATAGCTTATCTGTAAAGCACAAACGATAAAAATTACCTGATCTTTGTGTTTTTTCCAAAGATAAGAGTCGGGGTAGGGCATCGGGCATCGGGCATCGGGCATAGAAGAAGGATTTCCGATGCCCGATGCCCGATGCCCGATGCCCTCAAAACCGATACCACCGTACCGTTTGTTCGATGCGCTTGTCGAACGGTTGCGGAACGAAACCGAGCTGGGTTCGCGTTTTTGTGTCGTCGCAAATCCAGGGGCCGCGAAGAGCTTCCCGAATCTTGTTCCAATCGAACGGCACGGTTTTGCCGGTGAGTTTTTTGACCGCCTCGTAGAACAAACCGACACCGACACAAGCCAACGGCGGAACGTGAATGATCCGGATTTTTTCGATCCCGTACGCTTGAGCGATCATTCGTCCGAAATCGCCGAACTTGATCAATTCGCCGCACGACGCATTGTAAATTCCCAAGCCGCGTTGAGGCGAGTCGTCTCGCGGCGAACCCGGCAAGCTGTTTTTCGTGAGCAATTCCCCCTTTTCGGCGACCAACGCAAGCAAGTGTGCCAGGTCTTCCGCATGAACGAACGAATAAAGGTTGTTGAAAAAGCCGGGAATCAGGTGAATATGCTGTTTGTAAATCATCCGAAACAGCGGAATGCTGGCGTGGTCCCCTTCGCCGATCACATACGGCGGACGAACGATGGAGCACGGAAGTTGGTCGGCCCGGTTCCCCAGTTCCTTTTCGGCAAGGTGTTTGGAACGTCCGTAAGGCGAAACCGGTCGGGCAAAAGCGGTTTCCAGAGTCGGTTTTTTGTCCCGTGCCGGTCCCATTGCGGCAAGCGAGGAAACGTGAATCAAACGCGGCGGATTCGACCTTCGCAAACATGCTTGGGCGACGTTGACCGTTCCTTGCGTGTGGAGTTTGAAGAACCGGCAATTGGAAACGACTTGAGCGACTCCGGCGAGGTGAAACACGAACTCGACCGAATCGACCGCCTTGCAAAGCGATTCGAAATCCGTAACGTCCCCCTCGACAAATTCAGCGGGAAACTGTCCCAAAAAGCTCCGGTCGGACGCGGGCCGAACGAGGCAACGAATATCGTACCCTTTTTCGATCAAATGCGGAACGACATGCCGTCCAATGAACCCGCTTGCCCCGGTGACAAGTGCTTTTGACATCGTTATTCAAAGTGTAAACGGTTTCTTATTTTCCAAGAGGTTGCTTTACCGAAAAAACAAGGTACAAAATAGGGTTACAGGAGTAAATTGTCAATGTCCCCAAAGAATCAAAAAGTCCGGGTCGAATTTCGCAAAAACCGTCTGGAGCGGACGCGAGTCAAGGATTGGACGCAACAGTACAAGGATCACGGTTTCGAGCAGGAAGCCCCCGTTCTCGAAGAACGCATCAGCGGTAAAGGGGAACTGGTGCGCCGTCGGACCGTGATTGCGGCGGAAGTCGAACCGTCACAGACGGAGGACCTCGGTTTTGCCGCCTTGCCCGCTTGTGATACCACAACGTGTCAAAAAGGCCGGGTGCTTCGCGTTCACGGACTGGTCAGTTTCGTCGAAAACGAACAGGGCGATATTTACCAATGCACCACCCGGCGAGTGCTCCGGACGATGACGACCGACCAACGACACGTCGTCGTTACGGGAGACCATGTGCTTTTCCGTCCGGTGCCGCATCACAAGCGGCTTGAGGGGGCGATTGAACGCATTGAGCCGCGAACCGGAGCGATTTCCCGGCGGAGCAAGAATCGCAAACAGTTGATCGTTACGAACGTCGATCAAATTCTGATTATCACCAGCGCGGCGGAACCGGTTTTGAAACCGAATTTGATCGACCGGTTTCTCGTTTCAGCGGAGCGGTCCGGGATCAAACCGATTATCTGTATCAATAAAATCGATCTGGTTGATCCCGCAACGCTGCAACCGATCATCGGCGTTTACTCGCAGATCGGGTACAAAGTGATACCACTTTCCGCGACGACCGGGTTCGGGATTGGACGATTGCGCCGGGTCGTACAAGACCGGGAAAGCGTCGTTTGCGGTCAAAGCGGCGTCGGCAAATCGTCGCTTTTAAATGTTTTGGACCCCGCCCTCAATCTTCGCATCGGTGAAATCTCGCTGGAAAACCAAAAGGGAAAACACACGACAACGACGGCGGAACTGCTGAAACTGTCGTTCGGTGGATACGTGATCGATACGCCGGGCATACGCGAATTTGCCCTTTGGGATATTATCCCGGAAGAGGTGCTTGCGTTCTATCCGGAACTTGTTCCGTACGAAAATCAATGCCGCTTTCCCGATTGCACTCATTCGTTCGAGTCAGACTGCGCCGTCAAAAACGCGGCAGCCGACGGAAGAATCGACATGCGGCGTTACGAAAGTTACCTCTCGCTGTCAGGAAGAAACTGACGCCGATATTTCACTGTCCCGCAATGAACGAGCTGAACGATGACCATTACGGAAGAGCAAAAGAGGATGAACCGGGTGAAGTCGAGTGTTCGTTGTCGGGTGGAGCACATTTTCGGAGCGCAAAAGATGCGAATGGGGAACGAGGTGTTACGGAGTATTGGTTTTGGGAGGGCGAATTTTTGGATTGGGATGCGGAATTTAATGTA
>CAZNVM010000439.1:0-4594 GCA_964576215.1 uncultured Planctomycetaceae bacterium
TTCAATGCCGCTTGAAGTAGCGTTTCGAGTTCGGCAATCCGTTGGTCTTTGACATCCATGTGTCACAGTGTACTCCTTTTGCCACTTCGAAACAAGACCAATTTCATCGATTTAACGCGATTAGGCCGTGAACGGCTACGATTTATCGTATACCATCATTCTCAAGAGCGACGGTGAGAAACATTTTTACTGCAGTGGATGTATCAAGCCCAAGAGAGGCAAAAAGGTTAGCCTACTCCTATTAAGTCAGGAAAAAGCCCTCCGATTTTTCCAAACGGACTGGAATTTACCCTTTTTACGGAGTAATTACGAGTAGGGCAATTCGTAAGAAGTCCGTCCGTTTGGGGTGGTTTTGCTGGGCAGGTGCTTCCAAGGAAGCACCTGCTGATATATTTTAACCTCACTCCCCAATTGACATGGTGAAGGGCTTGTCGCATTACTGAACAGGTCTAATCCTTGATTCCGAAGAGTTTTTGCATCTCTTCGAGTGAAACCTGTTTTGTTTCCGGCATCAGGGCAAGCACCCAAATCAGTTGCAGCACCATCATTCCGGAAAAGAAGAAAAACACGTTGGCCGGGCCGAACATTTCCAGCATCGGCGGGAACAGCTGTGACACCAACGCACAGAACACCCAAAGCGTCAGCGAAGCGAGACCCTGACCCAAAGCCCTGACCTTGTTCGGAAAGATTTCACTGATGAAGACCCAGATACAGGCCCCCTGCCCGAAAGCGTGGGAAGCGACGAAACAGATCAGACCGACCAAAACGATCAAAAGCCCGGCCTTGGGCACGAAATTCCCGTCGTCACCAAGTTCTTTGCCGTATTTTTCCTTGTACCGGCTGATCGACTCGCTTTTTTCGGTTTTCGCTTTTTGAAGGGATTCGTCGATGTCGTTAAACTTTTTTTGCCAAAACGCTTTTTCCTCTTCCTGGGCCTTGGCGATATTTTCTTCCGCTTTTTTCAGGGCGTTCATGGTGTCATTGACGGCAATCGCCTTAATCGAAAGGTTGAATTCCGGCCCGTAAATCGTGAACGCGGCGGCGACAACGGCGAGACTGGTAATGTAACCGAGCGAACCGACAATCATCAACTTGCGGCGTCCGAAACGGTCAATCGCGGCCATTGCGGCCATTGTCACGAAGATATTGATGAATCCGATAATGACGGGAAAAAACATGGCCGTACCTTCACTTGCTCCGGCCAGCTTAAAAACCTTCGGAGCGTAATAAAGCACGGCGTTGATCCCGGAAAGCTGATTGAAGAATGCCATCACCACCGCCAACCCCAACGGAAAACGGAACCGCCAAAGCATCGTGAGCATGGTTTCTCTCCCGCCTTGGACTTCCTGTTGAATCGAGTCGCGGATGATTTTCAGTTCTTCATCGACGCTTCCGGTGTCGTTTCCAAGCCGGGAAAGGATGGACCTGGCCAATTCTTCACTCCCTTTGGTCATGAGCCAACGGGGACTTTCCGGGTTGAGGAACAGCAGGAGAAAGAACGCCGCCGAGGGGACCGCCGCAACGCCGAACATCCACCGCCAAGCGTATTCCGGAGTCAGGAGAAGACCGGGAATATCGAGGCCGGCAATGATATAGTTGGAGAAAAACGCGAGTAGGATACCGAAAACGATGTTAAACTGCGTGATCGCCACGAGAATTCCCCGCGACTTGGCTGGGGCGATTTCCGTCGTGTAAAGCGGTGAAACGACCGACGATGCACCGATGGCAAGACCGCCGAGAAAGCGGAAAAACAGGAATGAGTACCAGTCCCAGGGGAGTGCGGTTCCGATGGCCGAAATGAAGTAAAGTGCGGCAATCCAGATCAAGGTCGGTTTGCGTCCCAGAGAATCGGTCGGAAACTTGACCAGAGCGGCCCCAAAAATCGTCCCGAACAGGGCGATGGCCACGGTGAATCCCAACCACCATTGGGAAAGTTGAAATTTGTCGGTTAGTGCCTCGGTCGTGCCGGAAATGACCGCCGTATCAAAACCGAAAAGCAACCCGCCCAAAGCGGCGATGATGGAACTTCGAATGACCAGAGAAGATGTTCGCATGTGTGTTTCAGGGTAAAGTGAACGGGAAAAACACCATCCTATCGCATTTTTTCGCCGCCGTCAATCTGGACAGGGGACACGTAAAATGGTATCGTATGCGTGTCCTTTTCAAGGTGGATTGATTAAACGTCAAATCAGAGCCGCACACGCAGTAAGCGGTTCGGGTGTCCTCACCAAAATTCAAAGGTATGAAAACGGCTTACCGGCCAGTTGTAACGTTGACACAGGGATTACCGCTTACTTCGTGCGCGGCTCTGAATTACGTAATACGCAAAATTTTTCTCATTCTTATTTTCACCCTTTGCGTGGAGAATCTTTGCGCTTTGGAAACCGTCCGCTTCAGGGCGAAAAACGGTGCGGAAAAGGAATGTGTCGGGCGAATTCTGCTCAAGGGACCGCAAGGGGAATTCTTTCTGCTCGCACAAGACGGACAGCTTTTTCATATCCCACCGAATTCGGTCGTTTCACACGCATCGGACGAAACGCCGTTCGTTCCCTTGACCACGCAGGAACTCGAAGAGCGACTTCGCGACGAATTTGGAACGGACTTTCACGTTCTCGCCACCGATCATTACCTGATCGTTTACAATACGTCGGAAAAGTACGCCAAGTGGATCGGCGACTATTTCGACCAGTTCTACAAGACATACCATTCCGTCTGGACGAAGTTCGTGCCCGAACTTCAGGAACCGCTCTTCCCGCTTGTTGTGATTGTGTTCTCCGATAAAAAGCAGTTCGACCAGTACGCTCGTCAAGAGGTGGAAGGGGCGTTGCCGCTGGAAAAGATGAGTGCCTATTATCACAAATGGACCAACCGGGTCGTGCTTTGCGATCTATCGGGAATCGAAAAACAACTGGAAGAGATGGAAAACGCCGGTCGGCGCGGAGGTCGTGTCAATAATAGTACGATTTTGAGTCGTCCCGGCACCGGGCACAATCTTTCGGCGATGATTCACGAAGCGGCACACCAGATCGGTTGCAATACCGGCATGTTTTCCCGACTGGCCCCCATCCCGCTTTGGCTCCACGAAGGAATCGCAATGCTTCACGAACTTCCCGACGTGGAAAATCCGCGACGTAAGGAATCCGGCACGCCGCAGGTCAACAAAATACGGCTTGCCCATTTGCGTACCTTCGGCAAAGACCCGAACGATTCGGTCCAGACCATGCTTCAAACGGACACGGTGCTTCGTTCTTCCCAGACGGCCCAGGATTATTACGGCTTGTCCTGGGGATTCACTTACTTTTTGTACACGAAAAAGCAGAAGGAGTTTGCGAAGTATCTCCAGGAAATGGCGTTAAAAACGGCAACCGATCCCGATTCCCCGACGCTGCGATTGCAGGATTTCGAAAACCATTTCGGCAAAAACTGGAATAAACTCCAAAAAGATTTCGTTCGTTACATCCAATCGCTACGTTAAGAACATTTTTCATTCAAAATGCGTATTCTCCTTGCCAAACCTCGTGGATTCTGTGCCGGCGTCAATATGGCGGTCAGTGCGCTGGAGAAGGCGATTGAACGTTTTGGCGTTCCGCTTTTCGTTTACCATGAAATCGTACACAACACCACGGTCGTCGAGGGGTTTCGCCGTCGCGGTGTCGTGTTTGTCGATTCCATCGGGGAGGTTCCGGTCGGGAGCGTCGTCGTTTTTTCCGCGCACGGCGTTTCACCGGAAGTCCGGTCGCAGTCGCAAAAGCGAAAGCTGACCGTCATCGACGCGACTTGCCCTCTTGTACGGAAAGTCCATGAGGAAGTGAAACATTTTTCAAAGCAGGATTATCAAATCGTCCTGATCGGACATCCCGGCCATGATGAAGTCGTCGGCGTGATGAACGAAGCACCGGAGCGGATTCGGCTCGTCGCCCAGGTGAACGACGTCGATACGTTGGCGTTTGAAGCCCCGCCGGAACGGCTTGCGTATCTCATGCAGACGACGCTTTCCACAGCCGAGGCGGAAAAAATCGTCCGGCGGCTTCGGGAGCGTTTCCCGCAAATCGTCGCTCCGGCCAAAGACGGAACGTGTTACGCAACGCATAACCGACAGGAAACGGTTCGCCGCTTGGTGAAAGAGGCCGATATTCTCCTCGTGCTCGGCAGTCCGAACAGTTCGAACAGCCGCAGACTTTCGGAAATCGGCGAGACGCTCGATGTTCGATCCTTTTTGATCGATGGTCCGGAATACGTCGATCTGGCGATGTTTCAAGGAATGGAAACCGTGCTCATCACCTCCGGCGCAAGTGCTCCCGAATCGGTCGTGCAGGGAACCGTGGAACTCCTTTGCCGTACGTTTTCCGCAACGGTCGAGGAGCGGGAACTCCATGAAGAAACGCTCCAATTCGCTCTGCCATGCGAATTACGAAAGTAAGGAACCGTTTTAAAATAACTCAAACCGTAAATTAAAAACGCCTATTCCCGGTATTTTTTAACATTTTTCAGGTTTTCTCACCAGTTTTCTCCCGCCGCCAAATTACGCAAACTTCCTATCCTTCCTGTTTTTAAGCATCCGAAAGCCTATTGTAACCGATCAATCCAGCCGCCG
>CAZNVM010000440.1:0-25093 GCA_964576215.1 uncultured Planctomycetaceae bacterium
CGGCACTGCGAGCAACCTTTCGCGTGCCAAAACTGGAGTTTCTTTTTCGGATCCAATCCTAAAATCGAATACATACTTTCTTCCAAATCATAAGAAACGCGACAACGCGGACAAAGCGTTCTGACCAGGCGTTGCGCGGAAATCATCAGCACGGTGGAGGCAATCAAAAACGGCTCGAGTCCCAAATTCGCCATACGCGTAATGGAGCTGACGGCATCGTTAGTGTGAAGCGTCGACAAAACAAGGTGTCCGGTAAGCGCGGCTTTGACGGCAATATCGAGCGTGTCCGCATCGCGAATTTCACCGATTAAAATGGTATCCGGATCTTGCCGCAAAATAGACCGAAGCGCCGCTGGAAATGTGAGTCCGACCGCATCGCGAACGTTTACTTGATTGATTCCGTGAATTTGATATTCCACCGGATCTTCTACCGTCGTGATATTCACGTTGGGCGAATCCAAATAATGCAATACGGAATAAAGCGTCGTCGTTTTTCCGCTTCCGGTCGGACCGGTAACCAAAATGATCCCGTGCGGCTGCTTGATGAGTTTCCCAAAAGTGTCGTAAATGTCGTCGTCCATCCCGATCCCTTTGAGCGTGAAATTCATCCGGTCCTTGTCGAGAACACGCATGACAATTCCTTCGCCGTGCAGCATCGGGATAATGGAAAGCCGAATATCGATTTCGCGTCCCTGAACTTTGAGTTTGATTCGCCCGTCTTGCGGGATACGCTTTTCGGCGATGTTCAGTCGCGACATGATTTTCAAGCGGCTGACGATGGCGGACTGAAACCGGTTGATTTCCGGCGGCATCGGTTGCGTTTGAAGCACGCCGTCGATCCGGTATCGGATTTTCATTCCGGATTCCTGGGCTTCGATATGAATATCGCTCGCTCCGACGTTAACCGCTTCGGAAAGAATATCGTTGACCAAACGCACCACCGACGCTTCCTGGGCCATTTGAGCGTCGCCGGATTGGTCCCAGTCGAGTTCGTCGAGGACTTCGACGCCGGCTTCATCGGCACTGGCGGCCAAAAGCCCGTCGATTGTTTCGGCCCCGACGCCGAGGTGCGATTTAATCAGTTTGCCCAGTTCCGCAGGAATGGCGACGACCGGCGAAACCGGAGTGCCGACGTTTGCCGAAATCGTATCAACGACATGAAGTTCGAACGGGTTGCCGACGGCGAGAATGAGCGAGCCGTCCGGATCGTAACCGACTGGAAAAACGCCGAACTTGTGGATCAGTTTGACGGGAAACTTGTCGAGAATCGAGCCGTCGATTTCGCTTTTGGCAAGATCCAGGAGCCGCATCCCGAACGTTCGGGCCAAAAGCCGGAACGCTTCTTCCTCCGTTTTCACGCCGAGCGACGCAATAACGCCTTGAAGGCGGCTTTCTGCCCGAAGCGCATCCCGTGCGATTTGAAGTTGCCGGGGATTCAGTAACGCCGTTGCGGTCGATAGGTCGGAAAAAACGATCATAGGGAAACAAGAGAAAGTATCAAAGGATCACGACCTCAATTGTAAACAAATTGGTCGTGAAATCAAGAGAAGCACAATCAGAGCCGCGCACGGAGCGGTATTCCCGGCGGTAACGTGAAAACCGCTCCGTGCGCGGCTCTGATTGTGCGTGACTCGTTGACTATTTCCTATTTAACTTCGACCAGCCAAATTTCACAGAGGACCGCATTGGGGCCTTGCACGAGATTAATCGTACAATCGCAGCCGCCGTCTTTGACGAACGAGGCCGGCATGTCGAACGACTTGGTTTCCGGCGGTTGCTGGTCCCTTACAAAGTTCGGAAGCCTGGTGTCCGGAACAACAATTTCGTTACGTGAATTGTCTTTCGAGCGAAGTTGTACGGATTGCACCCGGCCTGCGGCGTTGTGGTCCCACCAGGAAAAGGAAACGCGGTATTTCCTGTTCGATTTCAATTTGTCAAGAGAAATCACCACCGGATTGCCGAAAACGACATGCTCCTGGTTCGGGGTGTCATTGACCCAGGAATCCTGCGCGCCGGGAAAGCGGTGACAGTCGCCGTTGACAGAAAACGTTTCGCCGCTTGACGCCGCTTTGTCCCATTCACGACCGCAATCCAAATAGAGTAACAGTTTTTCATTGGCAGCCAACGATTTCGTGATTTGTTCCATCCGCTCGCGGTTTGACGCTTCGTCCGGCGGATAAACTCTTCCGGTCGGAATCTTTCGGCCCGCCGGAACAACGGTCGCCAATTCCGCCGGGACCTCTTTTTTGCCGAGCCACAACACGGCGTTACGCAACATCGTCACGAACTCCCGCGATTGCAGAGCTTGGGTGTCATGGCCCAGGACGGTCGTGAAAGCATATCCGTCGCCGTACTTGTGGAGGTACGCCATCGGATGTTTTCTCTTCGTCACGCTTGAGGTCGCTTCGGCAAAAACGTGAATCGGAGCGTCCCCCGCCATGCAGGTATAAAGCTCGTCGGCGATTGGGAAGTCGGGAACATGTTTCGTGATGGGGTGCTCTTTGTCGATGATATTCACCTCGAAGATACGGAACGGATCATGCGGGGGAAGAGCACGGTCATAGTTGCGTCCGATCAACGGCAATACGCGGTCGGTACGCTTTTCAAACATCCCGATAGCGAGGTGAAGAAGCACGATTCCTTTTCCGGATTTCAGAAATTTTTCAATGTTGTCAATTGCCAGATCGTCGTCCCGGGTCTCTTCATAGTCCACCAGGTTGCAGAAGTTGAAAAAGATAACGTCATAATCGAAAATTTTGTCCGTGCAAAGGATGTTGTAATCCGGTTCCAACAGAACCTCCAGATCGGGACAGGACGCCAGTTGCCTGGCGATTTGCGGTGCGGTTTCCCGCCAGGCGTGATATTCGATGCCGGTCACGACGAGCACCTTGACTTTTTTGCTCGCTTCGGCTGCCGTTGCCTGTGTTACACATAGAAACGCAAACGCTGTCAAAGCGAGTAATCCATGCGTTGAAATTTTGTGTGTCATCATTCAATAGGGAAAGGGGGCAAAGTTGACGTCGGGGCTTGCCCCGAGTTGGCCCGAGTTGGGGTTGTGTCAATCCTGAATTTTGTATCCGTTCACGCCCCCTGCGTTCTCAGCGGCGTGATGGAATCATTTTAGCGGGCAATTGTTCGGAAGTAAAGAAGGCAGAGCGAGTCCATGTAAAAAGCTGAAAAGGTTCGCCTCCAAGAGGATTGCAAAGTCTTGACTCTTGCCGCCGGGCTTGATATACTGCCCAACGCCAATCGGTTGCCATTTTTCGCTAACCGTAAACCCAATCAGAGCCGCGCACGCAGTAAGCGGTGACCCCGGTGGTAACGTGAAAACACAATTGCTCCGTGCGTGGTTCTGATTGGGTCTGGTTCGTTGACTTTCCCAAACCTTGCCTTTGTCCTTGTACTTTGCGACTTTTTCAAAAGTACAAGGCATTAACCAATAAGGAGAACACAATGGGCAAAATTCGTATCGGTATGAATTTGGAAGCAACCCGCCACCATGACAAGCCCTTTGAATGGGGACTCGATCGTGCCGCTGAGATCGGGTACGAATACGTTGAACCGATGGTTCATTTTGGTCGGGAACTAATGGTCGAAGCGGGATATTTCCACTCCTATTCCCTGTTCGACGACCCGATGAGAATGCGGCGAATGTGTGAGGATCGCGGACTCAAAATTTCCGGCTTGCAAGCGCACGGGCCGTTAGGGCGACCGGAAAGGCATTGCGAATATCTCAAATTGGCCATCCGGTTTGCCGCAGAATGCGGTGCCCCTGTCGTCAATACCGACGAGGGAATCAAAGCCCCCTGGACGACGGAGGAAGAGGATTGGGTTTTGATCCGTTACACGCTCCAGGAAGCGGCTTTCCTTGCCGAGGCACGCGGAATCAAAATCGGCTTGGAGTGTCATGCACAATACTCCAAAACACCGTCCGGCCTCGAAAAAATCTATCGTCTCGTGGATTCGCCCTGCATCGGTATCAATCTGGATACCGGCAACGCCTACCTCGCCGGACAAGACCCTTATTCCTGGTTGGAACAGGTGATCGACCGTTCCGTCCACCTGCACGCCAAGGATATTTCGGTGCAGCATTCCGAAGAAGAACGCGGCAAAGTTACCGGCACACCGGTCGGTTGCGCTTGTGGTGACGGCGTTATCGACTGGAAACGCATGATCGAAATCGCGAGAAGATGTCCGAACAACCTCGTTTTTTCCGTTGAATGTGGTTCCATCGACCAAGCGAAACGCAGTTTTGACCACCTCAAACCACTTGTCGACCGTTAAACAATTTGACCGTTTTGGAGAGTTATTTCAATGCACCATAAGAATACCAGTTTCTCACGACGTCGTTTTCTGGCGGGGACGATGGTCGGTGTTGTTGCCTCCCCGATGGTTGTTTCGGGGACGACACTTGGAAAAGACGGGGCCGTTCCCGCAAACGACCGGATCACGCTTGCGGTCATCGGTTGCGGCGGACGCGGTAATTCACATATCCGGCTAACACAACCGCTTCCCGACCACCAGATTCTCGCCGTTTGTGACTGTCGCCGTGACCGTATGCTCGCCGCACAAAAACTCGTCAACGAAATCTACGCCGGTCGAACCGGCCAAGCGGCCTACAATGGTTGCGACCTTTACGAAGATTTCCGGGATGTCCTTCTGCGTGACGACATTGACGCGATTTTTGCGATGCCCAACGACCATTGGCACGGGCCGATGTACAGCCGGATCGTCAGAGCGGGAAAAGATTTGTACGGCGAAAAAGCGTTGACGCGATACATTACGCAGGGAATCAAACTTTGCGAACAGGTTCGCCGTCGGGGTGTGGTGTTTCAAGCGGGAACCCAACAGCGCAGTTGGGGGATTTTCCGACAAGCCTGTGAATTGGCCCGCAACGGTTATCTCGGAAAAGTTCACACGATTGAGGTGGCTGTTCCCCGCGGTATCGCGTTTCCCAACGTTCCTCCTTCACCGCCGCCGCCGGGATTCAATTGGGACATGTGGTCCGGTCCGGCCCCTCTCATGCCGTTTGATGAACGACGGGCATCTTATCCTTGCCTTTACATGATTACCCACTACTGTGCGGGATTTGTTACAAACTGGGGAGTACACCATCTCGACATTGCCGCTTGGGGAATTCCGGAAGTGGTCAAGAAACCGTTTGAAATCGAAGGGAAAGGAGTGATGCCCCAGGAAGGAATGACCAACACTTGGATCACTTGGCGTGCCTCATTCCGTTATGAAAGCGGTTTGCATCTCGATTTTTCCAGTACCGACGACCCGCATCCGCAGGGGTGTCGTTTTGTCGGCGACGAAGGTTGGGTTCATGTCGACAGGGCTGGAATCCGTGCGAATCCCGATTCGCTGCTGAGTATCAGGTTGAACGATTCCGACGAACGGCTTCACCGCAGTCCCAATTATGAGGATCCCATTACGGCGCACACGGCGGATTTTTTCCGTTCCATCCGAACACGTCAAGACCCGGCGGCGACCGTCGAAGCCTGCCATCTCGCAACGACGCTTGGCAACGTGAGCGACATTGCGATGCGGTTGGGACGCAAACTGAAATGGGATCCCGTGTTGAATTGTTTTATCGGAGACGACGTCGCCAATCAAATGCTCAACGTTGCCGAACGAAGTCCCTGGACAATGGACTGATTAGCGGTTAGTGATTAGTGATAAAACAGTACCTATCACTAATCATTTATCATTTATCATTTATCATTTATCACTATAGAAGGATACTCATGAAAAAATATTCGTTACCGCTTTTGTTTACATTGCTTTTCTTGAACAGTCTCTATTCTGCGGAAGAAGCGTGGAATACCATCAGGACTTATCAGTTTGGAGACGAGCTGGTGCCGTTGAACGCCGTGGAACAGGAAATCCACCGGTCGGCGGTCTCGCCGGAAACCCGGGCGGAAATGGCGGCGAAACTCGCCTCGTTTCTCAACGAGGAAACAACTTATGCCGGTCGCCAGTTCGTCTGTTTGCAACTTCGCTTTATCGGAACGGCGGCGGAAGTGCCCGTGTTGGCAAAATACCTCAATCATCCGGAAGACACCGACAACGCCCGCATGGCACTACAAAGCATCGCCGGAGAAGAAGCCTTAATCCCTCTCCGAAAAGCGTTGGAAACGTTCCAGGGAAGAAACTTGACCGGGGTGATCGAATCGCTTGCCGAACGCAGGGATGCGGTTTCCGTTCCCGCTTTGGTCAAATTGTGTGATTCGGAAGACCGACAGGTTGCCGCAGCGGCCCTTGCCGCTTTGGGAGCGTTTGACGACACGGAATCCCTGGAAGCGTTGATGAAGCCCCGTGAATCCGTATTGGAAATGACCCGTTTGAATTCGTTGCTTCGGGTCGGTTATTCCTTCCTGAGCAAAGGGGACACGACCGGCGCGAAAAAAATCTTTGACGTCCTTTGTGGTTCCGAAAACCCAATGATTATTCGTCGGGCGGCATGGGAAGGCACGTTACGTACACTTCCGGAACCGGCTCAAAACGCTCTCGTGCATCAATGGTTTTTCGAGGAGGATTCGGTCAAAAATGTCGTTGCCGCTTCCCACCTCAAGCAACTTTCCCCGGCACAATTTGATGAACTGTTCAACAGGGTGGCGGAAATGAATCCACGAGTGAAAGCGGTTTTTCTGGAACTCGCAACACGGCAACACAGTGAAAAACTGGTGGAAAATTTGCGAAAAACTCTGGAAACCGGCAGTGAAACGGAACGTTTGGCCGCGATACGAACACTGGGATTGCTGGGCGATCCGGAAGTCGTTCCCCTGTTGGTCGAGATGCTCAAAGACAAATCCGTACAGGATGAGGTTGCCGAAACGTTAAAAAGGTTTTCCAAAGAAATCGTGGGACCATTGTTGATCCGGGAGCTTGACCGGGCCGAGATACGTCTCAAAGTATTGGACATTATGAGCGACCTCAAATGTTATGACGCCATTGATCCGCTGGTCGTTATGGCGCAAAGTGAAGATGCGAACGTTTTCGTCCCGGTCATTGCCGCACTTGGAAGAATAGGCGACCCTGACGACAGTGACATTCCGCGATTTTTAAAACTGTACCTTGCAAGCCGACCGGGGCTTCACCGCGAAAACGTTGAACGTGCGATTGTCGTCGTTTGCGAGAGAATTCCCGATCCTGCGTTACGTGCCGATATTTTGCTTAAACATCTGCGAAGCAAAGACGGTGAACTGGCGGTTCCCACACTCATCACGACACTTCCGCTACTGGGAAAACTCGGCAATCAGCAAGTCGCCGACCTCCTTTTCCCGCTCCTGACAAGCGATCAAAACGATCAGCAGCAAGCGGCGATTCGGGCGTTGTGTAATTGGCCGAATGCGGATTTTAAAGACGAACTTTGGAATATTGCCACGAAAAATCCGTCACAACAGTATTCCCAATGGGCACTTCGCGCTTACATTCGTGTCGTAACGCTCAAGAACGACCGGCCGGAATCCGAAACGCTCACCATGCTTCAAGACGCCATGAAGTTCGCAAACAATGACGCCGACAGGCGGTTGTGCCTGAATCGAACATCCACCGTTCGCACGATGGAAGCGGTCCAGTGGGTTGCCGGTTATCTTGACGATCCGGCACTTGCTCAAACGGCGTGTGAAACGTTGGCGGAGTTGGGACGCCATCGTTTTTTACGGGAACCGAACAAGGAACAATTTCATCCGATTTTGCTCAAGGTTGAAAACACGTCCAAAGACAATCGGGTCATTGAAAGCGTGAAACGATCACGCCTTGGTATGTAAGGCATCGGGCAACGGGCATAGGAGAAATGAGAAATGAAAATCCGCCGAGCGGAAATCGTAGCGGGGTAAACTCAACACCAAAGTCCACGCGAGGCAAGCCCACGCCGCTAACTTTTTTTCTTTTCTGTTCCACATGCCTGAAAAAACTGGGGAGAGACGGAGCGAACGCTTTAAGAACAAGATTAAAACAGGTGCTTGAGGCCGAAAACCTTGAAGCGTTGCGTTTTGCGGCAGGTGCCTGGCATGAACTTGCTGGTGATCGTAAGGGTGAACTCGCTTGTCGCGTTTCAGGTCGGGTCCGTTTGATTTTTATGCCTGCGAACGACCCTATACCAACCAAACCGGATGGCGGACTTGACTGGTCGGCAGTCACCGCCGTTGTCAACCTTGAAATTGTCGATTACCACTAACGTGAAAGGAACCGATATGACCACGACTTTGACCAAGCCAAAACCAAGACAACAAAAAAAGCGGCAATACTCTGTGCATTGTGGTGCGTCCCAAACGATTGGGTGTTCGACAACCACGTTCTGTTATGCCCGTTCCGTAACCTGTTGGGTTGGGAATGTTGGGGATGCGGCATGACGCGGGCTTTTTTCTCACTATTGCACGGTCATTGGGAAACGGCAATGCACTACAACTGGCGATGCACCATTGTCGCCCCAATGATTGCCTATTTGTGTATTCAGTTTGTTGTTCGTTGATAGCTCGCAATCTTAGAAAGATTCCGGCTATTTTTCGCTTAAAACTCGGATGGACAACCTCATTTCCACCTTATTTTTCGGGACAAAACAACCTTAGTAGGAACGGAATCCCAAAAAACATCCGACCTTATTGACCTTATTTTCCCTGGTGCGAAATAAGGTAAATAAGGTCTAGGGTACGGGGGGATTCCGCCGTTACTAAGGTTGTTTTGTCCCGAAAAATAAGGTGTAAATAAGGTTTCAACAGAGCCGCAATCGTGAGATTGCGCAACAACAATGTAATCGCGAGATTTCGCAACAATAATGATGTAACCGTGAGATTACGTTGGTTCGGGCGTAATCTCGCGCAATCTTACGATTGCGGCTCTGTTCTTGTTATTGTTCGCGTCATCTTACGATTCCGTCTCCGCTTTTTCGCCTCGTTTTCGAGTTGCTGCTTCCACTCGGACAGCAGCTTCAACGCCTCAAGCGGGGCGAGGCGGTTCAGATCAATCTGGCGAAGCTCCTCAAGGATCGGGTCTTCTTCCGACCCGAAAAGCGAAAACTGAATCGCGCCGCCGGAGGTCGTTTTGACGAACGTTTCCGCTTGACGCTCCGTTTCCAGAGGTTGGAAGGCAACATCGACGTGCGTTTTTTCCAGTTCGGTGAGAATGTCCCTGGCACGGGCAATCACTTCACGAGGAACCCCCGCAAGCCGGGCAACGTGAATTCCGTAGCTTTTATCCGCCGCCCCCGGGATAATTTTGTGCAAAAACGCGATCTCGTCGTTCCATTCCCGGACGGCGACGTTCATGTTCGTCACCCGCTCCAGAGAATCCGTCAGGTCGGTCAACTCATGGTAATGCGTTGCAAAAAATGTACGACATTGCACGTGATCGTGCAAATACTCCGTAATCGCCCAAGCCAACGATATTCCGTCGTAAGTACTGGTGCCACGTCCGATTTCGTCGAGAATCACCAGCGAGTTCCCCGACGCCCGATTCAAAATCCGGGCCGTCTCGGTCATTTCAACCATAAACGTACTTTGGCCCCGGGAAATCTCGTCGCTTGCCCCGACCCGGGCGAAAATCCGGTCGGCGATCCCGATAGTGGCCTCTTTGGCCGGAATGAAACTGCCGATTTGCGACATGAGCGTCAAAAGGGCCACCTGCCGGATATACGTGCTTTTGCCCGCCATGTTCGGACCGGTAATCAATTGGATCATCCCATGCGTCTTGTCCACCCGTGCGTCGTTTGGAACGAACGTTCCCGACTGCTCCGACGCTTCCAACACGGGATGCCTGCCGTCGAGGATTCTTAGGATCGGCTCCTCCACCATCTGCGGGCGGCAGTAATTGCGATCCCGTGCCAGGGTCGCCAAAGCGGCAAGCACATCCAAATGGGCCAAAGCATGGGCGGTTCGCTGGATCGGGACTTTCTGTTCGGTAATTGCGTCGAGAAGTTCGTCGAAAATCCGGCTTTCCAATTCGTTTGCCCGTTCTCCGGCGGTCAGGACTTTTTCCTCGTACTCCTTGAGTTCCGGCGTGATGTACCGCTCCGCGTTTTTGAGCGTCTGCTTGCGGTGATAATCCGACGGAATTTTGTCGGCGTGCGTGTTCGAAATTTCAATGTAATACCCGAACACACGGTTATAGCTGATTTTCAGGCTTGGAATTCCGGTCCGCTGCGACTGCGTGTACTGGTACTCGGCGATCCACTGTTTTCCGCCGCTTTGCAAATCACGGAGCTTGTCCAGTTCTTCATGGAAACCGGTTCGGATAAAATTTCCGTCTTTACTGTTGACCGGACAGTTTTCGATCAGTGCCTTGTCGAGTTTGTCCGCCAGTTCCTCGCAGGGGCTAATGAAATCATGGAGCGACTTCAAAAGCGTCGAGGAGAGCGGAGCGAGTTTTTCCCGAAAACAGGGCAAACTTCGCAAGGTCCGCCCAATCTGGGCAACGTCGCGGGGATTCGCCCGGCCTTGCAGAACCCGTGTCAAAAGCCGCTGCAAATCGGCAACCCGACGTAGTTGATCGCGGATTTCACGGGTAATTTCGTCGTTGGCGAGAAATTCGGCAATCGCGTCCTGCCGTACGACGATCTCTTTGAGCCGGGTCAGCGGATTGGCGACCCATTCCCCGAGCAGGCGGCTTCCCATGGAGGTCATGCACTTGTCAAGCACGTAAAGAAGCGAGCCTTCCCGGCGGCGATTGCGGATGGTTTCGGTAATTTCGAGGCTTCGCCGGGACGCTTCATCGATTTCCAGTTGACCGCCGCTTCGGTACGGAATGAGCGAATCGACTTGGGCAAGTCCCCCTTTTTGCGTTTCGTTCAGGTAATCGAGAATCGCTCCTGCCGAGCGAATCGCGGGATCGTCGGAAGAATCGTCGTTAAACCCGAACCCTTCGAGCGTCGCCGTTTTGAACTGCCGCAACAGGGCCTCTTTTGCGGTCCTCAGACCAAACGCCCACCCTGGACGTTTCGTGAACATGATCCGCTCCCCAAGCGTTTCCGGGACGAGTTGGTCCGTCGACTCAAGGATCAAACACTCCGTCGGTCCGATCCGGGCGAGCTGATCGTACAGTTCGTTCTTCGGAAACGTCCCGGCCCAGAACCCGCCGGTCGAAAGTTCAATCCAAGCCATCCCCAAAACGCCGCTGTTCTTTTCCTCCTCCGGCGGCAAAATCGCGGCAAGGTAGTTGCATTGTTTGGGGTCAAGCAGTGCTTCTTCGGTAACGGTGCCCGGTGTAACAATGCGGACGACTTCCCGCTTGACGATGGCCCCGGCGGCAACTTTTTTCGGGTCCTCAACCTGCTCGCAAACGGCGGCCCGGTATCCGGCGGTGATCAGTTTGCCGATGTAGGAATCAAGCTGATGGTACGGGAACCCGGCCATTGGCATGGCGTCCGGTCCCTTGTCCCGTGAGGTCAGGGTCAAACCGAGCACCGACGAGGCGGTTTTCGCGTCTTCTTCGAAGAGTTCGTAGAAATCCCCCATGCGAAACAAGAGGAGCGCACCGGGACACGCCGCCTTCGCTTCGAAGTACTGTTTAAGCATGGGAGTAAGTTCAGGTGTACGCATGATGCGCCCATTCTACCAAGATCACCGCTTTTGGAAAGGACACACCGGTCTGTTCACCGTCCATCGACAAGTTCTCGGAAAACGCGATCTTGTCTCTTGTTTTTCGCGGGTGCCTGGATTATAATTTGCCCGGCGTTTGAAGAGGTTTGCCCTGTGCTACAAGTTTTTTTTTCGTTCTCTCTTTTACCCATTTTTCCCATGCGAACGACCATTTTCATTCTTTTGTGCCTGGCAACGAGTTCCGTTTTCGGTGCTCAGCGGAAACATATTCAGGCTGAAATTCAGGCCGATTGGCTTGAACAGGCGGAAAGTTGGCGTCAAAATCCTTCCGGACAGGCGAATTCCGCTTCGCTCGGCGTGAAAACGTCCGACGACGCCGCAGGAGCGGTGGACGGCGTGAAAAACGGGCTTTACGCATTTCATACAGGGCAGGAGCCGAACCCGTGGTGGTCCGTCGATCTGCAAAAAAACGTGTCGATTGGCCGAATCGTTGTTTATAACCGGCTCGATTACGAACCGGGTTTGCACAACGCCGACAATCTCGTGATTCTTACGTCTTCCGACAACAAAAACTGGACGAAAGTTTACGCGAATCCGAACAAGTTTTTCGGCGGCGTTGCCAAAGACGGTGTCAAAGAAGGCCCGCTGGACATCCAATTCGATCCGCCGATTGACGCCAGGTACGTTAAACTGACAATTCCAAGCGACAAGCCGATTTTCTTTCACTTGGACGAGGTCGAAATTTATTCCGCCGGGGAACCTGACAAAAATATCGCTCTGCACTGTCCCGCCAACCAAAGCAGTTTGAGCCCGTGGTCGGTCCGCAAACCGAGTTCGCTCACGCAACAGTTGCAAGACAAATTTCCGACGAAAGAATACATCGAACGCGGAAAAAAACTTGCGGCGTTTCTCAACAACAACGACGCAATGCAAAAGTTTTCCGAACTGGAAAAAAGGCCCCACGCGGACGAGTCGCAGGAAGTTTACTTCGAAGTTCGTGGTCTTATCCGCGATCTTGCGTTTTCCAACCCGTTGCTCGATTTCGACCAACTCCTTTTCGTCAAACGGTACACGCAACAAACCTACCCGGACATCTGCTTGAACCACATGCCCTGGGTTTCACGACCGGGCGGGGACATCTGCGTTCTTGACGACCCGTTCCAAAAGACAAACCGTCCACCTGGTCAAGTGCGCAACCTGATCGCCGACCAACTTGGACCGGGACACGTTCGCGGGATTGATCTCCACTGGGACGGTCAAAAGATCGTGTTTGGGTTTGCGCCGCAAAAAGATTTTCCGTTTTCGCCGGAACAAAAGAATTGGCCGCCGCCCGGTTGCGGTGAGCGGTTGATCGGACACCAGCTTCGTTGCTCTCAGGAACCGATCCACATTTACGAAATCGACGTTAATGGAACAAATATCAATCAGGTTACGAACGATTCGCTCTGGAGCGATCTTGACCCGGCCTATTTGCCGAACGATGAAATCGTGTTCGTGTCAGACCGTTGCGGATTTTCGCTTCAGTGCAACAACGGACCGTTTCACGACGAAACGTCATGCAATCTTTACACGGTTAAACCGGACGGAACCGGCCTGCGCTGGCTTAGTTACAACAAGGACGGCGATTACATGCCGCACGTTTTGGAAGACGGAACCATCGGGTATTGCCGTTGGGAGTACCAGGAACGCGGCTGGGCAACGATCCAGTCGGTCTGGTACATTCGGCCCGACGGGACCGGGGCCGACGCTTTGTTCAAACAACATCTGGACAATCCCTGGGCGTTGGAAAACACCCGTGAAATTCCGCACAAATCGCAGGAAGCCCGACAATTCGTTTCCATTGCTGCCGCCCACCACACGCTTCCCGTCGGTCCGGTTACGATTCTGACACCAAGCATCGGACTCAATTCGCCGGACGCAATCAAAATTGTAACACCGGGTTCGTATCCGCCGGAAGGGGGAATGAGCGGAACCCCGGTCGATGAAGGGGGCGTTCCCACAAACGGCGGTTATTTCCAGCATCCCTGGCCGCTTTCCAACAAATTTTTCCTCGTCGCATATACGTACAGTAACGACCATCCGAAAGGGATGCCTGCTTCGTTTCGCGGCAACGACGAAACCGGATACGCACTCTATTTGATCGACGTGTTCGGCAACAAGGAGTTGATTTACAGAGATCCGGAAATTTCTTCCGTTTTTCCGATGCCGCTCAAGGCTCGCAAGCGTCCGCCGATTCTGCCGGACAACCGCGATCCGGAGCTGGGAAACAGGGCCGTTTGCACCGTCAGCGACATAACGTTCGGCGTTGACGACGTGGACCGAAGCGAGGTGAAGTATCTCCGTGTTGCCCGGCGTATTGGTTGGCCGTACACGGAAGAGACCGGCGGACAGCGGTACGAGGTGGACGGCAGCGGCTGGGGCTTGAGTTGGGCACCCGCTTTGATTTTCGGCGAAGTTCCGGTCGAGGAAGACGGCAGTGTTTCGTTTTACGTGCCGAGTGACGTTTCCGTTTATTTCCAACTGCTCGACAAGGACAAACGGGAAATCAAGCGAATGCGTTCGTTCATCAGTTTCCAACCGGGCGAACGCCGTAGTTGCGTGGGGTGTCACGAAACGCGGTCCGTTGCTCCGACCGCCGATCCGCCGGCATTGGCAATGAAGCAGGAACCCATAACGCCGACCCCGCCGCCGTGGGGAATCGAAAGGCCGATCAATTTTCTCGTCGATGTGCAACCGGTTTTGGACAAGCATTGCGTTTCGTGTCATACCGGCTTGAACCCGGCGGGCGGAATCGATTTTTCGCCGGGCTTGACCGCACCGGCTCCGATGAAGACGCCGTACCGGTCGTACAACTTTGACGGTCTCAACCGGGCCTACCGGACGATGATCGAAAAGAATCTTGTTACGTTTTCCAACAAACACGATCCGGCGAGTGCGATTGCGAAAACCCGGGAGTTCGGTTCGACGAAAAGCAAGGTGATTGACCGGATTCTCAGCGGCAAGTGTGGAACTGCCATTCAACCGGGAACGGAGGATTGGTATCGGTTGACGACCTGGATTGACGCCAACGCCCAGTATCACGACCGGTTCGTCAATTCCCGACCGGTGCATCCGCCGTATGATTTTACGGTGGACAAGGAACTGATTGCAAAGATCACGGCAGTTCACGAAAAGCGTTGCACGGAGTGCCACAATCCGGTGGAGGTGTCACGTCTCGATTGGATCAACTTGAAACATCCGTCGCAAAGCCTGTTTTTAGCGGCTCCGCTTCCGTCCGGCAAGTGCAGTCGGGCGATTTACGAAAGCGAAAACGACGCCGACTATAAAACGCTGTTGGAAATCGTGAACCGGGCCGTCGAAAAAGCAAAACAATTCCCGAGACGGGATTTGGAAACGTTTTATCTCGAACGGTAATATCATGTAAAACCGTTGAAATTTATGGGCATCGGACATAGGTGAAAAGTGAAAAACTTCCCCCAATTTCCGATTCCCGATGCCCGATTCCCTTAAATTTCAACACTTTTTCCAGTTTCATTACCATTTCGTTTACACTTTGAGTATAAAGATAGGCAACGTGAAGCCGTCATTGAAACAATTCAAAAGCACGTTGACTTCCAGTTTATCATAGGGAGATTTATTATGGCAACGAAAAATTTTGACAAAGCCAAAAGGAGCAAGGCAGATGAGTTTTACACGCAACTGTCAGTCATCGAGGCGGAAATGCGCAATTACAAAATGCTGTTTCACGGCAAAACGGTGTTCTGTAATTGCGATGACCCTTACGAGAGCGAATTTTTCAAGTATTTTGCACTGTATTTCAATATTCTCGGTCTGAAAAAACTGATAGCAACCTGCTATACAGGCTCGCCGATTGCCAATACGGAGTTATCATTATTTGACGACGAAAGCCATGAAAACAAAACAACAAGACATCCACATAGAATTGAAATTACGGAGGTAAAGAAAAATGCAGATGGTGGATTTGGCTTGACCGACGTTGAGTATTTGCTCAGAAATAAGAAAAATGTGTTGACTCGTTTAAAAGGTAATGGCGATTTTCGTTCTTTGGAGTGTATCGAATTGATGAAAGAAGCGGATATTGTGGTAACAAATCCGCCATTCTCGTTGTTCCGCGAGTATGTCGCACAGTTAATAGAGTATGAAAAGAAATTTATTATCATCGGAAATGTCAATGCAATATCATACAAAGAAATATTTAAACTTTTCAAAGAGGATAAAATTTGGTTTGGCCAAAGCATCCATAGCGGCGACAGAGAATTTCGTGTGCCAGACCATTATCCGTTACAAGCGGCGGGCTATAGAGTGGACGAAAACGGTGTGAAATATATCCGTGTCAAAGGAGTACGATGGTTCACTAACCTTGACTTTAAGGAACGTCATGAAAATCTCACTTTGTACAAACGTTATACCCCACAGGAATATCCACGCTATGACAACTATGACGCCATCGAAGTGTCAAAAACTGTTGAAATTCCTGTTGACTATGATGGACTCATGGGGGTTCCGATTACATTCCTCGATAAATACAACCCGGATCAATTTGAAATTGTCGATGCTTTGAATAGATACGCTTTACTCGACGCACAAGACACGAATGAAACCGTTAGAAAAAATAAATCTCATACATGTAACATTAACGGAAAATCCACTTACTTTAGAGTTGTTATAAAACGGAAAGGAAACTCCCAATGAAAATCGAACTCAAAGAAATCACCATCCGCGAAGTGGCGGAAAACTATGTCGATAACGCGGAAGAAGGCGTCATCGGATACAATGGCATGTTGAACATACGCCCGAAATATCAACGTGAATTCATTTACGATGAAAAGAAGCGAAACGCTGTCATCGACACTATCCAGAAAAGTTTTCCGCTCAATGTAATGTATTGGGTGAAAAACGAAGATGGAACGTTTGAGGTACTTGATGGGCAACAACGAACAGTGAGTTTTTGTCAGTTCGTCAATGGCGATTTCACGGTCGGACATCGCTCATTTCTAAATTTTACCGAAACCGAAAAACAACAGATTCTCGACTACAAGTTGATGATCTATTTCTGTGAAGGCAACGACAAAGAAAAACTCGACTGGTTCAAAATCATTAACATTGCTGGCGAACGACTCAACGATCAGGAACTGCGAAACGCTGTCTACACCGGTCCCTGGCTGGCTGACGCAAAATTGAAGTTTAGCAAGAGCAATTGTGCCGCCTACGGTTTGGGCAAGGATTACGTTACCGGTTCGCCGATTCGGCAAGACTTTCTTGAAACGGCGATTGATTGGATCAATAACGGCAAAATCGAAGAATACATGGCGAAAAATCAACACGTTCAAAACGCCAATGAGTTGTGGTTATACTTCCAGGCCGTAATCCAATGGGTGCAAGCGACGTTTCCGACCTACCGCAAGGAAATGAAAGGGCTTCCCTGGGGAAAACTTTACAACCGGTTCAAAGGGGACTCATTTGACACCACAAAACTGGAAAAACGGATCAAAGAATTGATGGAGAACGACGATGTTACAAGCAAAAAAGGGATTTACGAATACGTTTTGACCGGCGAGGAACGTTGCTTGAATATCCGGGCGTTTTCAGAGACAATGAGGCGAGGTGCTTTTGAGCGGCAAGGCGGTATTTGCCCAAAGTGTGGGCAAAGATTTGCGTTGGAGCAAATGGAGGGGGATCATATCACCCCTTGGCATGACGGTGGAAAAACGACGGTCGAAAATTGCCAGATGCTTTGCAAAGACTGTAACCGGCGGAAAGCCGGAAAATGAATGACTTTATCGTTGCGCCATTTCAATCAGAGCCGCGCACGTAGTAAGCGGTTTTTACGTCTCCGCCGGGGTCACCGCTTACTCCGTGCGCGGCTCTGATTGCGTGATCTTCAACAGGGGTACAAAACAAGCAAGCGGCAACACCGCCGATACAAAAAGACGGGGTACGCCATGTTACCCCAAGAGAATTTCCTCCTGTATCACGAGAAGGCCGTACAAAAGCGCGCGGCAAGATGGGCGGAAAAATTCCGCCAACACGCAACCCTCCCGACGTCGAAAAGATTGACGTTGACGAGAAAGGAAACATCACGGGACTGTTTTGATCGACCGGGTTAATCTTTCGGTACTTCGCCTTTATAAAAGAGTTTGTGACACGAATCACAGGAATCCGACAACGCTTCATAAGCGTCTTGAACGGCTTCAAAGTTCCCTTTATCCGTTTCGTAATCGGAAGCGGCTTTATTCAACGCCAACGCAGCGTCGCGGAGTTCGAGGCAATGCCCGGTCCATTCTTTGACGGCGTCCGGCTTGATCGTTTCCGCGGCGTTCGGAACGCTTCCCTGTCCGATCACGGCAATGACCGCCGATCCTTCAACAACCGTGCGGGCCCCTTTCTTCAAAACCGCCTCGGTCCGCAGATTTCGTTTGACCAGCGTGTTCACATTGGGAACCGCTTTCATAATCGGCCCCAGCGACGCAATTTTTTTGTCCCAACTGAGGGCTGAATCGGCTTCCGCTTTAAGAGACTGCTTGATTTCAGCGACGGCTTTGGTCGCATCGTCGAGATTTTTGACAGTTTCCAATTTCAATGCGGCCTCAATCATTGCCGGGGCCGCTTTTTTGTAGGGATTTTCCTCTTTCGACAATCCAAGAGCCAAGGCGATCAGGGCAAGCGTGTTTGCGTCGCGGTGAAGTGCTTCGGCGTCGTCAACGAACCGGGGAGAACCGTCAAGGTCGTCGAGGGTCTTTTCGAGTTTTTTCACGTAAACGTCAATTTGGGGAACAAGGTCGCCCACTTTCGGAAGTTTAACCGAAGCGTCTTCGGTAAATTTCCGATTCGGAGGCGTTGGCAAGGCCGACGTTGCATCTTCCGTAGAAGATTTTTCCTCCGGTTCCTTCGATTCTTCAAGCGGGAACATCGGTTCGATTACCGTTTCCTCGTCGAACGAAACGCCCGGTGAAACGGTAATTTCATCCGTTCCCGGCTGGTGCGGCAACGTTTCAGCAGGTTTGCGAGAACACCCAATGCAGAACAGAACCGCAAACGTGAGACAACAGAATATTGGACGGGAGATTTTCATATCGCAACAAAAAACACAGGTAGTCGAAAACGAAATCACAATCAAGTATTCATTATAGGAGCAAAGCAACGACGAATCAATAGAGTAGGCATTGGAGAAACGTGAAATTCGAGATATAATCTGGACCTTATTTTGAGTTCGCCGCACAGGGTGCGGCGGCCAACTCTATCCTCTAACCTCTCCATACAATGCTCTGGGAAATTGAAATCTCGCCCGCTCAAGGACAACCGGATATTCATGGTCAAGCCGTTTCCACCGACGCCGCCGCACTCGGCCTGGCCAAAACCGTTACCGCCAAATACGCTCACGGATACTTAATCCAAGGGGAACTCGACGAGTCGCAGGTCCGAATGCTCGCCGAAAAACTCCTCGCCGACCCGGTGGTGGAGCAATTTCGGGTATTTTCCCCGTCCTCACAGGGTGAGGCAAGGTGCGCCTCACAGGGTGAGGCGGCTAAGGTTTACGTTCTTCCCAAGCCGGGCGTTACCGATACCGCCGCTGAAAGTGCCAAAAAAGCGTTCCGTGACTTCGGAATCACCGTCCAAGCGGTCCGGACCTTTAAAAAATACTTCCTTTCCGGGGTCAACGAAGCGCAGCTCGAAAAACTTTGCACGAAACTCCTGGCAAACGAAGCGATTGAGCAGGTTGTCGTAGGACAGTTGCCTTTTGACCATCTCACGGTCGGCAGTCCGTACAAGTTTGAGCTGAAAACCATTGCGATCCGGGAACTGGACGACTCCGCTCTTATGGAACTGAGCAAAGCCGGGCTACTTTCTCTTTCGCTCTCCGAAATGCAAACGATCCGCGACTTTTTCGTTCAGGAGCAACGGGACCCCACCGATGTGGAACTGGAAACCCTGGCCCAAACCTGGAGCGAACACTGTTCCCACAAAACCCTGGCCGGACGAATCGAGTACACCGGGCCGGAAGGGACGAAACAGTTCCAGAACATGCTCAAGGAAACGATCTTTGCGGCGACCGACCAAATTCGGGAAAACTGGAAAAAAGAAGGAAAACCGGACCTTTGTGTGAGCGTTTTTGCCGACAACGCCGGAGTGGTCCGCTTCGACGACGAATACAATATCTGTTTCAAGGCCGAAACGCATAACCGCCCGTCCGCTCTGGAACCTTACGGCGGTGCCCATACCGGGCTGGGTGGTGTCATCCGCGATACGTTGGGGACCGGATTGGGAGCGAAACCGATCTGCTCGACCAACGTCCTCTGCGTTGCTCCGCCGGAAATTTTGACCGACGAGCTTCCCCAGGGCGTTTTGCATCCCCGCCGGATTCTCCGTGGTGCCGCCGCCGGTGCCCGTGATTACGGCAACCGCATGGGAGTCCCGATGGTCAACGGTGCCCTCTACTTCGACAAGCGATACCTCGGCAACCCGCTGGTCTTCTGCGGCAACATCGGGATTTTGCCCAAAGACAAGTCGTTCAAGGAACCCAAGCCGGGCGATTTGATCGTCGCCATCGGTGCCCGAACCGGCCGGGACGGAATTCATGGTGCCACCTTTTCCAGTGCCGAACTGACCAGTGAAAGTGAAACGCTTTCCGGCGGAGCGGTCCAGATCGGCGATGTTACCATCGAAAAAATGATGCTCGACGTGATCCTCGAAGCAAGAGACCGGAATCTGTACAACGCGATCACCGATTGCGGAGCGGGCGGATTTTCCAGTGCCGCCGGCGAAATGGGGGAAAAGATCGGGGCCGAAGTTGATCTCGAAAAAATCCCGCTCAAATACGAAGGGTTATCGTACACCGAAATGTGGATTTCCGAGGCCCAGGAGCGGATGGTGCTTGCCGTTTCGCCGGAAAATTGGGACGAATTTCAAAAGCTGTGCGAAAGCGAGGATGTCGAAACCGTTGCCATCGGCGTCTACAAACCGACCGGGCGGCTGGTTCTCAAGTATCACGGAACGCAAGTGGCCGACCTGTCGATGCAATTTCTGCACAAGGGACGGCCGCCGGTGGTCAGAAAAGCGACCTACACGCCGCCGAAAACCGAACCGTTTTCGCCGGACACCATGAAAATCGGAAAACCTCTCGAAATCCTGTTAAAAATCCTCTCGTCGCCGAATGTTGCCAGCAAACATTGGATCATCCGCCAATGCGACCACGAAGTTCTCTCGGGCACCGTTATCAAGCCGCTGGTCGGTGTCGCCAACGACGGTCCCGGTGACGCCGCCGTTGTCCGTCCACGTTTGGGATCGAATCGGGGAATCGCGGTCGGGTGCGGCATGAACCCGCATTACGGCGATTATGACACCTACGCCATGACCGCTTCGTCGATTGACGAGGCGGTACGGAACTGCGTGGCGGTCGGGGCAGACCCGGCGACGATTTCGATCCTCGACAATTTCTGCTGGGGCAACACGGAACGCCCGGAAACGCTCGGTTCGCTGGTCCGCTCGGCCTTCGCCTGTTACGATGTCGCCGTCGGGCTGGGTACGCCGTTCATCAGCGGCAAGGACAGTCTCAACAACGAATTCCGGCAGGAAGGGGCACCGTCGATTGCGATACCACCGTCGCTTTTGATTAGCGCAATGGGAATTGTGGACGACGTGTCGAAGTGCATGACGATGGATTTCAAAGTGCCGGGCAACGTGATTTACCAGATTGGCGTCACCAAAGACGAACTCGGCGGTTCCCATTGGGCACTCGTGAACGGCCTGGGCGAAAAGCGGCTTGGCAACGCTCCAACGGTCGATATTCCGGTTGCGAAAAGGACGTTCCAGGCCGTGTACAATGCGATTCAAAAGGGCGTTGTGCGAAGCGTTCACGACCTGAGCGAAGGGGGCCTTGTCGTTGCTTTGGCCGAATCCTGTTTCGCCGGAGGTTTTGGTGCAAAAATCACCCTGCCGGGCAAACTGGACGCCGTAATCGAGCTGTTCAGCGAATCGAACACCCGGTTTTTATGCGAGGTCGAACCGCAACACGTCGCCGCTTTCGAAGCGATTTTCAAACAGGCCGGGGTCGCCTGCACCCGGCTTGGCGAGGTGGTGTCAGAGCCGAAATTGACGGTTGGATCCGTGCTTGAAGCGGATATTAACGACCTGAAAACGGCCTGGCTGAAACCGCTGGATTGGTAACTCAAACCGTAGAGGGCATCGGGAATCGGGCATAGGTGATAAGTGATAAGTGATAAGTGAAAAACTTCCTCCGATGCCCGATGCCCGATGCCCGATGTCCGATGCCCTCGACTGTTTTGAGTACCCGTTCATTTTGTCTTACCGCACCGTTTTCAATCTCGGATCGGCAAGAACGAAGAGAAACTTTTCCAGGATCAACTTCGGATCGATTCGGCTTGCTCCCTTGAGGTCCATGTCGGCTTGCAATAAAAGGGCGTTGAGTTTCGCTCCGCGAAATCGACCAAGCTGCCTTAACTGCTTTTCCGTTTTCGTCAGGACAAAACCTTTGACACCAACCTGTTCCAGGGCACGAGTGACTTCGATTTTTTTTCCAAGTCTTTCCGTTTGCAAAATCAATTGCGTTGCCAATCCCAGCTTACGAAGGGTATACGATATTTGGGCGAGAATCCCAACCGGATTTTCTCCGGCCAGGAACAAATTGTCAAGCTGTTTGATCGCTTCCGCCGTTTTTCCGTCGAGGGCGAGATCAAGCATCTCGTAGGTGGTTTTCGTTCTCCAGGTTCCGACCGACGATTCGACCAGCTTGGCGTCAATCTTTCCCTGGGCGGAATCGATTAAGGCCAACTTGGCCAATTCCTGGTCCAATAATCCAAGTTCGGTCCCAACGAGGGTAACGAGCATTTCGGCAGCGTCTTTGGCAACGGTGATTTTGTGTTGCTGTTTCGCCCAGCGAACGCCCCAACTGAAAATATCCTTTTCCTTGAGAGGAGAACAATCGATCAAAAGACCGGTTGCATCGACTTTTTTGTACAATTTCGTATTTGACGGAAAGGTGGAAACCAAAAGCATCAAAATCCCGGTTTTCGACGGTTTTTCGCAATACTTTTCGAGCGGTTCCCGGTTATTCGTAACGAATTTGTCGGCGTCTTCGATCACGATAAGCCGCATTCCGCCGCCGAACATTGCCGATGTTGAAACTTCTTCGAGGATCGCCGGGAATTTAAGGTCTTTGCTTGAACCATCGAATCGGCTCAGCGAGAATTCGGCGTCTTCCTGAGAGAGCGTTTGGTCCCGAATTTGCCGAAAAGCCAGGTGCTTCAAGTACGTTTCTTCTCCGAATAAAACGCAAACCGGCTTCACCGGGTGAGCGTGCGGCTCCCAAAGGTAGTCTGTAACGTGCATGTGAAGGAACGAGGCGTGAGGGACGAAGATATTCGGTTGAAACAACTCTTATTTTTATCACATTTTTCCGAAAAAACAACCTCGGCAACAGAATCCCTCGCACCCCCGGCAGTCCGTCGACAAGTTTACGATTTTTACTGATTTTACCGTCATTTCGCTTCGCTCAGTCTCGATACAAACTTGTCGACGGACTGACAGAATCCCTCGTCCCCGGGAATTTAATTCCCTTTGAATCTTGCGTCAAACCGCTTTCGCGTTATAATTTTCCCGTCGTTTTTTCTCGTTAATCCTTTTATTGTGGGGTCTAAAATGTTGAAAGTCGTGTTGCCGGACGGGGCGGTGAAAGAATTTGAGAATCGTGTTCGTCCGCTGGACGTTGCCGAAGGAATCAGTGCCGGACTTGCCAGGGCGACCGTCGCCGCCGTTGTGGGGGAAAAGACCGTCGATGTCGAGGATTTCCTGCCGGAATCGGGTGAGGTCCACTTGCGGCTTCTCACGAAAAAAGACCCCCAGTCGCTTGAGATTTTGCGACACTCGGCGGCGCACCTGATGGCCAGGGCGGTGATGCGGCTTTGGCCCGGTGTCGAACTGGCGTTCGGCCCGACCGTCGAGAACGGGTTCTACTACGATTTTTCGATGGAGCACAAACTCTGCGAAGACGACTTCCCGAAAATCGAGGAGGAAATCAAGCGGCTCCTCAAAGAGGACGAAAAATTCGAACGAATCGAAGTGTCACGGGACAAAGCGTTGGAAATCCTCCGAGGGACCGGGCAATCGCTGAAGGTAGAACATATTCAGGAAGGGCTTGGCGAACAGGACACCGTCTCATTTTATCGGCAAGGGGAATTTCTTGACCTTTGTCGTGGACCGCACATTCCCAGCCCGAAATTTATCGGGGCGATCAAGCTCATGTCGGTCGCCGGAGCATACTGGAAAGGTGACGCCGCCAATCAACAGTTACAGCGGCTTTACGGCACCGCGTTTTTTGACAAGAAGGAGTTGGAGCAATACCTTTTTCAACTCGAAGAGGCGAAAAAGCGGGACCATCGAGTCCTCGGCAAGAAGCATGACCTGTTTATGATCGACCAGCGGGTCGGGCAAGGGCTTGTCCTCTGGCTACCCAAAGGAACAATTGTACGAAAACAACTCGAAGCGTTCATCTCGGAAGAACTGGTGAAACGCGGCTACCAGCAAATCAGTACGCCGGTTTTGGGCAATATTGAACTTTTCAAAACGTCGGGACATTACCCGTACTACGCCGACAGCCAGTTTCCGCCGATCACCATGCAGGACGGCGACGAATTTTTGTTACGCCCGATGAATTGCCCGCATCATGTCATGGTGTATATGAATAAGCCGCGTTCGTACCGGGATTTGCCGTTTCGCCTGGCGGAGTTCGGTCACGTTCACCGCTTCGAGCAGTCGGGTGAGCTTAACGGTATGACCCGGGTACGGGGGTTCACGCAGGATGACGCCCATATTTTCTGCACACCGGAACAGGTCGAGGAGGAATTTCGGGGCTGTATCGACATGACGCTTCTGGTGTTGAATACGCTTGGGTTCGAGGATTTTCAGGTCCGCCTCAGCTTCCGCGATTGGGTGAGCGACAAGTACGTCGGCAACCCGGAGAACTGGAAGAAAGCCCAGGCGGCCCTCGAAAAGGTGTGCAAGGAGATGGACCTGCCGAGTCTGGAGATCGTCGAAGGAGAAGCGGCGTTCTACGGCCCCAAGGCGGACTTTATCGTACGAGATTGCCTTGGCAGAAAGTGGCAACTGGGAACGGTGCAACTCGATTACAACCTGCCGGGAGCGGATCGGTTTAACCTGGAGTACACCGGAACGGACAACAAGCCGCATACGCCGGTGATGATTCACCGTGCTCCTTTGGGATCGTTCGAGCGTTTTGTCGGCATTTTGATCGAACATTTTGCGGCGGCGTTCCCATTGTGGCTTGCCCCAGAGCAGGTCCGCGTTTTGACGGTAAGCGAAAAGTTCGAGGAGTACGCAAAAAAAGTGGAACAAAAATTCCGTGACGCCGGATTCCGGGCAAGTAGCGACCTGCGAGGCGAAAAAATCGGAGCCAAAATCCGCGAAGGACGCCTGGATTTGGTCCCCTACCTCGCCGTGGTCGGAGCCAAGGAAGAAGAAAACCAAAGCGTCGCCCTACGCAGCCGCAAAGAAGGGGAACT
>CAZNVM010000441.1:0-6156 GCA_964576215.1 uncultured Planctomycetaceae bacterium
AAGGGTAATCCACGATACTGCGCCCTTATTTTCCAATCGGTATGGAAATAAGGGCGCCGTATTGATGGTGCCACCGGTGCTACTAAGGGCGCGCACGAACGGAACATTCCACGGAACCGTTTGAAAAACACTCGTCCCGCATTTTTTGGACATCTTATTTTTTGACAGTTTCTAAGTATTTCCATGCCCTATGCCCTATGCCCTATGCCCTATGCCCGATGCCCGATGCCCGATGCCCTTAAATTCCAACACTTTTTCCGGTTTCATAACCAATCCGTTCACACTTTGAGTTATTAACCGGTACTTCGCGCCGGTATAATTTTCGGCGGCGGAATCTTCAAGCCGCTGACGGAACCGAAGCGGTTACACAACTCGCGGTAGTTCCATTGAAGAAATCCCCAGAGTTCAATCGGCGGATCCTGGTCAAGCCAGGCTTTCAGGAATCGCCGGACGACCACGTCGTACTCTTTCGTCGAGGAACCGTGAGCGTAACACCGCCCTTTGAAACGCCGCAAATCGCCGTCAAAATTCGGGCCGATGTGATACAATTCGTGAATAATCGTTTCCAACTTCATCGTCAGTTCCAATTCCATGAACCTCGGAACAGATACGTAAAGAATGTAGAGATAATCTCCACTGCCCGACTCATGCGGCAAACGCTGTATCATCCATTCCCGACCGCGACTGAATTTGGTCGTCTTTCCCCCCTCGAAGCGGAGCGGTGTCAAAGAAGCGTAAACGCCGTAAGAACTGCTGTTGCGGGTTTGCGTAAAGCTGACGGCAACCCGATCCATTCGGACGTTTCCGAATTCCGGGACTCGAAAGCAAATGTCCTCGCAAAGTTTGCGAACGGCGTCAGTATAGTTAAAGGGCATGATAAGTGATAAGTGACAGGTGATAAGTGATAAGCGAAAAAAATTATCACTTATCACCTATCACTTATCACCTATTCCTCTACCGTCGGGACAATGGACTTCCTTTTCGAGCGGTCATTTTTTCCGACGAATTCAAGAATCGCACGGGTTCCGGCGTCGCCCAATCGCGGCTTCGCCAGACGCAAAATCCGCGTGTACCCACCTTCACGGTCAACGAAACGCGGACCAATTTTGTCGAACAAAATTGAAACGGCCTCCTTGTCGCCGAGAATTTGAAACGCTCGTCGACGCAACGCCAACGCCGGAGAAATCGCCTTGTTCCAAGCCTGCCATTGATCGCTCGTACGCCACGCTTTCCATTGGGACGTCCCTCGATCCGCCGACGATTCCAAAGGCTGCGCCGCTTCCAGATGCTTTTGGGCCTTCCGGGCAAGCGTAACGCATTTTTCGACCAACGGGCGAACTTCCTTCGCTTTTTCAAGCGTCGTAACGATACGCCCCGGCGTTTTGGGAGCACCCGGTTCCTTGACGCCGAATTCCTTTTCCGTCATCAAAAGCGAAATCGCAAGATTGCGCAGAAGTGCCCGTTGATGTTTCGGATTACGGCCTAATTTTCTTCCAGTTCTTCGATGTCTCATTGTTTTTTCATGTTTGTTCGCCGCCGCACCCGGTGCAACGACACTCGTTATTTATTACAGTAACGGATTATTCTGTTGAGGTGAAGCAGGAGGCAAACGCATCCCCAACCTCAATCCGATACCGTTAAGTTTCTCTTTGACTTCGTTAAGCGTTGTTTCGCCGAAATTTCGCACTTCCAACAAGGAATCTTCCGTGCGAGCCACCAAGTCCCGAACCGTGTTGATACTCTCCGCTTGCAGACAGTTGGTTGCACGAACGGAAAGACTCAACTCCTCAAGCGTCATTCCCAACTTCGATTCCAAAGCGGGATCAATTCCGGCAACGCTGACCGTCTTCGCTTTGACGTAAACCGGGTCTTCAAGTTTGTCGTATTGAATAAACGGATTGAGGTGTTTCCGGAGGATTTTCGCCGCTTCCACCATTGCGTATTCCGGGTCGATGGAGGCATCGGTCCAGATTTCCATTGTTAGTTTGTCGTAATTCGTCTTTTGACCGACCCGGGTTTCTTCCACGGAATACTGGACTCGAATCACGGGACTGAAAGCGGCGTCCAACGGGATATAACCGATATCATCGCCGCGATCCCGGTGCAGAAACTGTTCCGACGCCGGAATGTAACCACGTCCGTTTTCGACGACCATTTCCAACTCAAACGGCACGTTATCCGTCAAGGTTGCGATCAAATGGTCCTTGTTGATGATGTCAACGGTTCCGTCGGTTTGAATATCGGCGGCGGTGATTGGACCGACGGTATTCTTTTCGATACGCAACAACTTTGGCCGATCATCGTAGGATTTGACGACCAGTGCTTTGACATTCAGGGAAATTTCCGTCACATCCTCAAGTACGCCGCGAATCGAAGTAAATTCGTGGAGTGCTCCTTTCAGCTTCATGCGAATGATCGCGCTCCCCTCAAGACTGGAAAGCAGGACTCGCCTGAGACTATTGCCGATGGTATTTCCAAAACCCCGCTCAAACGGTTCGGCAATAAACTTGCCGTAGCTTTCCGTAAGCGTTTCACGGTCACAAATGACCTTGCTGGGAAGCTCCAAACCTCTCCAACGAATTCGCATAAAGACCTCCGAAGAAAATGCAACAATTGGGGGAATACAACAGGGGCCGGACCGGCGACGATTTTACCTACATTAACTTACTTGGAACAAAGCTCGACGATCAGGGCCGGTTCAACCGCGAGGGAAACATCTTCCCGGGCAGGGAGACGCAAAACATATCCTTTGGGAATGTCATCGTTGGACAAAACAAGGAAATCGGGAACCGTCCGGGAGGAGGTTTCATCGAGACATTCCTTGACGACTTTCAAGCTGACCGGTCTGTTTTTGACGCTGACCGCATCACCGGGACGAACGAGGAAACTGGGAACGTTGACGCGGGAACCGTTGACGAGAATGTGCCCATGCGAAATCCACTGCCGGGCTTGGCTGCGTGAAAGACCGAAACCCAATCGATAAACGACGTTGTCCAATCGTCTTTCCAACAGGCTCAGGAGCGTCGTTCCCGTATTGCCTTTCATTCGTTCCGCCATTGCGAAGTATTTTCGAAATTGTTTTTCGAGAACGCCGTAATGGACTTTGACTTTTTGTTTTTCGCGGAGGTGAAGTCCGTAATCGGTGGACTTGCCGCGTTTGGCTCCGTGCATACCGGGAGGAGCAATCCGATGGACCGCCGTCCCTTGGGAAGCACCGTTGAACGCACACTTATTGGAATCGCAACGATTCCCCTTCAGGAACAACTTGGTTCCTTCCCGACGACATTTTTTACAAACGGGACCTGTATATCGAGCCATGGTATCAGTTACTCTCCAAACCTCTTAAAAGCACAAATAAAAAAATACTTAAACGATTAAACACGACGTCTTTTACAGGGCCGACATCCGTTGTGCGGCAAAGGTGTTACGTCTTCGATTGACTTGATCGCCAAACCGGCCTGTTGAAGGGCCGTAATAGCGTTTTCACGACCGCTCCCCGGTCCTTTGACCTTGACTTCCACTTCTTTCATCCCGAACTTGATCGCTTTTTCCGCTGCTTGTTGAGCGGCCATTTGACCGGCAAACGGGGTGCTTTTACGGCTTCCCTTGAAACCGGTAGTCCCCGAAGTCGACCAGCAGAGGGTGTCCCCTTTCGCATCGGTTACGGTTACGGTCGTATTGTTGAACGTCGCCTTGATATGCACGATACCGGACGCGACATTGCGTTTGATTTTTTTCTTTTTTACTGCTTTCGCCACTTTGAATTAAACTCCGGTTGAAAAATTTCTGGGAACGCAGGCATCTTGCCTGCCACAATGCAGGCAGGGTGCCAGCGGTCCTGGGTATTATCTCAAATCTTTGACGCCTTTCTTTCCGGCAACGGTCTTTTTGGGCCCTTTCCGGGTTCTGGCATTGGTTCGGGTCCGTTGACCACGAACCGGCAAACCTTTTCGGTGCCGCAAGCCGCGGTAACAACCGATTTCCCGCAAACGGGAGATGTTTTGATTGACTTGCCGACGCAACTGGCCTTCGACGATGTAGTCGTTGTCAAGAAGCCCTGCGAGCCGGGCAAGTTCGTCCTCCTTGAGGTCTTTTGCACGAACCTGAAACTCGATTCCGGCTTTTCGCAAAAGTTCACGGGCAATGTGCGGACCAACCCCGTACAGGTAAGTCAACGAAATCACAATAGGACGATTATTGGGGATGTCAACACCTAAAAGACGCGGCATTCTTTTCCTCTTTTTTTTGGTTTTTAGATCAAAATATTATCAACGATCGTGTGAAAAGCAAAAAATATCTATCACTTCTCACCTATCACTTAATTCTATCCTTGCCGTTGCTTGTGACGGGGATTGACGCAGATCACGTAAACCCGCCCACGCCGCTTTACGACCTTACAATTTTCACAAATTCTTTTTACGCTGGCTCGAACTTTCATGGGACGTTTACTCAATACAATGGGGAACTTCACGAAACAAAGAGCGCCTCATTATAAAAAAATTTTCTTTTTTTCGCAAGGGGCCCCGGAAAAAATCAAGTGGATTGCAAAGTCCCTGGGAACGCAGGCTTCCAGCCTGCGCAAAGGTTGCGGAATGAAGTCTCCGCCCTGCGCAGGTAGGATGCCTACGAACTCACCGGCAGGCTGGAAGCCTGCGTTCCCAGGAAAAAAGCGACTTTGCAATCCTCCTGGGAAAAAATTGGAAATTGCGGTCCGCTAACAAATTGGCGATGAATGGCAGCCGGGAGCGCAACGAAGTGAAGCGACCGGACCGAATAGCGGGGAAATCCGGTCACTGCGCTGCGCTCCGTTCCCGGCTACCATTGTTATTGGTGAATTACATTTACGGTGTGCTATTGTTCAAATACGGGGAAATATCAATCGTTTCGCTTTCCGAAACCGGCGGCCCGGTCAGCACAACAGGGCCGGAGTGTGTAATCGCAATGGTGTGCTCGAAATGGGCACTCCCCTTTTTATCGATGGTCGAAAACGTCCAATGGTCTTTTCCGACCCGAACCCGTTTGCTTCCGATGTTGACCATCGGTTCTATGGCAATCACCAAGCCGTTTTGGATGCGAAAATCGGAATTTCGTAGCAAATCGGTGCTGATAAAATTCGGCACCTGCGGCGGTTCGTGCATTTCCCGGCCAATTCCGTGTCCGACAAGCGATTCGACGACGGAAAACCGATGCTTTTTGACATAAATCTCCATTTCCCGGGCAACTTCGCTCCAATACCTCGCCGTGGCCAGTTGGTGAATTGCGATTTGGAGCGATTTTTGCGTTACGTCCAGCAGTTTTTGAAACGGCTCACTGATTTTTCCGACCGGGTGAGTTTCGGCGGCGTCGGCGCACCAACCGTTCAGGCGGCAGCCGGTATCGATGCTCACAATATCTCCTTCGACCAATTTGCGGGCCCCGGGAATACCATGCACTACTTCTTCGTTAATCGAGATGCAGCTTGCCGCCGGGAACGGAACCTTGCCGGGCACCCCCTTGAAAAGCGGCTGTGCATCACGGTCTTGAAAGAAGCGGTCGATCACCGCGTCGATTTCCTGAGTGGTTACTCCGACCTTTACCCAGGATTCTGCAATACGATGGGCATACCAGATCACCAAGCCCGCTTTTCTCATCAAAGCGATTTCACGTTCCGATTTTAAGGTAATCATGCAAATTCAGCGATCAGACCTTCCAGTCCCTCGGATTGAAAAAAAATGGTGTCGCTTTGACTCCCAAAAAACAAAAAACGAATGAATCAGTCCAATCGTTCAACTTCAGTACAAGTAAGACCGGTCATTTGAGCGATAAAATCCGCGGCCAACCCGGCTCGCTTCAGGTTGCGAGCGATTTCAGATGCTTTCGCTTCAATATCCGTCGCAAGGTCATGGAGGTATCGCTGGTGCGCTTCGTCCAATGCTCTAAGTCTCTCGTCTTGATTAAACTGCTGATGTTTTCTACAGGCATGCGCTACGATCGGTTGGTTTTGTACCATGGTCATCATTTCCTCCTTCGTCTCTGTATTTTGACTGTATAGTGAGCTAACCTATTATTATCAAAGGAGTTATGGATATTCCTGATTTTCAAGTGTATTGAGTTGAATTCATTTGCTTCACCATTAAAACGTTGGAATTTCAAGTATTTATCCCCAATTGCCCATTT
>CAZNVM010000442.1:0-3359 GCA_964576215.1 uncultured Planctomycetaceae bacterium
AATTTGACAGATATTTCCAGATGTACTATTTCGATACAACGTGACTGAAATACTTTACTTTCAAGGTCCATTATCTACTTTTCTGTTCCACATACCTCAAAAAACCTATTTTTTTGCCCACAGATTCTGGTGGGGAACCAACATTTATTACAGCCTGAAATGTCCCTGTATCGTCAAGATGATCGGGTGCATGGAAGAGGTATTGAACGACTGATGATTGTTTTATGTCATATTTTTTTGCCTGTTGAATTGCTTGTTTTGCCAAATATGCACAGGTAACACCTGAGAAAGGAAACGTCCCATGAAAAAAGTACGAATTTTTGATCCTGCGTTGTGTTGCAGCACCGGAATTTGCGGTGCGGATGTCGATCCGGCTCTCATTCGCATCGCAGCAGATATTGAATGGTTGAAAAGCCAAGGTGTTCCGGTGGAGCGTTTCAATCTGGCCCAACAGCCGCAGATGTTCATTCAGACCCCGCAGGTCAGGGAAGCGTTGGAGAGGACCGGAAACGACGCTCTGCCTGTGACCTTGCTTGATGACACCATCGCTTTGACCGGACGGTATCCCACCCGATCTGATCTGGCCGGATGGTTGGGGCTTGAGGTTCCCTTTGAACCGGCAAAAAGGGGGGAAGCACCGACTTCCTGCGGTTGCAAGCCATGCTGCTGTTAAACCATTGAGCGCGGAGACGAAAGATGAAATTTCTGTACGAGACGCCCCCTTTTTTGTTTTTTACCGGAAAAGGCGGAGTTGGTAAGACCTCGCTGGCCTGCGCAACGGCAATCAAACTGGCGGACGCCGGGAAGCAGGTATTGCTTGTCAGCACCGATCCGGCGTCCAATTTGGCACAGGTGTTCGATCAGGTCATTGGGCACACAATTGTTCCCATTCGCTCCGTGCCCCGGCTTTCGGCACAAGAGATCAATCCGTTGGTTGCCGCTGAGGAATACCGGAAACGAATTATCGACCCCATTCGCGGGAGCCTTCCAACAGAGGTGATTGCCGGAATCGAAGAACAATTGTCAGGTGCCTGCACAACGGAAATCGCGGCGTTCGATGAGTTCACCGGGTTATTGACCAACACGGCATTACTGTACGAATACGATCATGTCATTTTTGACACCGCTCCGACGGGACATACGATTCGGATGTTGCAACTGCCCGGTGCCTGGAGCGAATTTCTGACCAATAATACAACCGGCACCTCCTGCATTGGACCGCTTGCCGGGCTGGAGAAACAGAAGGTCCAGTACCAGGCGGCGGTTGACGCCTTGTCCGATTCCCGGCGTAGCCGACTCATTCTTGTCGCCCGTGCCCAGATTTCGACGCTTCAAGAGGTAGCAAGGACGCACAAGGAACTGAAAGAATTAGGGTTGAAACAACAATTCCTGGTCATCAATGGGATTCTGCCCCAAAGTGAGGCGGAAAAAGATCAACTGGCCCAATCGATTTATGTACGGGAACAAAAAGCGTTGTCTCAAATTCCCGATGTGCTTGACACGTTACCGCTTGACACGCTTCCGTTAAAGTCGTTCAACCTGATCGGCTTGCAAGCGTTGCGAGGATTATTGGAACCGGAAGATATGCCAATCGTTTCTGTGACGGAAAAGAGCAATCTCCCTGACATCCCCTGTCTCGGCCAACTCGTTAATGAGATTGCCGCAAACGGCAAAGGTTTGGTGATGCTCATGGGAAAAGGTGGTGTCGGCAAAACAACGCTGGCGGCGGCGATTGCGGTTGCCCTGGCCGAGCGTGGTTTTTCGGTACACTTATCGACCAGTGACCCTGCCGCCCACTTGGAGCAGACGTTGAACGATTCGCTGCCAAACCTGACCGTAAGCCGGATCGACCCGGAAAATGAAACACGGCGGTATTTCGATTACGTCATGGAAGAAAAAGGGAAAGGTTTGGACGAGGCGGGTAAAGCGGTTCTCGCAGAAGATTTGCGTTCCCCCTGCACCGAGGAAATCGCGGTGTTTCAGGCGTTTGCCAAAGTGATTCAGGAAGCGGACGAAAAATTTGTCGTCATGGACACGGCACCGACGGGGCACACGCTTTTGTTGCTTGACGCCACCGGAGCGTATCACCGCGAAATGGCCCGCCAGATGCGGAAGGAGGAAAAGGAGGTCGCTACGCCGCTTATGCAATTACAGGACGAAAATCGAACGAAGGTATTAATCGTTGCGCTCCCGGAAAACACACCGGTCCAGGAGGCGGCGTTTTTGCAGGAGGATTTGCGCCGGGCAGGGATTGAACCCTGGGCGTGGATCATCAATAATAGCTTTGCCGCCACCACCACGCAATCGCCGTTATTGCGTCTGAGAGCGGGCAACGAAATCACGCAAATCGATTTGGTCCTTGAAAAACATTCCAAGCGTGCCGCACTTGTGCCGATTCAAAATGAGGAACCGGTTGGTGTAGAGCGGTTGCTTGTTTTAACCAAAAATGGAGACACCACTAATGAAACGACGTGAACTATTAGCCGGTCTTGGTGCCGGAACGCTTTTGAGTCTTGGCCTGATCGACCGGGAAACAGGGGCGGCAGACGTTTTACCGGGTAGAATCGATCTTTGGCAGTACGCAAAAATCGATCCGGTCAAAGCCGCCGATCTTGCTTATGAAATCTATCCGAACGGGGCGTGTATGTATGCGATAGTTCGGAGCATCGTGGCCTCCGTTGCCGAATCCTTGCGAGCCGACAACCCGTTAGCCGCCGCTGTGATGATGGAATTTCCGTTCGATATGATGAAGTACGGCGGCGGTGGTATCGGGGGCACCGGTTCCACCTGCGGAGCGTTTAACGGGGCAGCGGCGGTGCTCGGCCTGTTTGTCAAGGACGCTGCCATGCGAAGTGCAATGATTCAGGAGCTTTGCACCTACTACGAACAAACGGAAGGGTGCAATCCCAAAACGTGGCATTCCCGTTTCCGTTAGAATTGTTAGAATGGTCAAGTTCGTTGCCCATTTTTTCCCCCTCACCCTTCAAGGAAGCCCGATCTGCGAAATGGATGTTCGCCTACAATCACTGCCGGAACTCGTCATGAATTCCCCTCAAGAAGAATTTGCCCGATTTCAAGTTGCCGTTGCAAAAGAAATTTTACACTGGGAATCCCTCCTGCTCGCTTCGCCGGATTCCCTGTTCGACGTTGAAAGACTCGCCGACAGCTCTTTTCGTAACGCCGCCGGACGTATCGTCGCCTGTCTGCTCGCAGCGACCCGCAAAACACCGGAAATCAAGGACGCCGTCGAATCCCTTCGGAATGACACCGTGACACCTCTGCGTTCCCCGATTCGCACCAGTCTGCTTGTCCGGCTGTTGTGCGGCCTTGTTCTTGAAATCACCACCCTTTATTGTGCG
>CAZNVM010000443.1:0-1928 GCA_964576215.1 uncultured Planctomycetaceae bacterium
ATCGTCCACAGCGTCTTCAAACAGAAGAAACAGTGGAAAATCGCGTAGCGAAACGGTGTTTTGAGGAACCGTATGCGGTAATGCCTGCATGTACGGATCTGTGGGAGCCCCGGCGGAGCAATCCACGGGGCCACCCGGTCGCCCTTGGGGCTTCCTGTTTACGCTTCGGTAAAACGTTGTCGATCCATGCCTGCGGGAGTTTTGGCAGTTCGGCAACTTTGCATGGTGGCGTTTGCCAACGATACGCCGTTCCGTTCGGATGGATCGACGGCGGTGCAACGATATACTGGTTGCCGACTTGAATGTCGATTCCTGTTTTGACGCCGTGCCACTTGATTCGTTTTGAACCGGATATTTCGGCGTCCGGGCGTGCGAACAGGAGGTGCCAACCGCCGGAACCGGTTTGTGCAACGGGGCCGCTGGGCAAGGCACCAACGGCGTCGGCGATTTCCCGGAGGTCGCGAGGTCCGTTGACTTCGCCGCAGGCATCCAGATCGAGAACAAGCAGGTTTTCGCACTTGATTCCAATGTTGCAGTCGGGATAACGTGTCCACCACTGCGTAACGACTTCGGTATCGCGGGTTGCGGAATTGCATCCGCTGGGCGCAGTTGACTTGAACGGTATTTTACCGTTCGGGACGCATTGAAAAACGAAAAATCCGAGCCGGGCAAGCGAGAGGGCTTCCGTAAGAAAATCAGACATGGTGATTGATGAGGCAATTTACAGCGTGTCGACCGCACTTGCAGAAGTTTTTCTGCGTCCGACGGTCCGTCCGTGGTAGCAATAGACTCCGTCGATCAAGGCGACTTGTTCCACATGAAAACGGTCTTGGTTCATCCAAACGACGGAAAAACCGTGTTGCCAGTCCGGTGCGGTGGTGTAATCCGGGTTGAGTGAACAGAGGCAACCGTTTTCCCAACAACCGAACGTGCTTTCGATGTTCCGATGGTAGAAAGCACCGAGGCGATGCGTGTGCCCGTGGATGACGCAACAGCCGAACTTTTCGTAATGTTGCCGTGCGGTCTGTCCCGACCATTTCGCTACAAGTTGTCCGTGAGTAAAGAGCAGTGAACCGATCCGGTAGGGCCGATCCTGAGATTGAAACCGGATGTGCAGTTTATCGAAATCCAATAATTTTTCGAGCGATAATGCCCTGAGTCCCGCGAGTGCTTTGGCCTCGGATCGCAGATAACGGCGTAAGCGAAATTCGTGATTCCCTTCGGAATAAATGATTTTCGCCCTGGGAGCGGCTTCGCGGAGTTCGGCAAGCCAGTCCCGGATCGCATCCAGTTCCTCTTGAAGGTTGAGCCGCCGCATCGGGTCTTTATCGTAACGTGAAATTGAAAAGTAATCACCCACATCGCCCAACAAATGGATGGTTCCCGGCCTTTGAGTCTTGATGAAGGCAACGGCCATATTGACGGCGACCGGATCGGCGTGAGGCAGATGGATGTCGCCCAGGCAGACGTGCATCCGTTGTTGTATATGGTTCATGACACTACGATCAAAAGTGGAAAGCTGGTCAGAAAGGCACGTCGTCGGTCACGCCTTCGAAGTGAGCACATGGACCGCCGACCGCCCAGCCTTGTCTGCAAACGAGTGAAAAATCGTTATCGTAACCGCTGTTGGTACAGGTTTCACAAAGTGTTGTTTCGGGAAGATCGCCGACGGCGGGCGGTTTTTCCTGTGGGAGCGTGTACTTGATGATCCGGTCGAACTTTTCGCCGCCGACTTTTCGGACGACAATTCCTAGCGGCGTGGACATTGGAACCAAAAGGAGCAACGACCCGATGAACGGCATCGGGGGCGTTCACAACGGTATCATTGGCAAGGATTTTTCGACTTTGGTCCATGACGCAGACTTGAATAACGTTCTGGTGATAGTCAAGGCCGACAAAAAGGGGTAAATTAAACATTTCCGGGACTC
>CAZNVM010000444.1:0-14969 GCA_964576215.1 uncultured Planctomycetaceae bacterium
ATCGAAATAGTACATCTGGAAATATCTGTCAAATTTGAACCTCACTTTCTCGGCCACAAAAACAGTTGTAAGTATTTGATACAAAAGCAGTTAGCTTTATTTTACTAAAAAACCACCCACAGATTTTGGTGAGGAGGCGAAAAAATGGACAACACAAAAGATGTCAATGTAGGTAAGTGGGGGGGGGGGGGGCAAACTGCCGCTTTCCATTTGGTTCTGGTCGGTCGTCGGTTTCTTTGCGGTGGTGTGGGTATTGTTGCCAACCTTGTTTCACGGGGGTTACCGAGTTGATCCTCTTGAGTTGCAATGTGCCGCTCCCCAATGGGTATGGGCAACAAGAAAACTACCGATGTTGCCAGCTTGGATTTTGGAAATTTTGAATATCCTCACAGGTCGTTCCTTTGCCGCTCCCTTTATTGCAGCACAATTATGTACTGTCCTGTCCGTTTGGCCGGTTTGGAAACTGGGTCGAACCGTTCTTGATGAGCGGCTTGCCCTTCTCGGTGCGTTTTCGGTACTTCCCTACGTGTTCTTCACGTCGCAATCCACCATGTACAACCATAATAATGCCCTGATTGCTCTTTGGTGTTTGTCGATTTACCTCGTTTTTCAAGCTCTGCAAACGAACCAAAAGCGGTTTTGGATTGGCGCCGGTATGACGTTGGGATTCGCATTTCATGCCAAATACTCCGCCATTTTTCTTGTCATCTCCATTCTCGCTTACATGCTGTCGCAGAAAAGGGAACGCCAATTCTTTCGGACACCGGGGCCTTACATGACAACGCTCATCGCGTTTGGGGTGTTTCTTCCCCACTTGATATGGCTTTTTTATCATGATTTCGCTCCGATCACCTATGGTTTAGGAACCCGACGGCCTCCTTTGACACTATGGTACCAACGTATTTACGGCTCCTCCTATTTTGCCGTGACCCAGCTGAGGTTCTGCATTCCCTACCTGTTGATTTTGATTCCGGTGATTGGATTTGCCTGGAATTGGAAAGTGTGCCGCCACAAGCAAGGTAAAGAAGGGGAGTGTGAAAAATTCCTCTTTTATTGCTTCATGATTCCGCTGGCTTTTCATGTACTTTATTCCGGACTCAGAGGAGTTCGTCTGAGTACGGAATTCGGTGCCCCATTTTGGGTTTTCGGCGGACTTTGGCTCATGTTGCGTTTTCAGGTGACGAAAGAGATCGTTCGAGGTTTTCGCTGGGGAATTGCACTGATGATCGTGGTTGGACTTTTTAACATCGTGGGATTTGTCGCAACGCTCCATTTGGAAAAACAGTTGCGGCTCACCTATTACCCCATGCGTGAACTCGGTGCGGAATGTGATCGGATATGGTCATCCCGATTTGATTCTCCATGTCCTTACGTAAGCGGTCAGTGGACCTTGGCCGCAAGTGCCGGTTACGCAATGAAAGATCGCCCCAACGTTCACTTTTATTACTATGGTATCGAAGACCTGAATGCTCTGCCGACGGGAACATGGTCAACGGACGAAGACGTGAATCAAAAAGGCGGAATACTCTTATGGGAAATCCCGGAATCATCGGATCAATCCGTTCCCGATTGGGTTCATCATCGTTTTCCGGGAGCAGAGGTATTGCCGGAAATACTGGAAGTACCTTACAGTGCCGGCGTAAAGATTCCGCCACTGAGACTCGGTGTTGGTGTCATCCCCTGCGGGCCAGGTCGATAACAAATTCACCAATAACGATGACCGGATTTCCCCGCGATTCGGTCCGGTCGCTTCACTCCGTTGCGCTCCCGGCTACCATTCTACGCCTGTGGGCTAAGGTTACCTGTTCTCTGTCAGGCGTTTTCTCAAGTATTGCGCTCGGGCAAGATCACGGTCGCCAGCGTTGAGCGGGGCACCGACCAGTTTTTGCAGGTGGGCCGGCTGAATGTGCAAGAGAAGATCGTTCACCGTTTGAATGTTCGGAGCATCAAGCAGGCCCATGTTCACCCCAAGCCGGATATTGGACAGGTGATCCATCGCCTCCTCGGAGCTGATTGTCCTGGCGGTGCTAAGAACCCCAACCGCCCGACTGCTACGGTCCAGAATCATATCGAGTTTCTCTTTACGCAGAAATTCTCTCGCTTGCCGCTCGTAGGCGATGATTTGCGGAACGATGTCGCTGACTTTCTGAATCAGTTCCTCTTCCGTTTTTCCAAGTGTTACTTGGTTGCTGATTTGGAAAAAATCGCCGAGAGCTTGCGAACCTTCCCCGTACATTCCGCGAACGGCAAGATTCACTTTTTGCAGGCTTCGGAACACTTTTTCGATTTCTTTGGAAACCACCAGGGCCGGTAAATGGAGCATCACGCTGACCCGCATCCCGGTCCCCACGTTGGTCGGGCAGGCGGTCAGGTATCCCCATTTTTCATGGAACGCAAAACTGACCCGGCTTTCCAGTCGATCATCCAGTTCGTTGATGAGCTTCCAGACTTTTTGAAGATCGAACCCGCTGGTTACAGACTGAATTCGCAGGTGATCTTCTTCGTTGACCATGATGCTAAAACGCTCGTTACGATCAATGATAACCGCTCGAGGGCCGTCCGTTTCGGCGATTTCCCGACTGATGAGTTGCCGTTCGAGAAGAAAAAGCCGGTCGATGGGGGACATTTTTTGCAGGTCGGCAAAATCGGCGTCTTTGTCGGGAAACAGGTTCGGCATGATTTTCCGAAGCGTTTCCTTGACCTGCGTTCGATCCTGCGTGTTGGAACGAACCAGAAACGGAAACCCGGTAATGTTCCTCGCCAGGCGAATTCGGCTGGAGATAACAATATCACTCTCCGGCCCTTCGCCGTAAAGCCACTGTCCCGGTTTGGAAAGAAAATATTCGATTTTCACGAGTCGTTATCTGTACAGTTGTAAACGCGGAAACAAACCTGTGAACCTTGTGCGCCCTTAGCGGTTCAACTTACCAGACAACGCGCCCTTATTCGAAAAAGAAATAAGGGCGCAGTATTGATGGTGACTCGGTGCTATTAAGGGCGCATCACCCTCAAGTATTCCTTTTTCAAAAAAGAAAATTTTCTATTGTTTCAAGTTTAAATCCGCAAAAAACCAACCCTCTGAATTTTATTCTACCGAAAAAACCGGAGGGGAATAGCCCGATTTGCAAGAAAATTTGAGGGCGTCTTTTGGAAAAGCAATCACGCCGCAACCGGTAGCGAGTTTTCGGCCCGTTGACGCCGGAATTTCCATGGAAAACGTCTGAACGACAAACCCTTTTCTTCGGACAAGTTCCGCTAATTTTGTCTCGTCGAAAAACGGAGTATGACACGTTAAAAGCAAAAAACGTGGTTTTTCGCTTAATAGCTCGAAGCAATTCTGCAAGAGCACGGGAAGATCGCGGTCGATTTTCCAGACGTTTCCCGAAGTTCCATGTCCGTAACTCGGCGGATCGAGAATGATTGCGTCGTACTTTTGGTTGCGTTTGAGTTCCCGATTGACGAACCGAACGGCGTCCTCGGCAATCCAACGGATCGGAGCGTTTGTGAGTCCGGAAAGTTCCGCATTCCTCTTGGCACGGGCAAGCAGATTTTTCGCCGAGTCGATATGAACGACTCTCGCCCCCGCTGCCGCCGCAGCCAAAGTGCTCCCGCCGGTGTAGGCGAAAAGATTGAGGACGTTGGGAGCAATCTCCGCTGAAGAAAGAAGATCAACCATCCGCGTCCAGTTGGTTTGCTGTTCCGGAAAAACGCCGAGATGTCCGAACGGCGAACATTTTAACTCCAGCGTCAACGGCGGCGTGATTCCCGGAAAGGAAATCGGCCAAACCGTTTCCAGCGAAAGGGTTGGATTGAAAAACGTCCAATGTCCCCTTTGTTCGCCTTGTCGATCCGGCACGAACTTCGCGTCAACGGATTGCCAAAGTTCCGGTTTTTGGATCGCGGTCCCCTCTGCGGACGGTGAAGGACGATCCAACAAGAAACCGCCCAACCGCTCCAACTTGCGGCCTGCTCCGAAATCGAGAAGCCCGTACATTTTTTAATTACGAATTATGAATTACGAATTACGATTTCCGATTTCCGATTTCCGATTCCCGATGCCCGGTATTTACGGTTTCGGGTTCCTGATAATAATCGTTTTTTTTCCGTCGGGTGTAACAACGTGAAAATCGAACCCTTCGCTGAGCGGTCCTCGTTTTCGGGCAGCGATATAATCCTGAGTCGTTTCGATTTTTACCGTGTCGATTTGCTCAACCACCATCCCTTGCTTCAAACCGGCACGATCCGCAAGACTGCCGGGGATGACGCTCATAATCATGACGCCGCTGTCCGCTTTGATTTGGTATCGTGACGCCATTTCCTGCGTGAATTCCAGAACAAGCAGGCCGATTGGCCCGTCGTTATGAGGTTTGGCCCGTTCGCCGAGGAGCGATTTCGTCGGACTGAATCCCACCGGCATCTCGTCGATGGAGAGTTTGATTTCCCCTTTCTTCTTTGCACGCATCATGGAAAGCGTATGCTGTTCGTTCACGTTGGCCCGCTCGACCAACTTGTCGAGTTCTTCCGGCGTACTCACGGGAATACCATTGAAAGCGAGAATCACGTCATCCCGCTTGATTCCCCCTTTTTCACCCGGCGTATCCTCGAAGACACGGGTTACGACGACCCCCTGACGTGGTCCGACGCCGAGATCGCGCGCCATGTCCGCCGTGATAAGAGTCGTATCAACCCCAAGATAAGCCCGAATTACCCGACCGTTCGTAATCAATTGATTGGTAATCCACTTGGCCGAGTTGGACGGAATCGCAAACCCGATCCCCTGATTACTGCCGGTGGCCGAAGCGATGGCTGTGTTGATCCCGACGATTTCCCCATGAAGATTAATGAGCGGACCGCCGGAATTGCCCGGATTGATGGAAGCGTCCGTTTGAAGAAAATCGCCGCGTTCCACTTTTTTGAGCGTTCGCCCTTTGGCACTGATAATCCCGGCACTGACGGTCGAATCCAAATCGAACGGGTTCCCGATGGCGAGCACCCAATCGCCGATGTCCAGAGCGTCGCTGTCGCCGAAGGCCGCCGTCGGGAGCGGTTCCCGAGAATTAAGCCAAAGAACCGCAATGTCGGTTCGTGGGTCTTCTTTCACGTCGATCACGTTGAATTTTCGACCATCGGCGAGTTCCACATCGACTTGCCGGGAACTGGAAACGACGTGATTGTTCGTCAAAACGATCCCCTTGGAATCAATAATGACGCCGGTTCCCATGCTGTCGGCGGGCGGGGTTGGCAGACCAGGCTGATTCCGTTGAATGACACCCGGCCCAATGTTGATAGTGGGCCGCTGGGAACGCCCTTGTACTTTGACCGTCGCAGGGATTACCTTTTTCGACGCCTCCCGAAACACGTTGGAAAGCGATTGTGCCCGGATCAGATCGACTTCCGGCCCGGTTCCCGTGTCTTGGGGTGCGGAAAGTTTCAGTTCTTCCATCGTTTTCTTTGCGTTGGCGGCGGCCCGGAGCGTCCGCTGAAGCTCGGCGATGTCCCGTTTGGCTTCGGCAAGTTTTTCTTCCAGTTCCTTGATGACTGCCGCCGCTTGTTCCGTTGACGGAGTTTGAGCGTAAAGAAGACCGGAAACGGCAAAGCACAAGACGGTTAGAATGAAACTGAATGTACGCATATCCGCATGGGGTAATGGAATGGAAAGCGTCATTCTACACGTTTACAAAGTAAAATCAACGAGCGGCAAACGCAGGAGGATTGCAAAGTCGCTTTTTTCCTGGGAACGCAGGCTTCCAGCCTGCCAGTGAGTTCGTAGGCATCCTACCTGCGCAGGGTGGAGACTCCATTCCGAAACCTTCGCGCAGGCTGGAAGCCTGCGTTCCCAGGGACTTTGCAATCCTCCTGGCGGCAAACGTAAGAGAGCGTGAAAACAAAAAGAGTCAATTTCAATCACATCTCCCCCATTCCGTATTTTATGGGGCCGATTATAATGGGGACTATTGACTCTGGTACTGGAGGCGTGCGCCGACTGTAAGTGCGGCGCAGGTGGTGTTTTGTCTAATTCGAAAAAATGGCCAGTAAAAAAGGTAAAAAGAAAGCGGAAACGGTGTTTCTCGTCTGCGAAGAAACCGGTGAATACAACTATTTCGTTCGCAAAAAACCGGGTGGGGAAAAGTTGAAACTCAAAAAATACTGCCCCCGGCTTCGGAAACACACGATTCATAACGAGAAAAAGAAATAATGTCGAAGCGCTGGAAAATTCGCCCGTTCGATTCGGAGCAGGTTTGTGCTTTGGAAAAGGCGGCAGGAGTTCCGGCGATTCTTGCGCAGCTCTTTTTCAGCCGTGACGTTACCGATCCGCAAGCGGTCCGGGATTTTATGAGTCCCAAGCTCTCTTCGTTGCGCTCGCCGCAGGATTTGCCCGGTTGTGCTGAAACGGCGGAGCGTCTTTTCGACGCAATTCAGGCGAAACGCAAAATCACCGTCTACGGCGATTACGACGTGGACGGGATGACCGGAACCGCCATTCTTACCAAAGCGATCAGAATTCTCGGCGGAGACGTGAATTATTACGTTCCGAACCGGCTTGACGAAGGATACGGTTTAAGCAACGATTCGCTCAAATCGCTCGCCGACGAGGGGACGAAGCTACTCATCACGGTCGACTGCGGAATTTCGTCTTGCGAAGAAGCTAAAACCGCCAAAGAACTCGGCGTCGAACTGCTCATTACCGATCACCACATGCCGGGCCCGGAGCTGCCGGACGTTCTCGCAATTGCCCATCCGCAACTGCTTCGTTGGGACGGGAAATATCACTCCGCTCACTCGGAGCTAATGCGAAAAGTTTTCGAAGAGTGTCAAACCGATCCGACGCGGGAGAAACCGGCCTCGTATCCGTTTACCGGCCTGAGCGGAGCGATGGTCGCTCTGAAGGTTGCTTGGGCGTTAGGGCAAATTTCGGCGGGCGAGCAAAAGGTTTCGCCGCAATACCGCGATTTTCTCGTTGAAGCGGTCGGTTTGGCGACGCTCGGAACGATTGCCGACGTGGTTCCGCTGATCGACGAAAACCGGTATCTGGTCAAGCACGGCTTGGACTCGGCGATTCTCAACCATTCGCCGCTCGGAATTCAGGAATTGATCCGGGTCGCAGGAATCAAGACGGACAAACCGCTGTCCAGCGAAACGATTGGATTTCAACTTACGCCGCGACTCAACGCCGTCGGACGGTTGGGACAGGCCCGGCTTGGGATCGAGCTTCTGCTCACCAGTGACGCCGCCAGAGCAAAAGAGCTGGCGGAGTACATCCACAATCTCAACGACGACCGCCAAAAATTGGAGCGGACCATCCAAAAAGAGGCGATAAAACAGATTATGGAGCAGTATTCTCCGGACGACCCGGCGTTTGTGTTGGCGTCCACGAACTGGCATTCCGGCGTGATTGGGATCGTCGCCGGTCGCCTTTCGGAACAGTACAATCGTCCGGTGATTATGATTTCCATGGACAAGATGGGACTTAAACCGGCGTCCGGCTCGGCACGAGGGATTCCCGGCTTCAATCTTTACGACGCTTTGGAGGCGTGTCAGGATCACTTGGTTCGTTTCGGCGGTCATGCGTCGGCGGCGGGGCTGGGCGTTACGAATGCGAACCTCGGCGCATTCCGGGAAGCGTTCGTTGATTACGCCGCAACGATTCTGCCGCCGGAAATGCGAGCGGCGGAGCTTCTGATCGACGCGGAATATCCGTTCGGTACGTTTACGTTGCAAACGGTGCAGCAAATCGAGCAAATGGCCCCGTTCGGTTGCGGCAACCGGCGACCGATTTTGTGTACGACAAAGGTGTATCTCGACGACGCCCCGAAAACGATGGGAGCGGACAACCGCCATTTTGCCGCCACTTTTCTCCAGGACGGCATCTCGTTCCGGGCCGTTGCGTTCAGTCAGGGTCAATGGGTCGAGCAGATGGCACCATTTGGTAGTGGACCGTTTGACATTGCGTTTCACGTTGTCATCAACACCTTCGCCGGACGGAGCAAGGTGGAGCTTCACCTTCAAGACTGGCGGCCCAGTTAATCCAGAAAGCCCCATGCCCCAAGCCATCCGCCCTTGAGTAGAACCATCCCCCAAGTCAGGAGAAAAAAGGGAAGCATTGCGTAAATTCGGAACCGGAAACAGCGGGCCGCGAGAACGTAGATGCACGAAAGCCCGACGATGAAAAGCGGCGCACCGGCTGAAACGGCGTCCCAGGAGAGGGCTGGCAAAATCAACGCCCCAAAAAAGGCGGGGACGAATAGGTGTATCGGCACCTTTTTTCCGTCGTATTCGATCATTCCCGCCGCCAAAAGCGTTGTCAGGAGCAAAAGATAGCACACGATCAGTCCGAGCGACTGTTCCAGTTCGTCCAAGGAGCGGTTGACCAGCACGGCGTAACCGACGGTAACGAACAATATCGCACACAGCCCTTCGATCAAAGGATAGCGGACACTGATCGGAGATTTACAATCGCGGCATTTTCCTCGCAACAGTATCCAGCCGAACACCGGAAAGTTGTCACGCGGCCGGATCGGATGTTCACACTTCGGACAACGCGACGGCGGATACGATAAACTCAATCCTGCCGGAAGCCGGTAGATGACGACATTCAGAAAACTTCCGACCGCTCCGCCGAATAACAGTAACCAAAATAAAACAAAAAAAATCATCGTTCGGAAAAAGTACGCTGCGACATCGAATCGTCCAAGCCCATTATCGCTTTCCAGTAAGGGCGAATCAAGAGGGAAAAAGGAGAAAAGTTGTGGGGCCTGTAGTTCGAACAGGAGAATTGCAAAGTCCTTGGGAACGCAGGCTTCCAGCCTGCGAGAAGGTTGCGGAATGGCGTCTCCGCTCTGTGCAGGTAGGATGCCTACGAACTCACCGGCAGGCTGGAAGCCTGCGTTCCCAGGAAAAAAAGCGACTTTGCAATCCTCCAGGTAGTTCGAACGACTTTATGACGGAGCGATTTACAATGATCGTTAAAATCGTTATAATGCGACGGTAAGTTTTTCTCATTTCTCCTTTCCCCCTCTTTCCCTCTTTTGTCAACCATGCCAAAAAAAGCTGCCGTAAAGGAAGAACCTTCCAAGAAATCGAAAGAAAAAATCTCGAAAATCGAAGCGATTTTCAGCAAGAACCCGGAGTTGCGCAACGCCGTTTCGCAGATTGAAAAACATTTCGGCGAAGGCGCAATCATGCCACTTGGAACCGAAAACTCGCCCGGTTTGAGCGGGATTTCGACCGGCAGCCTTTCCCTTGACATCGCTCTCGGAGGGCACGGGATTCCCAAAGGACGGATCATTGAAGTTTTCGGTCCGGAATCGAGCGGTAAAACGACGCTGACCCTGCACATCGTTGCCAACGCTCAAAAAGATGGCGGAATCGCAGCGTTCATTGATGCGGAACACGCTCTGGACCCAAGCTGGGCCAAAAAACTCGGCGTCGATCTGGAAAGCCTGTTGGTTTCGCAACCGAGTAGCGGAGAAGAAGCGATGCGAATTGCCGAAATGCTCGTGAAATCGAACGCCGTCGATTTGATTATTGTCGATTCCGTTGCCGCATTGGTCCCGGAAAAGGAACTGCAAGGGGAAATCGGCGATTCCCACGTTGCGCTGCAAGCCCGACTGATGAGTCAATCGCTCCGGAAATTGACCGGCGTTTTGTCCAGAAGCAAAACCTCGATTGTCTTTATTAACCAGATTCGCGATAAAATCGGCGTGTCATTCGGTAGTCCCGAAACGACTCCGGGGGGTCGCGCTTTGAAGTTTTACTGTTCCTGCCGGATCGACGTTCGCCGGATCGGGCAACTCAAGGAAGGGGAAGACGTGATCGGGCAACGGGTCAAGGCGAAGGTCGTCAAAAACAAGGTTGCGCCGCCGTTTCGGGTTGCGGAGTTCGACATGATGCACGCCAACGGTATCAGTTTCGAAGGAGACGTGCTTGACTTGGCGATTGCGAAGAAATTCGTAACCAAATCGGGAGCGTGGTTCCGATACGGCGACCAGCAGCTCGGTCAAGGCCGCGAAAAAGTCCGGCAGTTCTTGAAAGAGAACCCGGATTTCCTGGAACAGCTCAAGAGCGAAATCATGGAGTCGATCCTGGAAGACGGCGGAGCAAGCATCTTCGCATCCGGCGGCGATGAATTTTGAAAGAAAATCCCTGGTGCCCCATTTACACTTTGAGTTCGTAATTCGTAATTCGTAATTCATAATTCAACATGATTCGATTTCAAGTTATTGCAGAAGCGTACAAACGTAAAGCGGTTCCGGTGGAGACACCGGCGTCGTTGACCTCCGAGTATTACGGGAAGAACGTGTTCAATCGCGCCCAGATGAGCAAGTATCTTTCAAAAGAGACGATGCAATCTCTTTGCGACGCGATTGACGAAGGAGAACCGCTGGACCGCGATATTGTCGATCACGTTGCCGCCGGTATGAAACGCTGGGCCTTGGAAAACGGCGCAACGCATTACACGCATTGGTTTCAACCGCTTTCCGGCGGAACGGCGGAAAAACACGATTCGTTCATCGAGTCCGATGGAAACGGTGGTGTTATCGAAGAGTTTGCCGGAAAACTTCTCGTCCAACAGGAACCGGATGCGTCGAGCTTTCCGTCCGGCGGAATTCGTAACACGTTCGAGGCTCGTGGTTACACGGCCTGGGATCCGTCCTCTCCGGCGTTTTTGGTCGATGACACCCTTTGTATTCCGAGCGTGTTCATCTCCTACACCGGCGAATCGCTCGATTACAAGACGCCGCTTTTGAAGGCAAGCAACGCCATCGGCAAAGCGGCCACCGACGTTTGCCGGTATTTCGACGAAAACGTCGCACACGTAACCCCCTATCTCGGTTGGGAACAGGAGTATTTTTTGATCGACGACGGACTCTATGCCGCAAGGCCGGACCTCGTGCTGAGCGGACGGACGCTCATGGGACACAAAAGCGCAAAGAGTCAACAATTGGAAGACCACTATTTTGGTTCGATTCCGACCCGGGTTACCGCATTTATGAAAGACCTGGAATACGAAGGATACAAGTATGGAATCCCGCTCAAAACCCGGCACAACGAGACGGCACCGAATCAGTTTGAGGTTACGCCGATTTTCGAGGAAATGAATCTGGCGAACGACCATAACCAGCTTCTCATGTCGATTATGAAGAAAGTCGCCCGCCGCCACAGTTTTCGGGTTTTATTGCACGAAAAACCGTTCGTCGGAATCAACGGGTCGGGCAAGCACTGCAACTGGTCGCTCGGAACGGACACCGCCGTCGAACTCTTTGCACCCGGTAAAACGCTTGCGGAAAATATCCGGTTCATCACGTTTTTGGTCAACGTTCTCGTTGCCGTTTACAAGCATAATGCGCTTTTGAAAGCGAGCATTATGACCGCTCAAAACGCACACCGGCTCGGTGCCGACGAGGCTCCGCCGGCGATTGTTTCGGTTTTTCTCGGCTCGGAAATTTCCGCCCTGCTCGACAAACTTGAAATCAGTGACAGTTTTGAGGAAATTTTCGTCGAAGTGAAACGGGCGATGAAGCTCGGCGTCGCGCTCATCCCGGAGGTGTTGGTCGATAATACGGACCGGAACCGGACTTCGCCGCTTGCGTTTACCGGAAACCGGTTTGAATTTCGTGCCGTCGGTGCATCGGCGAACTGTGCCGTTGCAATGATTTCACTCAACACGGCGGTTGCCCGGCAGTTGCAGTTGTTCAAAAAGGAAGTTGACCGAAAAATCAAAAATGAAACCACGCAGGAAGAGGCGATTTTCGAGGTCGTGAAATCGTACATTAAAGAATCCAAGCCGATCCGGTTCAACGGCAACGGATACGACGACGCCTGGAAGAAAGAAGCGGCGAACCGGGGATTGAATGTCGAAACCTGTGTTCCACTGATCTACGACGCCTACACGACGAAGGAAACGTTTGAAATGTTCAGGGAGACCGGCGTCCTGACCGAAAAGGAACTGATTGCACGTACGGAATTCAATCTGGAGTATTACTCGAAGAAAATCGAAATCGAAGCGTCGATTCTCAGCGACCTGGCAGCGAACCATATTATTCCGGTTGCGACGCGGTATCAGTCGTCACTTCTGGAAAACGTTGCCCGGATTCAACAGGTTTTTCCTGCGGAAAAATTCGGATCGCTCGCAACCGGCAATCTGGAAACCATTGAGGAAATCGGCAAACACATTGGGCAAATCAAGCTGAAGATTGCCGAGCTGACCGAGATGAAACAGAAAGCGAAATCGCATGAACATGAACGGGAAAAAGCGATTGTGTTTGCGAAATCGGTTGTTCCGCTTTTGGAAGAAGCCCGAACGCACATCGACGCCCTGGAACTGATCGTGGACGACGAACTTTGGCCGCTCCCGAAATACCGGGAATTGTTGTTCACCCGGTAAATTTAGCCGGTACTCCGCGGGTTCACAACTTCTCTTTCGACTTCGCCGTCCTTGAGCCAAAGGATTCGCTTGGCGCGCGCCCCGACTTCCGCTTCGTGCGTCACCAAAATGATTGTGCGTCCTTCCTGATTCAGCTTGTCGAGAAGGTCCAGAATTTCTTTGGTCGTTACAGAATCAAGGTTGCCGGTCGGTTCGTCGGCGAGAATAAAGTACGGATCGTTGACCAAACTCCGGGCAATCGCAACCCGTTGCTGTTGTCCGCCGGAAAGTTGCGTCGGACGATGTCCGAGACGGTCGCCGAGTCCGACCATCCGGGCAAGTTCCCCGCTCCGTTTTCGTGATTTGCGGTCGATTTTGCCCTGGTAAAAGAGCGGAACTTCGATGTTTTCCAGAACGGTAAGCTGTTGAATGAGGTTGTACGATTGGAAGACGAACCCAATACGAGACGCCCGAATTTGCGACAAGCGATAATCGTCCAGCGTTGTTACGTTGTCTTTTCCGAGAAAAATCGTCCCGGAAGTCGGGCGGTCCAAACAGCCGAGCAGGTTAAGCATGGTGCTTTTCCCGGAACCGGACGCACCCATAATCGCCAGATAGTCTCCTTCGGGCACCTCCAGATCGACGCCGCGAAGCGCACGGACCGTTTCTCCTTTGAGAAAGTATTCTTTGACGACTTTGTCCAGTTTCGCGGCAAGCATAAGAAAACGGGAAAGGATTCGAAAGGGACCGGAAAGACGAATTCTACGTCGTTTCGGTCCCTATTGCAAGAGCGACTTTTCAAAAGAGATCGACAAGGGCCGGTCACTTTCACGGCTCGCTGCTTGGAATGATTGCAACGCCGATATGGACCGGAGGAATTTTTGCGCTGGTTGTGTATGGTAAAATGATCGGTTCCGGTCGAACCACAGCATTGGGAAATCGCCATCGTACATAATCCGGGACTTCCTCGGAAACGTCGGTCGTCTCTTTGGAAATCTCCCAAAAAACGAGTCCTCCTCGGCTTTCATTGACATCGGTATCGTTTGCCCAAAGGCCGGTCGGCGAAGCATTCCTGTTTTCTATTCCATGCCAGTAGAACAAAACCCTTGGTCGATCTTTCATCGCAACTGCGGCATTCCCGGCGATCCACCAATCTCCGGTTGTAAAGGGACACGGCTGAGTCGAATGTTCGCTCCAGATTTGGCCAGCGGCCACCCCCAACGCCTGCATCGGAAAATGAAATCGGCGTGCGGTTCCCGTCACGTAAGGCGAAAGTACCGACTGGAACAACATCAGGGCGACCATCGCCAGTTCCGCAAAAACAAAAAACCGGAATGAACGCTTTTCCGTTTGTGGTGTCATGGTCGTTTGGAAGGACAAAAGCAGGAAAATTCCGAAAAACGGCCAGAATACCGCTCCGTAGTCCGAGGTAAGTTGAGCTCGACCTGCCAGGCAAATCAAAAGATGAAGTCCAAGCGGAACTCCGATCATAAAGGCGAGGTATTTTCTCGCTTCCTTTTGAATATGCGATTCCGTTTTCTGCGTTTTCCATTTCCTGCCCAGCAAAGGGGTGAGAACCAACACCGGCAGGGCGATGTAAAAGATTTGATTTGTCAGGAAAAAAAGCGGGCAACGAATGAAATCAAGCAGTTGGGCACCTTTCTTCATTTCCAATCCGGCTCCTGCGTATCGAAAACAAATAAAATCGTGTTGATACAACCAGATCAACTGAGGCAAAAAAATCAGAAAGGCAATCGCCGTCGTCAAATAAGGACCAATTCCTTTCCAGCGTTGCCGTGGAAGGGAGCAAGTCGTCATATAAAGAAGTATTGTAACGACCAAAAAAACGGTGCTGTACTTTGCATGAAACGCAACCCCCAAAGCGATCCCCACAATGATCCAATCGCGAAGTCGATTTTTTTGAATCGCTTGAAAAAGCCGGGAAATCGCCAACGTCCAAAACCCAAGTAAAGCAATGTTCTGGTTGAATTTGATCGATTCAACCGTAAAAAACCAATAAGGAAATATCGCCAACGTTCCCAAAAGTGCAAGCTTCGGTGCAAGAGCCGTCTTGGCAAAGGACCAAACTCCCCAAAGCGTTAAAAGGACGCAGAGTTGCGCCGCGATGAAAGGAGCGGCAAAAGAATTGTTCGTTGCAAGATTTACAATTTCCAGCACCCAGGCGGGGAGCATCGGGTGCTTGGCCGTGGAAAGCACCCATTCTTTGCAGATGATTTGTAATTCCACCACATCGGGTCGATAAGCCGGTTGAAGAAAAGTCGGCAACAAGACCCAAAGAAGGCAAAAACCTGTTGCGCAAATCCAAAATTGAGTACCATAGGTCGTTTTTTCATTCATAGTGAACTCAAAGTGTAAACGGATGGGTTATGAAATCGGAAATCGGAAATCGGAGGATGTTTTTCACTTAGAAACTGTCAAAGAATAAGATGTCCAAAAATGTGCTTGCGGGACGAGTGTTTTTCAAACGGTTCCGTGGAATGTTCCGTTCGTGCGCGCCCTTAGTAGCACCGGTGGCACCATCAATACGGCGCCCTTATTTCCATACCGATTGGAAAATAAGGGCGCAGTATCGTGGATTACCCTT
>CAZNVM010000445.1:0-18677 GCA_964576215.1 uncultured Planctomycetaceae bacterium
AGGCGGTTGAAGCAAACGGGAGCGAAGTGGCTGGTCTCCCGCCTCAATCGGATGACGGTCCTGTGTGCCGTCCGGTACAGCAGCCACTGGAAAAAATACTGGATTCGGGCTACGTAATGCAAAAAGGTTTTTACGCACCCAGACTCCCTCCTTGACGGAAAGATGACTTTCAGAGAAGGTGGGGACGGAGTTTCCGATTCCCGATCCCCGATCCCCGAAAAAAAATGCCGCTTTCCAATTTTCGGATTTTGATTCTGACCGTTCTGGTTTGCGTGTATTGCAGTGCGCGAACGACGTGGCGGGAGCAGATTCTTTTGTACTCGATGAGACAGGTGGAATCGTCCGCGTTGGTCAAACCGACCGGGCAACTTCTGTTCGAAGGAGCGATGCAGGGGATGCTCGATAAACTTGGCGACGAACTCGGCGACGATTATTCCATGTACGTTTCGCCGAGCGAAGAAAAGGAATTTCGGGCACAGCTCGAGTCGAAATTGGAAGGGGTCGGAATTCGTTTCGATCTCACCGCACCGGACGGAACGTTTAAGGTTCTCTATCCGATCCTTGATTCCCCGGCCCTTGCGGCGGGAATTCGCTGTGGAGACCTGATTTTGAAAGTCGACGGAGAAAGTACGGAAAAACTCAATCAATCCGAGCTTGTCAAGAAAATCAAGGGAGAACCTGACACACAAGTCGTTTTGACCGTACAACATTCCGGCGAAAGTGAACCGGTCGATATTCCGATACGGCGCGCGTCGATTCAGCAGAAGACCGTTTTCGGATTTGAAGTCAACGAACGCGGTGAGGCGATTTCGGAGATTCCCGGCTTTCCGAAAATCGGGTACATTTGCATTTCGTCGTTCAATGAAAACACGGCGGAGGAAATGGTTCAACAGATTCAGTCCTTTCGAACGGCGCAAAAGTTGATTCTCGATCTGCGGAACAATCCCGGCGGTTATCTTGACACTGCCGTCAAAGTTGCGGACCTGTTTGTCGATCATCGCGGACCGTACAAGGAAATCGTAACGACTCGTGATCGGGACAGCCGGGCAAAGTACGGCGGAAATTACTACGCAACGGAAAACATCCTGTTTCACGGCCCGATGATTGTGCTCATCGACGGAGGAACCGCCAGTGCCGCCGAAATTGTCGCCGCGTGTTTGCAGGATTTCGATCGTGCGAAAATTCTCGGGCAACGGTCGTATGGCAAAGGAACCGTTCAGGAAATTGTTGCTCTTCCGTTCGAGAATGGGATGATGAAGTTGACCGATTCGAGTTATTGGCGACCGAGCGGACGAAACATCAATCGGATTCGTCGCACGGCAAAGATCGAAAACACGAGGAATTCGAAACTTTCCGAGGAAGCCGACGATTGGGGCGTCATGCCGGACCCCGATTTGGAGCAAAAAACGACCCGCAATCAGCGGATCGTCACGTATTTCCTGCGTGATCTGCGGACAGGGGTTCCAAAATCGACGCTGGAACCGTTGTTGCCGTTTTACCGGGAAGAACTCTGCAAGGATTCGAAATCTCTGGAAAATTTCGACGACATCGAGGAAGAAAACGAAGAGGAACTAAGCAAACCGCAAGCGTTTACGCCGGAAGGCAACGCGCCGTTTTACGATCCCGTTTTGGACAAGGCGATTGAAATACTTTCTACGGAAACTCCGATTTTACCGTCCGAGCCTCGGGAATTATGAGGTTTCTATCAAGTTTTTCGTTAGCGGACCGGTAGGGACCTGATTGCGTCATTGGGATTTTTCCGGTATATTCTTGCACACATGCGCTCCGTTTGTGCGTAAAGAGAATCATTGACGACCGACCATTGTTCCGTTAATCCATGAGCAACGACCAAACTTTTGACCCGAATCTTGTTGAGCAGACGCGGCTCCAGATTCGCGCGATGGTCAATGAAATTACGCAGCTTTCAAAACTCGACGTTCCTCCGGAAGAGTTTCATTCGGAAGTGCTGCCGAAAATCGTTACCGCACTGGCCGCCGTTGGGGGTGCTCTTTGGACCATCGACGACCGCGGCGTGCTTTCGCTTGGTTACCAGGTCAACATGCAGGAGCTACGGCTCGGCGAATCGGAAGAAGGGGCCAAAAAACACAGCCGACTCCTCTACAAAATGCTCCAAACCAAGGAGGACGGCACGCTGGTAATGCCCCGATCCGGCTTCGAAGGGAGCGACGAAGCGGGCAACCCGACCGATTATCTTCTCGTTTTCGCTCCGGTTCGAACGGAACTGGAAACCGTCGGTCTGATCGAAATCGCCCAGCGGGCCGACACGGGACCGGTTGCGCAAAAAGGTTACGTCAAATTCCTGGGACAAATGGGAGGGGTCGTCGCCGACTACTACAAAAACCGGCAGCTCCGTAATTTCGGCGAACGGCAACACCTTTGGACGCTCCTCGAAGAATTTACCCGAACGATCCACAAAACGCTTGATCTTCGGGAAACCGCCTACACCATCGTCAACGAAGGCCGACGTTTGATCGAATGTGACCGGGTCAGCATTGCGATCAACTACGGCGGTAAAAGCATTATCACGTCGGTCAGCGGCCAGGATATGGTTGACAAGCGGTCCACGACGGTCAAGCTGCTTGGCAAACTCGCCACGGCGGTCGTCCGGGTCAACGAGCCGGTCTGGTACACCGGCGACACGTCCGATTTTGCGCCGCAGGTTGAAAAAGCGGTCGAGGATTACGTCGATGAATCGCATACGAAAATGATCGCCGTCTTCCCGTTGACGAAAGTGAAACTGGAAGAGGTGCCCGAAGAGGACATTGCGGCTCGGGAAAAGCCGGAGTTGCCGTTCGGAGCACTGATCGTCGAACAGATCGAGGACAGCCGTATTCCGGAACGGATGAAAAAGCGGGTCGAAATCGTTGCCGACCACGCTTGCTCGGCCCTCGGAAATTCGATGGACCACAACAGCATCTTCCTGATGCCGCTTTGGCGAACCATCGGCAAGTCGAAAGTGTTGGTCTCCGCCCGGATGTTGCCGAAGACGATTTCCATTTCGTTGGCGGTCATTGCGGCGATTCTCCTGCTCATTTTCGTCCCCTGGGACTTCAATATGTGGTGCGACGGCGCGCTGGAACCCATCGAACGACGCTTCGTTTACCCGGCCATCGAAGGAAAAATCATCGAGGTTTACGTCGACCACGACGATGTCGTTCAAAAGGGGGACGTTCTTGCCGTGATGCAGAACGTCGATCTTGAAATGAAGGAAACGCAACTGCTTGGCGAACGGGCGGAATTGGCGGTTCAATTGAGCAATGCGAGGAAAATCCGCCTTGATGAAAATACGCCGCAGGACCAAAAACAAGAAGTGATCGGGCAGATCGAAGCAATTTTGGAACGCCAAAAAACCAACGGCGAAATACTTGAATGGTACAAAATCCAAAAAGAAGATTTAATCATTAAGGCCCCGATGAGTGGGACCGTTATCACGATGGATGTGAAAAGGAACCTGCTCGGTCATCCTGTCACTCGCGGTATACCGCTTCTGGAAATTGCAGACACGGATCGGCAAAAACCGTGGAGACTGGAACTGGACATGCCGGAAAAGCGGATGGGACATGTCATTGATTACCAAAAGTCTCTGCAAAAACAGGATCCGAACGCACAACTGGAGGTCATATTTATTCTCGCTTCCAATCCGAACATCAACTATCACGGAAGGGTCGCAACGATTCACGACCGTTTTGAAGTTTTGGGGGAAGCCACCGGCGGAAACACGGTTCGCATCAAGGCAACGATTACGGACCAGGATCGTTTGCCCGACGAACTTCGACCGGGAACGAGTTGCAAAGCAAAAATCCGGTGCGGCAAACAAGCTCTCGGATACGTCCTCTTCCACGAAGCCATCGCCTTTTTCCAACGCCAGGTTTTGTTTAGATTCTTCTGAAAAGTTAGCGGCGGGGCTTGCCCCGCGCTACCTCGATGTTGAGTCTACCCCGCTCCAGCGCGGGGCAAGCCCCGCCGCTAACTTAGTTTTTCCATTCGTAATTTGTAATTCGTAATTCGTAATTCAAAATGAGAGCGATACTCCTATTGATCGTGTTATTCCAGGTGTCCGGGCCGGGTACGGCCCCCAAGGTTTCCACGGCCCAGCTTCATGGTCGCATGAACGAGCTTCTCAGCGGTCAGAACGCCGTAAGCGGTTCCGCCGATCCCGGAGAGGATGTACAGAAATTGTTGGTTGACTCCAGTATGAGCCAGTTGGATCCGGTCAATAACGTCATAAAAATCAGTATGGCCAAGGTCGATCCGGAAAAAACAATCCTCATCTCCGCCGGAATTCAAGGAAAATTGACCCGGCTTCGCGTCAACGCAAAAGACCCTGTTACCGGCGAGGATATTTTGGACGCCGAGGGAAAGCCCGTGATGATCGAGGTGAAAGAAGGACAGAACGTCAGCAGAGACCAGGAAATCGGGACCATCGACGATTCCGTCGAACTCAATCAAGTCGCCGCTGCAGAAGCGATGCTTGAAGTTGCGATTGCCGAGGAAAAGAAAAAGATTGAAATCGAATACGCCAGGGCGACTTTTGTCGTCGCGGCTGCGGCGGTTGAAAGAAATGACTACATGAACCAACAGACACCCAACACGATTCCCCGACAGCAAGTTCTTGAAGACATGTTGAAAAAAACGCAGGCGAAAAAACAGTGGGAAAAAGCGGAGTACGATCTGTATACCATCCGTCCGGCGGAAACGAATGTCAAACGAATGGAATTGGCCATTGCCGAAACGCGGCTCAAACAACGCCGCCTGATTTCGCCGATCAACGGGATTATCGATGAGATTCGGGGACACGAAGGCATGTGGTTTCGGGAAGGGGACCCGATCCTGAAAATCACGCAATACGACACGCTTTGGGTGAAGGCGAAAGTCAATATCAATCACGCGACACCACGCATGATCAACGGCAAAACGGTTGAAGTCATCGCCGAACCGCTCGGAAAAGAGCCGCCGCTCAAGTTCACAGGAAAAGTGATTTTTGCCAGCCAAACCATCGAGGGAGACGACTGCTTCAAGATTCACGTCGAAGTGAAAAACAAACTCCAGGACGGCTATTGGCTCCTGAATCCGGGACGATTCGTGGAATTGAGAATACCGCTGTAAATCAATTACGAATTACGAATTACGTTATGTAATTCGTCATTCGTCATTCGTCATTCGTCATTCGTAATTCGTAATTAAAAAAAATGGTTTCCTTAGCCGACAGTCTTGTTTCCAGCAGTGCCCGGAAGTTGCCGATCCGGGTGCGTTCCGACCTGGAAGCGAAACGCTGTTTGTACCTCGGGCGGAGTTTTTGGATTCTCAAAGACCCCGTCGGCTTGAAGTATTTTCGCTTTCAAGACGAAGAATACTGGATTCTCAAACAGCTCGACGGCAATCACTCGCTCGATGAAATCAAGGAAGGATTCGAAAAGGAATTTCCGCCTCAAAAAATCACGCTCGAAGATTTGCAGAGTTTCATCGGCACGCTGCACCAAAGCGCACTGATCCTCGCCGGGGTTCCCGATCAGGGACACGAATTGCTCAAACGCCGCGACAAACGGCGTCGCAAGGAGATCATGGGGGCGATGTCGAACATCCTTTGCATCAAATTCAAGGGACTTGACCTTGACACCCTGCTCGAAAAAATGGTCCCTTACGTCCGGTTCATGTACCAACCGGCGGTGGTGATCTCCTGTTTGCTGTTCGCACTCTCGGCTCTTTTGCTGGTCCTGGTCGAGTTCGACTATTTCCGTTCGAAATTGCCCGGCTTCCACACGTTTTTCAGTCCGGCAAACATCGTGCTGCTCAGCATGACGCTTGGCGTTACGAAAATTTTTCACGAATTCGGGCATGGTCTCACATGCAAATACTTCGGCGGCGAATGTCACGAGATGGGGGTAATGATTCTCGTGCTGACCCCCTGTTTGTATTGCAACGTCTCCGATTCCTGGATGCTACCAAGCACGTGGCACCGGATCGCCATCGGTATCGCCGGAGTCTATATCGAGTGTATCCTGGCCGCAATATGTACGTATATCTGGTGGTTCTCGACGCCGGGCCTGCTCAATTACCTCTGTTTGAACGTGATGTTCATCTCGTCGGTCAGTACGATCCTCTTCAATATCAATCCGCTCCTGCGGTACGACGGATACTACATTCTGTCCGACCTGCTGGAAATTCCGAACTTGCGGCAAAAAGCCACGACGCTTCTGACGCGGAAATGCCAGGAATGGTTTCTCGGCATGGAACAACAACCGGACCCGTTCCTGCCGAAAAAGAATCAGATATTATTCGCCCTGTTCACGATCGCGTCGGTCTGTTACCGCTGGGTTATTATGGCGTCGATTCTCACGTTCATCTATCGTATTTTCGAGCCGAGGGGACTGAAAATCATCAGTCAGGCGATTATCGCCATGTCGCTTTTCGGCCTTTTCGTGATGCCGCTTATTAAGATCGGCAAGTTTTTTTGGGTTCCCGGGAGGATTTATCGCGTGAAAAAAGTAAGATTTTATATGTCCTTGTCCGGTGTCATTGTGATTCTCCTGGCCGTCATCCTGGTCAAAATACCGTACACCGTCGTTGTTCCCGTGATATTGGAGCTTCGTGCGTCCGATTCGCAACAGGTTTACGTTCCGGAGTTCGGCGGCGTGCTGGACGCCGTTTACGTCAAGCCGGGCGACAAAGTCGTGGAAGGTCAACTCCTTGCCGAAGTACGAAATCTTCGGATGAATATGGAGCTTGCCAAGTTGCAACGAGACATCGAAGAAAAAGAGAAAGAGCTTAAGTATCGCCGCCAAATGCTTTATTTGCGGCCAGAGCGGGCGGATTCCCTGAAACCGCTCGAGAAACAATTGGTCGCGTTGAAAGAAGCGGTGGAGCAGAAATATCGGGACTTTACCCGCCTGGAACTCCGTGCGCCCCAGGACGGCATCGTGGTGTCTCCCCCCTGGAAGCCGTATCGGGAACCGATTCGCGGGCAGCTCGTCTCGTGGTGGGGAACGCCGCTGGAGGAAAAAAATCTCGGTATGACGTTTGACGACGCCGCTCGTGGTACGGTCTTTTGCAGTGTCGGCGACCCGAAAAAACTCGAAGCGGTGCTCGTCGTGAACCAATCGAAAATCGATTTCGTTCGGGAAGGCCAAAGGGTCGAATTGAAGTTCGACGAATATCCCAGTGAAATCTTTCACTCGGCCGTCGGCGAAAAAAAAGCGATTGAAAACAGCAAGATGGATTCCATTCCCGTTCCGCTTTCGACCCGGGTGAAGGGGGAAGTGCCGACGACAACCAAAGACGGCATCGAAGTTCCCAGCAGCACTTCCCACCGCGTTTTGGTTCCGCTGGAGAACGAGAAAGAGCGTTTCATCGTCGGAATGACCGGTTCCGCCAAGGTTCACGTCGATCCGCAATCGCTTTTCCAAAGAGGACTCCGCCTCTTTAATGAAACGTTTACGTTTAAGTTTTAGTTTTAAATGAGAAATGAGAAATGAGAAATGAGAAATGAGAAAAAGTTAGCCGCACAGGGTGCGGCTGCTTATCTCTCATTTCTCATTTCTCATTTCTCATTTCTTCTTTCACTTCCACTTTACCGTCGTTTTTTCCGTAGGTGACGACGATTCGGTTTCCTTCCGGGGCTTGGGAGCGGGTAATGATGTACGGTTTTCCACGAACCGGATCGACGGCTCCTTCTTTAACCGCAAGTTTCAACGAAGACGCCAATGCAAGATACCAGGCTTCCACCCGGGTTTTATCCATTGCCTGTTTTTGCATCGATTCCCGAATTCCGTACAGGAATAACATGGAAAGTGCCGGATAATCCTTTTTTCCTTGTTGGAGTTGGAGATTGTCCGCAACGTGATCGAGGGTTTCCAGCCTCGCATAAAACGGTTGTGAACAGGAATCAATCAAGACCCGCATCGCTTTGAGATAATAATCCTGATCTTTATCGATCGCCTGAGGTTTATAAAACGCAACGGCGTTGAGCAAACTTAGCCCCCTTTCTCTTCTTGTTTGTTCTTTCTCCTTCGGAATTTCAACTCCGAGCACATCGAGAGACCGGAGTTTATCCAATTCGCTTGCGGTTAAAGCCTCGCTGATTCGCCCTTCCCGAATCAGCTCAAATCGCCGGAGAGCTTCGGCGCGGTCGCCGATCCAACATTTTGCGTCGGACGGCCAGTTCTGGAGCGTTCGGCGTAAAATCGTGATGATCGTATTCGCGTGTTTGGGAGTGAATTTGGGATCAAGAGCAAGCGTTTGCAGAATTCGCAACGTGTTTTCCCGCATATAAGCGGCGTGAATACGCATCTCGGGAAACTGCGTTTGCGCCGCAAGTTCCGTAAATCGCAACATATACCGGAGCGTTTCCACCGCGTCGTCCATGTTTCCTTCCTGGAGGGAGCGGGCAATTTCACATTCTTCCAGCGTCATGTAAGACCAGGAGGAATCGACATTTTGGTCGTCTGGAACCAATCCGATGTTTGTTCCGATTAAGTTTTGTTCGAACTTTGCGTCGGGATCGTCGAGAAGTTCACGGAGCCGGTCCCGCTGCGGTTTGAATCTTGCAAGAACCTCCCCGTGTGTTTGAATCGTTTCCCAATCGGCGTACCACGGTCCTTGGGTACTGATACTTTCGCGGAGCCGGTCGTAAGAATTGGGGTCAAAGGACGAAAATTCTTTTGCGATTAAAGCACCGACGTTTTCCTCGGGAGGAATATCCCGTTGAAACACCTGGGTCGGAAGTCCTCCTTCCCGCCGAACCGTCTCAATTTCCTCCTGGATCGAATCCCGGGCTTGGGTCAGGGTTCTGGCAAGGTCCAGTCCGTCGGAGGTCTCCTCCGACCTCTCCGTATCTCTTTTTTCATACCTTTTTTTCGTTTCTACGGAAGACTGGGATGAAACAGCACCACCTCGCCGGATGACAAACTGTTCAAAGGCAATAATGAGGAAAACGCTAAGAATAACCACAATAAAAAGCAGTCCGCCCTGCTCGGAAATATCGAATTTTTTCCCGGCATTTTTGGGGGAGGAGGTATTTGAAACCTCAGGGGCCGAATTATCCGCAGATTTGACGGATTTCGTTTCTGCCGCTAAATTGTTTTCGTCGTTAAAGTCCATAATATCGGTCCGCAGAGTACCGGCTAAAAAGGGACGGGACACGCAAGCGTATTATACCCTTGTAAACCGTTTTATACAAACCCAATATCTTTACCGGGGTCGAAAAAGGGGCTCTCCCAAAAATATTTCAATTTTATGAGGAATATTCTGTCGACAAACATTGCCTAGATTGCCCGGATTGTGTAGAATACGAAAACTTACATAGTTTTGTCTTTCGTATTTCGCAACTCAATGATAAAAACACCGTTTCGATTTCTCCATGCCGCCGACCTTGCGTTGGAACTTCCGATTGAAGGGATCGGAGGCGGTACAAGTGCGGAATTGATCGAAAAACGATTGCTTGACGCTCCGTTGGAAGCCGCTCGACGTCTGTTCCAACAAGCCCAAGCGGAAGAAGTCGATTTCGTCCTGCTCAGCGGAAACATCGTCGATCCGAACACGTCGGGAGTCGGCCCGCTCGTGTTTCTCGTCGAACAGTTTCAATCGCTCGCCGAAGCCGGAATCCCGGTCTATTGGGCCGGGAGCGACCACGACGGCCCCGATCATTGGCCCTCGGCGATTCATTTACCGGAAAATGTCCGCTTTTTCCGGACCGGTTCGCTGGAAGAATTTCTCGTGGCTGGCAGAAAAACCCAATCGAACATTCCGTTGGTCCGTTTGGTCGGATATTCCCGACTTGACCAGCGAAAAATCCGCTCCGCTTCAGAATTTACGCCTGACCCAAGCGGACTTTACACAATCGTCGTCGTTCACGGCGCGATTGACCTGAAATCAATTCAGTATCGCGGTATTCCGTACTGGGCTTTGGGAGGCGGTCCGAGAAAAATGTTTTCCTACAAACCGCCGCAGCTTGCCGGACCGCCTGCGAAAAACGCGAAAAACGCAAATTTTGAGCCGGAAACGTTTACGGTTGGCAACACGGAAGAGGAACAGCTGCCGACCCTCGTTCACTATCCCGGTCCAACTTTAGGGCGCAATCCGAAAGAATCCCGGGAATACGGCGGAACGCTCGTTGACGTTGATGTTCACGGAATCACAACGCTCACGATGCTTCCAACCACGCCGATTCGTTGGGTGAAGGAGCGGATCGAACTGGAATCGGGCGCATCCATGAAACAGCTTCGTGCGGAGATGCAGAAACGGATTCACGCTTTCCGCTCCGTAAAAAGCCGCGACGACCTGATGATTTCCTGGGAAATCGATTGTCCCGGCGGAGTTTTGCCGTCCGATTTGCGGACCGGCGACGTTGCCGAGCCGCTTCTGGAGGAGTTGCGAACCGATTACGGGTTGGAACCGCCGATTTGCTGGTCGGTTTCGATCACGACGACGCTTCCGGAATTTCAATCGCTCGGAATTTACGACCAGAAAACGATTCTCGCCGATTTCCTGCGGGAAGTACGGGAATTCCAACAGCATCCTTGCGAGCCGATCAACCTGCTTTCGTTTTTGCCGAGGGATTATCGGGAATTGCCGTTCGGGAAAAAGTTACCGCTTACGATTCCGGCGAAATTTGCGTCGTATCCGGTTTTGAAACGGCTCGTGTTCGGCGATTCGAAAAAAGAATTGACGCCAACGGAAGAAATTCAACTGACCAACCTCCGTAAGAAAATCCGGGAGGTACACAGGCAGGATCGGCAGCGAACGCTCCAGTCGGTCGGCAAAGAGAACTCGGACGTTGAAAAGAAAAAGGTCAAAAAATCGAAACGGCAACGTCCGATCAGTGCAAAAATGTTTCAAAAATTGGAAAAACGGCAACAGCGAGTCCAAAACATCCTCCGCGAAGCCGCCGCCCTCGGCTGGGATATGCTTGCAGACGGAAGACAGCAGACAGCAGACGGCAGACGGTAGACAGCAGACAGCAGACGGCAGGGCATCGGGCATAGGTGATAAGTGAAAAGCTTCCTCCGATTTCCAATTTCCTATTTCCGATTTCCAAACAAAGTAATTCGTAATTCGTAATTCGTAATTAACTTAACATGAAGTTTACTTCGCTCGACATTGAACGCTTTGGTCTTTGGACGGAGCTTCACCTTTCGAAACTGGAAGGGGGCCTTAACGTCTTTTACGGACCGAACGAAGCGGGCAAAACGACGCTCATGGATTTCGTCCGATCCATTCTCTATGGATTGCACGAAGAACGGTTGCGGTACGTTTTTCCTTTTGGCGGCGACAGGGAACAAAACAAGGGAAAGCGGAAGAAAACGCAAACCTTCATTTCCGGCGGTTCGATTGACGTAATGTCTCCCGACGGACACTTCACAATCAAGCGGCTGTTCGATCCGAACGATCCTCAAATCGGGACAGACCATACCTTATCGATCACACATCACGGACAGGGTTCAACGGCGACTCACCAGGAAAACGCGGCTCTCCGAACGATTCTTTCCGGGATTGACGAACCGACGTTTAACAACGTGTTCACGTTCGGGCTCGACGAACTGCGCAAACTCGGAACGCTTGACGATACGGCGGCGGCAGAAATGCTTTTCCGGCTCAGCATCGGTCTGGACCGGATTTCGCTGATCGAGGTGCTTCGTTCGCTCAACAAATCGCGGACACAGCTTCTTGATCCCGCTGAATCGCAACAAGGGTCGCTCCATCAAATGGTCGCCCAACACCACAAGCTGACCGAGGAACTCGGGCAATCCCGTCGACAAATTTGGGAATATACCCGGATTCTTACGGAGCAACGCAAGCTCGACCGGATCATCGGACAGATCAACGACGAACTCAAATCGCTCCGGTACGACCAACGAATCAACGAAATCGCGATTCACGCCGGTCCAATCTGGGATCGCCGTGATACCGTTCGAACACAAATCGCGGAGATGGGAACGCCGATCCGCGTTCCGGAAGAAGCGTTGCTCGAACTCACCGAAATTGAAGAGTCGATCCAAAAACGCAAAACACAGTTCAGCGACCTGAAAAAGCAGTACCTCGATTACCAAACGAAAATCAAGGCGGTTCCGGTCAACGAAACGCTTTGGAAACTGACGCCGCGAATCGAGATCATTCTCGAAGAGGAAACCCGGATCGTCGAGATCGACCAGCAAATTACGCAACTCGAAAACGAGGCAACGGCTCTGGAAAACGAACTTCGGGAGTGCGAGCAGCATTTACGGTACGGACGCCGCAAAACGGGCAACCAGGATTATCGTCCGCCGCAAACGGTTCAATCGTCGGCGTCGGCGTCAACCTACACGGCACCACAAAGCTCGTCGTCCAACAAGAGCATCTCGTCGCCTGCTTTACACCAGCGAGCCGCCCAGACGATGCGGGACATGCAGTATCAGCCGGCTCCGGAACCGATCCGCAACCTGAACGAATTTCGCGTCTATTCCCGACACGTCAAAAAAACGCAACGCAATTTTCACCGCAGCAAGCAGATTTACGAGGAACTCAAGGAACGTACCAGGGTGCTCGGCGAAAAGCTCGCGTCGGAAATGTCGAAGTTGGAAACGACCGATCTTCACGAAACGCTCGAACGAAACAGTGATCGGGTCAATCAGCTCCGCAAACGGCAAAGCATCGCCCAGCGGATCGACGAAATGTCTCGTGTCCGCAAGGATTTGGAGCGTCAAAACATGCTCCTGCTTCAAAGCCAGGCGATTCCGGCCTGGGGACTGATGATGCTCATCGGGGCCGCAATCGTTACGGTCGTACTTATCGTTGCGCATTTCACCAACGGCGTGCACCAGCTTTTCGGCGGGATCGGCGCACTGGTTTGCGTCGCCGGTTTGTTCGTGAAAGTGATGATTGAACGTCAAAACAGTCATAAACTCGAATACAATCACCGGCAACTGTCGCTTCTTGTCACGCAAATGGATCAGGCAAAGCAGGACGCCGCCGCAATCGATATGAAATACCCGGCGTCCGGTCTTTCGCCCGACCTGCGGTATCAAGCGGCGCAGCAGGAACTCGCAACGCTCGAAAAACTGATCCCGCTCGAAGCGCAACGAAAAGAGACCGCCCTGCAATTCAAGGCGGAACAGGAACGGCTTAACCGTACGAAAACGGCGGCGGAGAACGCCCGGAAAAACTGGGAGGACTGGTTGCGCAACGCCTCGCTTCCCGTCGATTGGACGCCGAAACAAGTGCGCGAGCTGATCGGACGTTTCGGTTCCGCGTCGGAGGTTCGCCGGAATCTCGACCGGACTTACGAAGACATCAACCAGCGGGTCCGCGACCTGCGGATCATCACCGACCGGATCGACCGTGTGATTGTCGAAACGAACCTCACGTTCGCCGACGGAATGAGTTACGTTGACGTTCTTGCACAAATCCGCCGGGAGCTGATTGCATGCGAAGAAGGTTTCAAAAAGCGGCAGGCTCTCGCCCAGGAACGGGCAAAACTCAAGCCGCAACGGAAAAAGGTTTACGCTTCCTACATGCAGTCGCGGGCGAAAAAGACGGAATTGTTGTCGAAATATGGGGCGAAAACATCTTCGCAACTGCATAAATTGGCTGAAATTTGGAACAATTATCAAACACTCCTCTCGAAGGAGGAAGCGGTCCAGAGGGAACTTGCCGCTGCAATCAGCGGTTTTTGTACGGAAGAAGTCGTCGCGTCGCAAATGGAGCCGGAAGTCCGCAGGAACCTCGAAAATCGCAAGGAACAGATCAAACGCCGGATCGAATCAGCGGAATCGCACCTCCGTGAAGAAGCGGAAAAACACGGCAAATTCACGCTGGAATTGCAACAGCTTGCCCAGGATCAAACCGCTGCGAAGAAGCAACGGGAACTGTTGATCCTTGACCGGAAGATCAAAACGTCGATTCGTACCTGGCAGGTCCAAGCGGTTTCCTGCCGGATTCTTGAAAATATTCGAAAAGCGTACGAAAGGGAACGGCAACCGCTTGCCCTGGCGGAAACGTCCGATTACTTCCGCCGCCTCACCGCCGGGAAATACCAACGGGTTTGGACGCCGCTTGGAGAAGACACGCTCAAAATCGACGATTCCGGCGCGAACACGATGGACGTAAGCTGGTTGTCCCGGGGAACACGGGAACAGCTTTTCATCTCGCTTCGACTTGCGCTTTCCGGTTCTTTTACGCGGCACGGTTCGGATTTGCCGCTCATTTTGGACGACGTTTTGGTCAACTTTGACACCAGTCGGGCAAAGACCGCCGCGAAGGTTCTCATGGAAATCGCAGAGTCGGGCAAGCAGATTATTCTGTTCACCTGCCATGAACATATCGCCCGGATTTTCCATAAACGAGACGTTCCCGTCTGGATTTTGCCGAAGTTTAAAGACCCGAAAAATATTCGGGTGCTCCCGCCGGCATCCATGGCGTCAACGGTCAGACAGCAAAAAGCGGACAATCAACCCACCGACACCGACGAATACGCCTGGAACGAATTTGATTCCACTTCTCCTCCTTGAGGCAGGTTGTAACGCGGCGTTTTTGTTTTAGATGTGTTCGTTCGTCTAAAAAGAGCTTTCGTAATAATAAGAACTGTCGATCCCTTTCATGTACGTCTCTCGGTCGAGTTTGCCGGTTAGGGCCGGGCGCAATAGTTCTTTGATTTCAAGGTCGTTGACCGGGCTGCGTTCCATCGCGGAGAGGTAGGCCCGCTTTTCGACTTGCGACCAGTCAACACATTTTTCCAAATTCTTTTTCAGGATCAAGTCAAGCCAGATGCGTCCGCTTCTTCCGTTCCCATCCGTGAAAGGATGTGCAACATTCATCTCAACGTATTTTTCAATAATTTCCTCATACGTGTTTTCGGGCATCCGTTCGATTTTTTTCAGACTTTCGTCAAGATACAACGCACTGGCAAAGCGAAAATATCCTTTAGAAATATTTCGATCCCGGATTTTTCCGGCAAACTCAAAAAGACCGTCGAACAGGTATTTATGAATTTGGCACAGCCCTGCCGTTGTCCCGACTTCGATTACGTCAATCTCGCCGCTGTCGAACAGTAAATAGGCTTTTTCTTTACTCTGGTCGTCAACAGTTCTTTGTGTCATGTTTTTTCTCGTTTCCCATTTTAAAACGTGATCTGATCGCGATTGTTTCCCGATCCCTGAACCGGCTTGATTTGTTGTCCGTTAATCAAAATTTCAAACTTGAATCCCGAAGGAGCGTTACGGATCACCGCTCCTCTCCGGTTCATCTGAATCGTAAACGGTGACGCCAGTGTGTCCGCCTCATCGGAAGCGACGGACAAAGAGCCGATCCGTCCTTCGACGGCGTTTCTTAAACTGACCAAACCGCAAGGGTTCAAGTTCGGCGATAATCGCGTTTGCAAGTCCAAAGCAAAGGCGTCCGGCAGGCAACCGATATATTTTCCGTCCGGGTGCTGGATTTGTTCCGCCGCAATTAGGATTCCGTTTGCAATTCTTTTCCAGTCGGTTGAGGAATCGTGTTCCGCAAGAAGGGTCAGTGCGTATCCATAAATCACGCCGCTCCAGGGCTGCGCGACGCCAAACCAGGTTCGTTCCCGTTGCGACGCTCCAAACATCGGAACCGTCGTGTATCGCCGAACCGTTTCATCGCCGCCCCATTGATACACGAATGGAAGACCCGACAGTGCAAACTGCTGCGCTTTTTCCAGATATTCCGGCTTTTGCGTCAACTCGAATCCCCGGCAAAACGCCCAAGTTGCGTAAGCGGCGGACAAAAGATCCGGCGTGTGGAGCGGCGTTTCCCAATAGAACCCGCCGCGCGGAACCGATTCCCGACCTAAAACTTGCAGCGTTTTTTCCGCCGACGCAAGCACGCTTCGGTCGCCGGTTATTCGGGCGTAATCCAACAAAAACGCCGCTTTCCGGGTAGCGTATCCAAAGGAATTTTTGTCCCGATTTTCAGAATTCAGTACGGTAATTCCTTCATATTCCTGGTAATAATCTTGTTCCGGGAAAAGACTTTGGCGGATAAACGATCCGTCGGGTCTCATTTCATCCAACGCTTTTTGGACGTCTTCGCTTCGCAAATCCTTCCATTGCTGCACCTGGTTTGTCAGGAAATAAATCGCGTCGTTGGTCAAAACGCTTCCTTCGGGCACAAGTCCGGCAACTCGCGGCAATTCCCCCTTGAGGCGGTACAGCGTTGAAAGCACGTCGGCGTAAGGTTCTTTCGGTATTTTGTCGTCGTCTTCGGCGAAGTACCCCCAGCTTATTTTGTCGCTGCCACGCAGAGGACCGTCCAACGCGGCAATGCAGAGTTGAGTCTGCTCACCGTTTGTTCTCGGTGCCGCAGGAAGCTCGGGAAGTCCGCGCCGATGAACCGCCCAGCGAATCATCTCCGTGATCGGGTCCTGGTTGGCCGCCGGTTCGACCAACCGGATCGTCGCGTCGATCTTCACGCCTTGCAATGCGACACGGTGGTCGTCGGCCAGGTCAAACCGGTTCGGCGAGGAAAACGTCGGCTGCAATTCCATATCGTCCCAGCAGAGTCCGACGCTTAACGACTCCGAAGCGACCGTAGCGAGCGGAAACGTGATCCAATCTTTCGGCGGAACGCTACGGTTGTTGTTCGGCTCCCGAACGTCGATGTTCGACGAACTGACGTCGCCTGGTCCGAGATATTCCACGCCGCAGAGCAAGCCCCCTTTCAACCGGCCGGGAACGCGAAGGACCGGCCCCTCGAAAATCCCCGACGACCGAACCGGCTCGACGTGAAAATCGATCTCGTTTTCCCGGAGCGTGAGCACCAGTTTTGCGTCGGGGGCGGTGAATCGCAATTCGTGATCCGTCGAGTCAGGATCAAGCCGAAAATCCGGTAAAACACCGTTTTTGTGGACCAGCGGGGCAAGCAGAGCGAGGAGTCGCGGCTTCGTTTTACCGGAATTGGGCGGTTGCATAATCCGGGCAATTTTTGCGTCGGGCGAAATTTCCAGTATCCGATTCGACGAAAGGGGACGGGACAACCAATTCGTTTGGCCCTCCGGATTGTAAAAATACATGGGATAATTGACGACCGGAAATCCCGGAACGAGCAGTTTCAAATCAGCAAGCTCCAACGCTCCGTTTTTTTGGATCGGGAGCGAAAACTCGATTGTCCCTTTGGAGGCAAGATTTTTTTCGCCGGTTGTCGAACCTTCGGTGAAAGAAACCGATTTGAGCGAAGAATTCGTGACGGTGCATTTGACGAAATCTCCTTCCCGAACGGCGTTTTTGACCGCAAGCGGAAACGGAACCTGGGCGATCAGCTCGATGTCGTCAAACGACCACGACCCGGCTTGAGCGGTTATTTTGAACAACAGGCAGGTTAAATTTCCCGTAACCGGCAATATCAGATCGTGTTCGTGCCAAAGTTTGTCCGGCGGCAGGTTCAATTTGACGCTATGACGCGGGTCTCGTTGCGGGATTTCCTGGGTGAGCCAAAAAATTTCGCACACCGCTTCGTCCCGGGTTTTGACTTTCATCCGAAGCCGCAGTTGCGCACAGGGGATATCGAAAAGATGGTAAAACGTTGGATCATGCGGAGCGGCTTCGACGGTGAGCGTTTGATTGAACAATTTGAGCTTGGCTCGGGCTTCCGCGACCCAACCTTCGAGATCGGTTCCGAACGTTTGAACTCCGAGGGACCGTTGAAACACTGGTGGGGCGAATCCGCTGGAAGTTTGGGCTGCGAACAGATCGGTCTGAAATGTTCCCCAAACAATCAGCAACAAAAAGAGCAACAAATGCGGCATGGTTGTTTTTCAAAAGGTTCCGCTCATTGTAAATCTTTTTGCCGGAAAAAGCAAGACGATTGCATGGTCGTTATTCGGAGCGCAGTCCGTCAACAAGTTGCGATCCCGTTAGCGGCGGGGCAAGCCCCATAGGTTTCAACTTAATTTGATCCAATACCAATTCAGGCGATTTTCGGCACTTTACTTTCTGGCGAAAGCCTAATGTAACGCCATACCGCCGCTGACGTCGACGGAGGCACCAGTCATGTAACTTGCCCGGTCGCTGCAAAGGAAGACCGCGACCTGCGCAATCTCTTCCGGCTTGGCAATTCGGCCAAGAAGCGAACGTTTGTTGTATCTTTCCGGGTCGGTGTCGATCTGTTTGGCGATGATTTCGGTGTACATCAATCCTGGCAAAACGGCGTTCACGTTGATACCATGTTTGCCGACTTCGATGGCCAAAGACCGGGTAAAACCGCAAATACCCGCTTTCGTCATATCATAAGCGGTCTTTCCATTGGTCGAACCTCGTACCGCCGCTTGGGAGGAGATGTTGACGATTTTACCCGGGGTTTGGCGTTCGATCAACCGGTGGGCCGTTTCCCGGCTGATGAGAAACGTTCCCTGGAGATTGACGTCGAGACACTTCCGAAATTCGTCAAGCGTCAGGTCCACACACTGCGGGTTGGCACAGTACGCCGCATTGTTGACCGCCGCGTAGATCGGACCAAGCCGCGATTCGATTTGCTCGAACATCGCCTGGACCTGGGATTCGCTCGAAACATCGGCGTAAATGGCCAACGTTTCCACTGAAAAGCGTTGCGTCAGTTCGGAGGCAAGGGCCTCAGCTTCCGCTTTTTGGGGAAGGTAATTGATGGCGACTTTCGCTCCTTCTTCGGCAAGGATCGAGCAACTCGCTTTTCCTAAACCGGTTGCCCCC
>CAZNVM010000446.1:0-4235 GCA_964576215.1 uncultured Planctomycetaceae bacterium
AAATGCGCCTGTGCGCAGAATCTTAAAAAACATGGAGATTTTCGAAATGAAACACTTTGTACTGATTTCGACATTATTTGCCGTTTTGGGGTTGGTCACCTTTGTCAACGCCCAGGCACCCAATCCTCCGGTGAACACCGCTGATCCTGCGAAAAAGGAATCCACGGAAAAAACTGGCGAAAAAACAAAAACTTATGGGCCGCAATACCAGTTGGAGCAGAAAGAATTGACGAACAATCCGGCGTTCAAGGATTTGCAAATCACGAAAAAGTTCGCCCGTCGTTTGCCGAATTTTTATGGTGAAGTGGTCAATGAGAAACAAAAAGCGGAGATTTATGAGATTCAGGCGTCGTATTTTCAACTGATCGAATCGTTGAAGCTCCGGGTGCAAAAACTCGAAGAGGAACGCAACGCCCAAATCGAAGCGGTTCTCACTCCGGATCAAAAAGCCCATGTCGACTCGAAAGCCAAAGCGGCTTCCACCAAACGTGTCGGCAGACGGGCCAATTAATACGGCAAAATTTTTAGAGCCGGGCGATTGTACGAAAGAGTTCGCCGCGTCACTCTGTGACGCGGTTGGATGTGGCTATTCCATCACCAAAGGCAGGCAACATCATAGCGGTGCATGTTCGTATCCGCCGTAATCAAGCACATGCCTTCGGCCATTGCCGATGTGATGAGGATGCGGTCGAACGGATCGCGATGGTGATACGGAAGGTTTTCCAATTGCTTCACATGTTCTTCTTTGACAGGAAGTCGTTCAAATCCGCATTCGCCGATCATATTAAAAAACCGTTCCATTCCACCCTCAAACGTCAGTTTTCCCAAACTGATTTTTATCGCTAATTCCCACGCTGACGCAATGCTGACATAGACATCGTTTGCTTGGTCGAGAATGACACGAACCGCGTTTTCCGAAAGTTTTGCTTTATTACCAAGTGACCATAGAGCAGTATGCGTATCCAAGAGGCATTTCATTCCATATACTCCCTGAAATCCTCAAGCGGCGCATCGAAATCATCCGCCATCCAGATTTCGCCTTCCATACAGCCCAACTTCGGCGTTTTTTTGGCAGGTTTGGCGGCAACGTCAAACGGAATACTGCGTTGCTCAACGGTTTGCTTCAAAAAAATGTTGATCGCAGAGGTCATATCGAGTCCCAGGGATGCAAAAACATCCTGGGCTTGATTTTTAATCTCGCTGTCCACGGGAATTTCAATATTGGTCACTGGCATAATATCATTCTCATATAAAGAGTGTTTAAGTTGTTACAAGGGAAGAGATTCTGAATCTTCTTCCCGGACGAATTTTTTTATCTGTTGTGTTTTCTTCCAAGTTCTTCGCATTTTTTCTTTTTTGCGAAAGACGAAAACTCTTACCACAACGCTGTCATTCGGGGTTACAAGTCCTGTGACTCCCGATTCGATTACTGCAATCCCGGAGGTTTTAGCGATTGTTGCAATGCTACGTTTTCGTGAATTTATGCTCAGGCATGGTTTGTAAGTCGATTCTCCTTTTATCGCGACAAACAATGTGATGTCGCAACCTTGTCACACTGTTACACCTTGTCACACTTTTTTGGAGAAACGATCATGCCTCTCAAAAAGCCTATTAAGCCTGTCATCCCGAACCTTGTGCGGAAAATTCCGCCCTCGTTCGCGTGGATTGATCATCGGCTTCGGTCACGGCAGTTTTTGCTCGGCTTCGAGCCTGGGGAGTTCGCTCTCTATTTGTTCCTTGCCCTCGCCGCCGACGAACAGGGACTGTCCTGTTGGCGGCTGGATGTCATGCAGCGCACCATGCCTGCATTTGACTTTCATCAATTTCGTGACGCGAGGGATGCGCTCGTGCAAAAGCGACTCCTCGCCTTCAAGCCCTGGAATCCAAGCGATCCCGACGGCGTTTATCAACTCCTGCCGGTTCCTGCCGTGAAGTCGGAAGCCGACAATCAATTTCAAACGTTCCTGACCGGTATTCTCAAGACCGTTTGAAGTTCTTTCATTTCTTTTACGACGTGGGGCGTCGCGCATTTCATTTCGATTTCGATTCGCGAAGGAGACTGCGACCCACGCCTTTTTTCGTACACGGTTCGATTGCCGCGAATGAGTCGGTTGGATGACCCATTGGATGTTCCAAGGGACGCTCCGAATAACCCGTGAGATTGACGGATTCGAACCATTTTTTTACCCGTATTTTCTCATGTCCTTTCATGCAACAAAATTTTATCGAGATCAAACATGCCCACAAAAAACAAACCCAAAGCCAACGTCGTCGTTGTCGATCACCGCAATATCGTCGGCATCGACATCGGCAAACGCAAACACGCTGCTGCGGCGATCACGCCCAAAGGCACCGTCATCGCGAGTTTGAACGTTTTTGAAAACAACAAGGAAGGCGTCGATCTGCTGGAACGCGAAGTGCTTGTTCCGGCCAACTGCCGGGGCAAACCGCTGGTCGCGCTGGAGGCGACCGGCATGTACTGGAATGCCCTGCACGACGAATTGACCCGCCGTGGTTATCATTGCGTCGTACTCAATCCCCTTCAAACAAACCGTCGCGGCCAAAAACGCATCCGCAAAACAAAAACCGACCGCATTGATTCCGAAATCATTGCCCGCACGATTCTCGCCGGAGACGCTCAGGCGACGCTCGTGCCCAACGAGCCGATGTGGGAGTTGCGACTGCTCGTCAGGCATCGCTGGCGACTGATTCGTTCGCAAAACACGATCTTGCTGTACGCAATCAGTCTTGTTGACCGCGTCTTTCCCGAACTGGAAGGCGTCTTCTCGAAACCGTTTCTCAAATCCGTGCGGACATTGATTCGTGAAGTCGGGCTGACACCGGATGTTCTTTCCGCCAAACCGAAAATAGTGCGTGAAGTCCTGGAAAAAGCAAGCCGGAAAAAATTGTCTTCGGAAACGATTGACGACCTTCTTCAACGTGCGAAAACGTCGATCGGCACACGACAAGCTGAAACGGTTGTGAACAATCAACTTCGGATGATCGTTGATTACCTTGATTTCATGGACGGCCAGGTCGAACAAATCAACCGGGAGCTTCGGCGTCGCATGGAGGAATTGAAATGTCCGATCATGACTCTGGGCATCGGCCCGGAAGTCGCGGCGACGATCCTTGCGGAAAGCGGAGCGGTCGAACGCTTCGCCGGGCCAAGAGAATACGCGGCATTTTGCGGCCTTGATCCAAGCGTTCGCGATTCCGGCGACAGTATTCGCGGTATTTCGCACATCAGCAAACGCGGCTCGCCGCTTTTGCGGTGGGCGTTTTACATGGCGGCGATTGCCGTTTACAAAAAACATTGGGACTTCGGAAAAATTTATGCCAGACATACGAAAAAACAGCCGAAAGGCCGGCGTCAAAAGGGACATCGTTATGCGTTAATTGCAGTCGCTCACAAAGTGGCTCGCGTCGTGTGGAGACTCATGAAGGATAATCGCCCGTTCACGAAAAATCCTCCGAAACGCGAATGATAAGGTTGTTCGGGATTTTTTCAAAGTTGTTCATTCCGTGAGCCGCTGACTTTCTTTTGTCAGCGGCTTTGACTGTTCATAATCGGCTCCTTGTGAGTGAAGGGGGAGTCTCGGCAAAACCGAGGGCGGGCGATCGGCCGACCGCCGTGCTGATGATCCGTCGCTTGGCCAGTTCGAGGAGCACGAGCGCGTAGTTTTCCGCATCGGTGTTGGAGTTGAGCTTTGATTGCGATGCCGAGTCGTCGGCGAGAAAATCCTGGTCGACGCGCAGTTCCTTTGCCAGGTGCCAGTAAAACGGCTGCACCCAGAACAGCACCCGGCAGAAATGCACAAAGCACCATGTCGCAAGGTCGCCGCGCTTATGGTGCGCCCATTCATGGGCGAGCGCGTAACGGGTTTGCGTCATGTTTTCTTCGCGCGTCATTGACACCGGGAGCAAAATCACCGGTCGAAACAGCCCGAACAACAGCGGCGAATCAATTTTCGGGGAAACACGAATCCGAACCGTTGCCGCCGGGGCTGCCCGGCGCAGAATTTCTTCGCGGAACAGTTTTTCAACCCATTCCGGCACGGCAAGAGTGTTTTGCATGATCCGTCGCAAACGAACCAGCGCGACGAGATAAAAAACGATCATGACCAGCGACACCGCCGCGAAACCGGCCAAGACGTAACATCGAGCAAACGACAACCACGTTAGCGGTCGAGCTTGCTCGACGAAATCAATATCGGTCGACCGCAGATCGACAT
>CAZNVM010000447.1:0-1729 GCA_964576215.1 uncultured Planctomycetaceae bacterium
GCTTGCTGGACAAGCAGACAGGTTCTTACACAATACTTTTCTGTTCCACATACCTCAAAAAACCTAAAAAATGACCGGATACGCCTAAACGGCGGTTTTTACTACCAACTTTTACCCACTGATTCTGGTGGGGAACCAAAAAATTATTGGCACAAGGTGCCCTTGCACACGAAAACCAGTCAAAATTAACAAGACAATCACGTGAGAATCCAATGTCAAAATACCTAAAAAGTTGGCCTAAATTTTTTGCAGAATTGGCTGTTGTCATGGCCATTCTGTGTGTGGGAGGAGGCACTCTTTGTTACGTCATGTACACGTTTCATTTCGGAATAGTTGCGATAGAACACGTTGACACCATTCCGTCTAACGCTTTGCGTTATTGCGTGTTGAGATGCACTATGCCACCATCTGCATCCAATTTTTCATTTGCCAGAATCGGCAGAAGCGTCTATTGGGAATGTGATATTAATGAATTGTCGTTTTTTACATGGGCAACTTCGGAACAAATCGAAATCAGTGATATTTCGGAACCATTTGAACTCAAGGTTCCAAAATATGAGAAACTCTTGGATTCAAACACTGCAGAGGAAAGATTTGTCAAGACAAGTATTAGTATTATTTCCGGTTACTGTTATATCACCAATGGTTTACGAGTAGTCTACGATTCACAAAATCAGAGATTGTACGTTTATGAAAATATGCGGTGATCGGGTGTGCTTGTTCAGACCATTTCATCTGACACCAAACCGTCAGTTTCGGCCCCTGATTTCGGAGAAAAGTCGGAGTGACACCAATGTGCTTGCCCAACGCTTGTCCGGGAAGCGAAAAATGACGCCACATCGCCCGAAAACTTGCCAGAAACTGAAGACGAACCGGTCAAAACAGACGAAAATCACGATTAGTGTACAAGAATTTCCGATCTGCGCGTACGCTCATCGCTGATTTCTGTTTCGGAAGCCTGATTTCTGAAGCGAAAATTTACTCCCGCCTTCTGGTCAAGATCGGAAGGTGGGAACGTCCTTCGAGAAACGAAAGCTGGAGACAGACGAGTCGCCCTGCCTTGCCTGCCCGCACTACGCGAGGCTTTGCACATGGCGTCGAGTGGAGGACTTTTGGTCGCGGCTCAATTCGCGGCAACGTGTTGGCGGCTCGGAGTTCGAAATAAACCTCGTCAGGCGTTCTGCCTTTCAAGGTCATGTGCGGGCGGCACGAATTATACCACTGACACCAAAGCGAAAGTTCTTTTTCAAAATCGTCTTTGTTTACTGGCACGATAATCCGCCGAGTACATTCGTTCTTCATCGATAGGTGCAGTCGTTCTACAACGGCTATCGAGCCATGTTCACCGACTGCACCAAATCTCGGCTTGATATTTCGTCTTTGACACCAGTTGAGTGTTTCATCGCAGTAAAACTGAGTACCTTGATCGAGTACAAGATGTTTCGGTGTTGCGTCATTTTCGCAACAGAGTTCTTCAAAGGCGTTGACAATGTCTGAACCGGTTGGACATTTTTGGAAAACCTTTTCGCCCATCACTCGCCGGGAAAAATGGTCGATCACGTTCAAGACGTGAAAACAGTACGGAAACTCTTGTGGTATCGCCTCCGGATCGACACCCAAAGCAAGTCCCTGAGCGGTTGGCACCAACGTGATATCACCGCTCCACAAATGATTCGGATATTTTGACATAACGACTCGTGGTGCTATCAAATCTGGTGGAATTTCCATT
>CAZNVM010000448.1:0-11588 GCA_964576215.1 uncultured Planctomycetaceae bacterium
CTATCCTCTATCCTCTATCCTCTATCCTCTATCCTCTATCCTCTATCCTCTATCCTCTATCCTCTAACAATGTCGACAGTAACACGAACCAAACCAGGCAGGAAAACACGGCGTCAAGGACAAGGAAAACGTCTTCCGAAAGGTCCCAACGGCGGAATCCAGCTTCTTTTGATCCAAACGATTGATCCGCTCGGCAAACAGGGGGATATTGTCGAAGTCAAACCGGGATATGCCAACAATTATCTGATTCCGCAGGGTTTGGCGACGATTGCGACCGACCACCACAAACGGATGGTCGAAAAGCACAAAGCCAAATTGATGGAAATTCAAAAGAAACGGCTTGTCGGGCTTCGTTCTCTGGACGAAGAACTTCGCAAAAGAAGCGTTTCCATCGAAGCCAACGCGAATGAAGAAGGCCATCTTTACGGTTCCGTCGGAGCGGATGATATCATCAAAGCGTTGCGAGCGGAGAATTTGGTGCTCACGGCGGACCAGTTGCGGCTCAGCGGTCCGCTCAAAGAACTGGGACTTTACACGGTCCGTGTTTATCTTGGCCACGATATCGAAAGCGAGCTGAAAGTTTGGGTCGTTCCCTCCGTTACGGAAAAATAGGCTCTTTTTGTGCCGCCGTACCGGGTGCGGCGGCTGATGATTTATGACTTTCGGCGGTGTCTGCTTAATGGTTTTGATGTGCGGTTTTTTCACCGGCCTGCTCGTCTGGTGCACTTGGAAAGTCGTCAACAAATGAGAAATGAGAAATGAGAAATTGATTTCTCATTTCTCATTTCTCATTTCTCATTTACCGATGCTTTTTTACCTCGAAACCCTCGGCTGCCAAATGAACGTTTTGGACAGCGAATTGGCGACGGCGCAACTGATGGAAGCGGGCCATGAACCGACCACCGACCGTGACGCCGCCGATATTTTTCTGTTTAACACGTGCAGTATCCGGCAACATGCCGAGGACAAGGTGTACAGTGCGCTCGGTCGTTTGAAGCCGTGGAAAGCGGCGCAGCCGGGGCGATTCATCGGGATTCTCGGTTGCATGGCTCAAAAAGACAAGGAGTTGATCTTCCGCCGTGCTCCGCATGTTGATCTTGTCCTCGGACCGGGCCAATTGGAGCGTTTATCGACCATCATTGCGGAGATTTACGGTCAACGTGGAACGAGACGGTTGGAAGTCAGTTTGGTTCGTGGTGAACACCGCCATGAACAGGTCAAGGAAAGTTTCCGAAAATTCGATCCGCTCCGCCGACCGCAGGTTCGCAAAAACCGGTTCCAGGCAATGGTTCGGGTGATGCTCGGTTGCGATAAATTTTGTGCCTATTGCGTCGTTCCGTCGGTTCGCGGCCCGGAACAATGCCGCCCCCATCGGGAGATCGAGGAAGAGGTCCGAATTTTGGCCGATCAGGGGGCAATGGAAATCACGTTTATCGGTCAAACCGTCAATTCGTATCGGTACAAGAACGGTGAAACGACTATCCGGCTTTCCGACTTGCTGGAAAAAGCGAACGCCGTCAACGGAGTGGAACGCATCCGATTCGTAACGAATTACCCTAACGGAATGACCGACGATCTGCTTCAAGCGGTTCGTGATTTGCCGAAAGTCGCCCCGTATTTTCATGTCCCGGCCCAAAGCGGTGCGAACACGGTTCTCCAGCGGATGAAGCGAAATTACACGGCCGGAGATTACCAAAATCTTCTGGACCGGATTCGGACAACGGTTCCCGACGCGGCGATTACGAGCGATTTTATCGTCGGTTTTTGCGGCGAAACGGAGGAAGAGTTTCAGCAAACGAAAGAGTTGGTTCGGACCGGGCGGTTTAAGAACAGCTTTATTTTCAAGTACAGCGAACGGCCGGGAACGCAGGCCGCTGAACTCTACCCGGACGATGTTCCGGAAGAGACCAAACGGCTGCGCAACAGCGAGCTTTTGGAAATCCAAGACGCGATTTCGCTGGAGTTGAATCGGGAATTCCTCGGCAAAACGGTCCGGGTACTATTCGACGAACAGGGGGAAAACGGTCAAATTCTTGGTCGAACCGATTGCGACCGAATCGTCGCTTGTGAAGAGACACCTCACCTTTTCGGACGATTTTCAAACGTGTTCATCGACGACGCGCTGCCGTTTACGCTTTTGGGAAGGGTAATGTAGTCTTTTTACTGTCGTCGGTTCACTTTGGGTACGTATTCGTGCGGACGGCAGCGAAGCACTTTCGCTTCGAGAATTTTGTCCGGTTCCGGCTGGTTTTCTTTTTCCGGATCAATCCGTGTAATGTCGGAAAGCACTTCCATACCGTCAACGATTCGACCGAAAACCGTGTGTTTTCCGTCAAGAAACGAAGTCGGAACGAACGTCAGGAAAAACTGCGAGCCGTTTGTATGCGGACCGGCGTTGGCCATGCTGATCGAGCCGCGAAAATGCCGACGGTAATCCGGTTTGTAACACTCGCAATCGAACATGTAGCCCGGTCCGCCGGTCCCTGTTCCCTTCGGATCGCCTCCTTGTGCCATGAAACTCGGCAAAACGCGGTGGAACACGACATTTTTGTAAAATCCTTTGTTCACGAGCGAAATGAAACTGGCGACCGTGTTCGGAGCATCGTCTTCAAAAAGTTCAAGAACGATGTCCCCTTTGTTCGTTTTGAGAAGAACCTGCGGGTTTTGTTTGGCCGGATCGGTCTCCGCTTCTTCTTTTTTCCGGATTTCCAGTTCTTTTTCCCAGCTTTCCCAAGTCATCTGCATCATGGAAAGCATCGCCATGTTCGCCCGGGTTTTATCGTCGGTCTGTTCGAGATAAAACTGGAGGTAGGTCTTCTCCATTCCAGGTATCTTTTCATTTTGAGCAAATGCGAGCCATTTGTCAGCCAATTCGTACTGCATTGATTTGAGTGCGCTCAAACCGGCGACCACGTAAAGTAACCTACTGGTTTCCGGGATACCGTAAGTCTCCATTTTTTGGAAATATTCGACGACTTTTTCGTAATTTTCACGTCCGCTTTCCCATTCGATCAAACTGAAAATGTGCATGAAAACGTAAGGATTTTTGTAAGGCGTTTCCTCAAAGGCTTTGAATGCCAACACGGTCAATTCCGGTTGTTTTTTCGTGCCGACCGCGACTTTCTCGTTGTACTGCTTTTCAATTTCGATCATACGGTCCGGCTTGGCTTGCTGATATTCCAGCTTCAGAGCACGGAGTTCCTTGAGACGTTCGAGCCAGTCTTTGTAGGCCAGATGAAATTCGGCGTTGGCCGGGCCGAGCTTCGCGGCTTCTTCCGCCGTCAGTCTTGACATTTCCTGCAAGTCGGCCTGCGTCGGCCCTTGGGGCGGCGAAGCGGGTGCCTCTGATTCCTGCGAAAACGCAAGTGTTCCCAAACTGAAAACGAGTAGAAGTGTAAACGTAAAAATTGATTTTGGCATTGTGAAAAAAGGAGGTTAAAGGGAAAAATGGAACTCAAAGTGTAAATGGGTTGGTAGTGAAACTGAAAAAAGTGTTGAAATTCAAAATCGGAAATAGGAGAGGATATTTTAGGGGTGTGGCCGTGATTTTAGGTCGTTTTTCGTTTCGAAAACTGGGGAAACAACCTTGTTTAACGATCCCGGACATTGCCTGAAATCACGGCTACACCCGATATTTTACACCCGATTTCCGATTTCCTCTACTGTTTTGAGTCACCATTTGTTTACGGTTTGAGTGAACAAAACATTTCGGGTGTTCCTTGCTATCGTTTTGGCCGTTTTCCGACGATGACGGTCTTTTCCAGCTTCTCGCCGTTACGGACGATTGTCAGGATCACTTCCGTGCCCGGCGGAGTTAAAATCACTTCGTGCGTCAAATGAGTGGGGTTATGGATTTCCTTGTCGCCCCACTTGAGAATAATGTCTCCCGGTTTTAAGCCGACCCGATCCGCCGGCGACTTGCCTTTAATCTCTGAAATGACAATGCCTTTGCCCGGCTCGACACCGTTTTTCACGGCGTAAGAATTGTCCAGCGGATCAATCTTGCTGATTCCCAAATATCCATGAACGAGATTCCCGTTCGATTGCCGGATTTGCTCGTAAATCCTTTTGGCAAGTACGCTGGGAATGGCAAACCCGATTCCCTGGTACGTTTCCCCGTAAATCGCCGTGTTGATTCCGATCAATTCTCCCCGCATGTTCAGCAGCGGTCCACCGCTGTTGCCCGGATTGATTGCGGCGTCCGTCTGGAGAAACTCTTGGTGCATCGGGCTGTCCGGAATCTCGCGGTAGCGTTCTTTGGCACTGATAATCCCTTGAGTTACCGTGTGCGCAAGTCCAAACGGATTGCCGATAGCCAAAACCGAGTCCCCGACCTCGGTGGAGTCGCTGTCCCCCCATTCCATTGCGGTAAGATTTTTTTCGTCGATTTTCAAAACGGCCAAATCGGTTGATTCATCGTACCCGACCAGTTCGACATGATCGACTTCACGACCATCGCTCAGGACGACTTGCACACTGTCGGCGGAACCGACGACGTGGAAATTGGTCAAAATGTATCCTTCCGAATCGATAATCACGCCGGAACCCTCCCCGTAAATTTCCTGAGTCGGTCCGCGGCGAAAACGGTTTCCGAAAGGATCGAGAAGCAGGGTCGTCGGTTGAGTTCCCTGCGTTTTGACACCGACGACGGTGGGGCCGACCTTTTTCACAACCCAGGGAATAAGAGCTTCGGAAGGGGTTGCAATTCCGTTGTCCCTCAGTTTCTGAAACAGTTCAAAAGCGGCCTCGGCCTTCGCTTTTTCGGCACCTCGATTGATCGAATAGGAAATCGGCATCGCCATCCAGGGAACGATCCAAATGCCGAAAAGGAAGCACAGGATGAAAATCAAAAGGGGGAGCGGAGACGAACGCCGTCTTGGGACCGGAAAATTTTGAGGATCACTCATGGATATTGTTGTCAGACCGGGAATAGCTCAGGGGGCAACCGCGATTTCAGGCATACGGTGAAACGAAACGACTGGACGAATTATATTCCTTCGCGGAGATATTTCAAGTCAAAAATTTCTGTTTTCCTTTTCACTTTTGCTCTTGACTTTTTTTCTGAAATAGGGGATTCTTTCGAAATAACTTTCTCATTTTCCCGGAATTCATGCCCACACTTCAAGTTTTTGATGTTATCGTCCTGATTTTGGTCGGCTACTTGACCCTGCGCGGCATGTTGCGAGGCGTCGTCGCCCAGATTCTGTCGATCGTTTCGCTCGTAGTCTGCTGGATCGTCGCCGTGAAATTCAGCCCGGTCGTCGCACCGATGGTTTCCTACGAACCGCCCTGGAACCGCATAATCGCGATGCTTCTCCTGTTTGTCGGCGGTTTCGTCGCGTTTTGGCTTTTGCGCGGTCTGCTGGACAGTATTATCAGAACGATTCGGCTCAAAAGCGCGGACCGGTCGCTTGGAGCAGTCCTCGGTTTTGCCAAGGGTGTGTTCCTTTGCCTGATTATCACGTTTTTTCTCGTTGTTTTTTCGGAAAGCACTCGCAATTTCGCTCTGGAATCGGTCAGCGGCAGGTTTTTCGCTCACGGAATCGAAAGAATTTCCGTCTTGATCCCGAAAGACGCCGGTGAGGTACTCTCAAAAAACATTGCGAAATTTCAGGAATCGCTCGAAAAGAAATTCGGGACCGATCCGAAACCTCTTGACTTGAATCCGCTTATCAATCAGGTGAAAGAGAGCTTTGCGGGCGTTTTATCGCTCAAAGACATCGAAACGCAATCGACGCCGACGCCATCGTTGCTCCGCGAGAAAATCGCGTCCAGTCCAACGATCACGGAGCCACCCAAACAACCGACGGAACCCGAACCCGCCCGACGAACCGTACTCCCCTTCCAACCAAAATAAACAACTCTGTCGTCTGCCGTCCGATACCTGATACCTTTCCGTTATGACTTTTGAAGAATCACTCCTCCAATTGGAAAAGATCGTGCGAACGCTTGACGACGGAAAAACGTCGCTCGACGAAGCACTGGAAAAATACGAGGAAGGGATACGTCTGTTACGGCACTGCACGGAACTGTTGGACGGTGCCAAGCGGCGAATCGAAATTCTCCGCGGCGTCAGCGAAGAAGGAACACCCGTTTTGGAAATGAAAAATGAGAAATGAGAAATGAGAAATGAGAAATCTGTTTCCCACTCACCACTTATCACTTATCACTTATCACTAATCCTTCCCACATATTATGCATTTTCAACTCGATGGGCAGATTGCCGTAGTTACCGGAGCGTCTGGCGGTATTGGCCGGGCGATTGCTCTTGCTTTGGCCGAAAGCGGAGCGGAAGTTCTCTTGCACACCAACCGGCAACCGGAGGTTGCACTTTCCACCGTGCAGTCGATTCAAAAAGGGGGCGGCAAAGCGTCGTTCCTCACGGCGGACCTTTCGGTGCCGGAAAAGCAGGACGCATTCGTGCAAAGCGTTCTATCGATGCACTCCAACATCGATCACTGGATCAACGCCGCCGGAGTCGATTTGATGAGCGACGCAAACCGCGATTTGTCATACGAGGAAAAACTCAAATTGCTTTGGTCCGTCGATTTTCTGGCTGCGGTTCGCATGTCCAAACAAATCGGCAAGAGAATGAAGCAAGTGGGGAAAGGGACTATTCTCTTTTTCGGCTGGGACGGCGTTGACCGCGGCATGGCCGGTGATACCGCCGAGCTGTACGGAGCCGTCAAGGGGGCGATTCACGGGTTTACGAAATCGTTTGCCCATTCGCTCGCTCCGGAGGTTCGGGTCAACTGTATTTCGCCCGGCTGGATTGAGACGACCTGGGGAAAAAGAGCGTCGGTGTCCATGAGAGAGCGAGGGAGCAACAGATCGCTGATGAATCGCTGGGGCAACCCGGAAGACGTTGCGTCGGCGGCACTGTTTTTGGTGTCCAATGCGGCGTCATACGTCAACGGTCAGTGTCTCGCTCTCAATGGAGGATTCCGGTTTTACTGAAGACGCAATATCGCTATCGTCAGGTTGCACGGTCGCTCTTCCGTAATCTGACGATTGCGGCTCTGTGATTAGCCGCGGAATACCAGGAAAAAGGAGCGTAAACTGGGTTCCGTGTCCGAGTTCCGATTGAAGAATCATTCGTCCGCCGTGCGTTTCGATGGTTTTTCGGACCGTCGGCAAGCCCAAGCCGTTTCCCTCCGCTTTCGTCGAAAAAAAAGGATCGAACACCTGTGACGCCGTTCGGTCGTCCATGCCGATTCCGGTGTCGATCAGGTCAATCACCACTTCATTGCCGCTTTTCCGGGTACGGATCACGAGTTTACCGCCATCCGGCATCGCTTGCTGAGCGTTAATCATCAGGTTCAAAATTGCCCGGCGAAACGACCTGGCGTCCAGTTTCACGGTCGGCAAGTCGTTGGCGTAATACTCCAGAATTTCGATGTTCGACGCTTTGGCTTGGGGACGGTAGAAATCGATCAGGTCCCGAATCTGCCGATTCACGTCGCGGGGTTCCAGATTCAAGCGGTCTGCTCCGGCGTAATCGAGAAATTCATGCAGCAGTTCCTCCAGGCGGCCGCACTCTTTTTTGACGGTATCGATTTTCTTGAGTGCCCGGGTTTGCGCTCGAAGCTCAAGCCCTTCCAAATCTTCCGCCAGAAGCTGCATATTCAAGCGAATCGTCGAAAGCGGATTCTTGATCTCATGCGCAAGCCCCCCCACCAGTTGGGCCATTTCCGTATAGTGGTCAATCAAATCGCGCATAAGAGGAGCTTTCAGACGGCAGGTGGAGGCTTACTTCTTCCGTTTTTTCGATTTCTTTTGGGATTTTTCCTGGACTTGCTCTTCCATTTCCTTACCGGGCTTGAACGTAACGATGAATTTTTCGTCGACCTTGACTTCCTGTCCGGTTCTCGGGTTCCTTGCGATTCTTGCGGCGCGGCGTTTCACTTCGAATACGCCGAAATTCCGCAGTTCAATGCGTCCGGCTCCCACAAGGGTTTCGATAATTACGTCAAAAGTCTTTTGCACAATTTCCTTTGTCAAAAGCTGTGTTTGGTCAAGCCGCTCCGAAACGATTCGAACGATGTCTTTTTTGGTCACGCCAATGGCCTCCCTTGGTAATATGGAATCGAAAAGAAAAAAACGAAGTCCCGCCCGGTCTCGAAAAATTTCAGGCAAAACCCCGTACCAATGATAATTTCACTAAGTCTATAAGCCGCCGTAGGTAAAGTCAAGTAAGCAAAAAAAATTCACACGCCCGATCCTTGAACTCGTCAACGAATCAGACCCAATCAGAACCGCGCACGGAGCAAGCGGTTCGCGCTACCACCGGGGGCACCGCTTACTGCGTGCGCGGCTCTGATGGGGCGGCGTTGAATAGTTGGGTTATTTATAAAACTCCCGGACTCGCATGATCGACTCGAAGCCGCCGCAGTCGAGACAGTCTTCCAGACACCGCATCGCCGGATGGTCCGGGGAAAGCAACTCGTATTTTCGCTTGACCGAACCGATCACATGGTCGAGGCCAAGCGGGATCGCTTTGGTCAAAAACGCACTTTCGAGCGGTCCTTTGGTCGGCGAACCATCGGCCCGCTTCGGTGGGAGCATCACCGTGAAATTACTCAGACCGACCGAAGCGTGAACCCCTTGAAAATCGGGATCGCCTTGAATCATTGCCAACGCGGTCAAAAGACGCTTGACGTTCCCTTCGGAATCGGTCCCAATCGGTGCGATGCCGGGATCGAAAATACAGTCGTCGTTCGGAATACCATATTTCCTCGCTTCGGCAAGCAGGAATTTCGCGGCCTCGAACGTTTCTTCGGCAGTGTGGCACGCCCCTCCCTTGTGTTCGGAAATGAGCAAAATCGGGCGGAACGGCACAATTTTGTAAAGCTCAAACATTTCGGAACGGAGCGGCGAAATCGAGTTAAGAATCGGCTTACCACGAGTGGGATCACACGCTTTGAGTCCCGCTTCCGCAATGGCCGGGTCGGGTGTATCGACGGAAATCGGCACCGTCGTCACTTGATGCACTTCACCGACCAGCATTTGCATGAAGTCCGGCGTTCGTGGTCCGACATTCACGTCGATAAAAGCGGCCCCTCCTTCTTCTTGGGATCGGGCAAGCTCTTTGAGGCCGGCAATGTCTTCCGCTTCAAACAGTTTATGGGTCGAAGGAACCGAGTCGTTGATCGATTCACCGATAATTTTCAATTGCATGGCTTTCACTCGTTTGGTTTCATTAGGTTATATCATTTTCCCCGATTGGGTTCCTTTGATTATCTCCGTAATGACTCTTTTTTCAAGAGACCCGGAGGTAACCAATGGCCCGCCTTAGTACTACAGCGCAATGGCCACGATGAGATAAAACTGTAAAAAAGCGAAGAATAGCACTGAGAGTAACTTTGCCCCCATGAAATTCTGGGGTTAATTTCAGGTCTTTCAAGCGTCTATTGTTCGGATGGAGCCCCAACTCCATTCGGAAAGGACTCGCCGAAAAAGAAATGAATTGCGTGATTGTCAACCGCAAAAGAACGGGACGAACGAAGTACATTGAGATTTTCGCCGATTTACAGACGGATATTCGTTCCCTCGTCGATCCGCATTCGCAAACCCATCCGACCTTCGATTTTTGTTTTTGTCAATCGCAATACCGACCGACTTAAAATCCTTTACTGGGACCGTGACGGTTACGCCCTTTGGTACAAGCGTCTGGCGTGTGCGTATGCGCTGAACAATGAAGCGGCGTTGCGGCTTTATTGTACAGATGGAAGGCTGAACATCGATAATAATGTTGCGGAAAGGGCGTTGCGTTCTTTCGTGCTCGGACGAAAGAATTGGTTGTTCTTCGGTAGCCCGGAGGCGGGTCGCAAATCGGCGATCTTGATGACAGTGTTGTCGAGTGCGCGGCGGCATGGTTTGAACGAGTTTGACTATCTGGTGGACGTGCTGTATCGGTTGAGCGATTGGAATCCGAAGGTGGACTCGATGGCGAGTCTGCTGCCGGATCGCCGGGTGAAATCGCCGACCCCGCCGACGGAAGCGGCGACTCTCGTCGCCGCGAGATAACAGCTCACCCCCTCTTTTTCGGTGTTTTTATCGCTACGTCTCTTACATCGGATGCAAACCGAATCTCCTGAAGACGCACTTCGTGGAACCGATACTCATTTCCCGTTTTTCATTTGAATCGTTCCGTCCAGCGGACTGCTTGCCGTAGCGTAAAGTTTTTTCGGTATACGACCGGAAAGATAGGAAAGCCGGCCCGCTTCACAGGCGAGATTCATCGCACGGGCCATTTGTACCGGGTCCTGAGCGTGGGCAATTGCCGTGTTGAGTAGCACACCGTCGACGCCAAGTTCCATTGCGAAGGAAACATCGCTGGCCGCTCCGACTCCGGCGTCGACGATCACCGGATAGTCGGGATCGTTTTCCTTGAGGTATTCCATGCAGATTCGGATCGCGTTCGGATTCAAAATCCCTTGGCCGCTCCCGATGGGACTTCCGGCGGGCATGACGGCAACGGCCCCCGCTTTTTTCAGGCGAATCGCCAGTAGCGGATCGTCACTGGTGTAAACGAGTACCTGAAAACCGTCCTTGATGAGCTGTTCCGTTGCTTCCAGCGTTTCAATCGGGTCGGGGAGCAGGGTTTTCGCGTCGCCGAGACACTCGAGTTTGACCCAATCGGCACCAGGATTCCCCATTTGCGTCAGGATTTCCCGACCGAGCCGGGCAACCCGGATCGCATCTTCGGCGGAAAAGCATCCAGCGGTGTTCGGTAAAATCGTGTACCGCTTCGTGTCGATGAAATCAAGCAGGTTTTTTCCGTGCGGATCAATCAGCCGTTCCCGGCGAATCGCGACGGTGATACATTCTGCGCCGGAAACGTCCAGAGCTTGCTGCATGATTTCGTAGGACGAATACTTGCCGGTTCCGACGAACAAGCGGTTCTTGAATGTGAAAGTGCCGATTTTGAACATAAAATAAAATAGAGGATAGAGGATAGAGGATAGAGGATAGAGGATAGAGGATAGAACATTTAGCCGCCGTACCCTTGCGGCGCACAAACAAATAATAATTGAAAACGTAAAAAAATCCATGCCCTATACCAACGCCAAACGCTCTCTATAATACGCTTGTTATGAAACGTTGGAACTTCGCAACTCGTGACCGGATTGGAATCGCGGCGGCCATTTTATTGGTTATGGCCGGAGTCTCTTACGGTCTGTCGTACATCGCTCACGATGAATCGATCAAACCGATGGCCGTGAGTGTGCGGATTGGGCTTCCGATGTTTTTTCTTTGGCTTGCCTGGCCGGACATCGCGGCGTTTCCACGTTGGATGCTTCAAGCGAGCATCCCGGTGACGATTCTGGTCGCAATTTATCCGCAATTACTTTGGTTTATCATCCCGGCCGTGTTGCTGATGATGTTTCTACAACCCAAACAGGCAAGAAAGAAGAAAAAATAGCGGCGGGAAAGGTTTAAGACGGCAGACGGCAGACGGCAGACGGCAGACGGCAGACGGCAGACGGCAGACGGCAGACGGCAGACGGCAGACGGCAGAATCTACCGTCTGCCGTCTTACGATAAGAAACCGTTTATACCATACACCGTCAACAAAGTGATATTTT
>CAZNVM010000449.1:0-2947 GCA_964576215.1 uncultured Planctomycetaceae bacterium
AATGGAAATTCCACCAGATTTGATAGCACCACGAGTCGTTATGTCAAAATATCCGAATCATTTGTGGAGCGGTGATATCACGTTGGTGCCAACCGCTCAGGGACTTGCTTTGGGTGTCGATCCGGAGGCGATACCACAAGAATTTCCGTACTGCTTTCACGTTTTGAACGTGATGGACCATTTTTCCCGACGAGTGATGGCCGAAAAGGTTTTTCAAAAATGTCCAACCGGCTCGGATGTTGTCAGTGCCTTTGAAGAAATCTGTTTCGAGAATGGTGTTGCACCGAAACATCTTGTACTCGATCAAGGTACTCAGTTTTACTGCGATGAAACACTCAACTGGTGTCAAAGACGAAATATCAAGCCGAGATTTGGTGCCGTTGGTGAACATGGCTCGATAGCCGTTGTTGAACGATTGCACCTGTCGATGAAGAACGAATGTACTCGGCGAATTATCGTACCAGTAAACAAAGACGATTTTGAAAAAGAACTTTCGCTTTGGTGTCAGTGGTACAACTCGCTTCGCCCGCACATGACTTTGAAAGGCAGGACGCCTGACGAAATCTATTTTGGACTCCGTGCCGCCAACACGTTGCCGCGAATTGAACCGCGACCAAAAGTCCTTCACTCGACGCCATGCGCAAAGCCTCGCGTAGTGCGGGCTGGCAAGGCAGGGCGACTCGTCAGTCTCCAACTTTCGTTTCTCGAAGGGCGTTCCCACCTTCCGGTCTTGACCAAAAGGCGGGAATAAATTTTCGCTTCAGAAATCAGGCTTCCGAAACAGAAATCAGCGATGAACGTACGCGCAGATCGGAAATTCTTGTACACTAATCGTGATTTTCGTCCGTTTCGACCGGTTCGTCTTCAGTTTCTGGCAAGTTTTCGGACGAGGTGGCGTCATTTTTCGCTTCCCGGACACTCGCTGGGCAAGCACACGGCAGGAAGGACAACGGCGATAAGCCGACCTTTGACGTCGTACTCGAAGTGCCGTGTCTGGCCAAGCTGGTTCGTTTCGGAAACTTTTTGGCCTGTAAGCTGCCTAATTGTCAGATATCAAGACGCATTATACGGCGTCATTATTGCCCAGTATTTTACTCGTTTTGTTCGGATTTGTCAAGTGTTTCGTCCCCCAAGTTTTGTCCAAAATCCGGGGCCGAAACTGACGGTTTTTGGCCAGGTGAAATGGTCTGAACAGGCACACCGGATTTTTGGTGCCAGATGAAATGCTCTGAACAACTACACCCGCATCACATATGGTACATTCCAAATTAACAGAAACACAAGTAGACAGAGTACGAACGAAACTATCAAATATAATAACAACTGCAGAACCTCAACGAGATAAAATTTCCAATTATGGTAACGAAATTGTTTAAAAGATCGTGTTATCTCCTTAGCTTTTATCGCAGCCTGTTTTAGCAAATGGACAGCTCCAAGCAAACAATATGTTGCAATACTAAGGACAATGAAAAAGAACATGTCTATAGTGAATGATTTAGAGGGTCGTTTAATACTAATTGGCACCCATTTTGGTGCCGAATAATCGTCGGCTTTTTGGCAGTTTTGCCATTTCATGTTTTGCCAAAACATCCAACTTGGGCTTGAACTGGCCTTTAGATTGTTTTATCCGGTCATCCCACCTGCATTGAAGGTTAAGTTGCCTATTTTGAGATCTGTTGGCAGGGCGCAAGGCAGGCGTACGTGAACAGGATCAACAGGATTATCAAAAACTGCCCATTCCCAACCGTATTCAATCCAAGCATTTTTCCCCTCAATTGTTTCAAACCTCGGATAGGCACTCATTCCAAAAAATGCGTACAATCCCATGCTGGCAGCAAGGGTACCTCCAGCAAGTGCTCTGTACGTCGTTGATTCAATCAAGATAGTAGCCTTGTTTGTGAACAATGGCATAATACCGTCTTCAAAGGCCAATCTGTTGACCAAGCCCCATAAAACATAATTTACATCAGCAATAGCGTAAACAGAATTGTTGAAGCTGAGTGTTCCAGGAAGAGCATCTGGTATACCTTTTGTCCATCCGTCTTTGCTTTCAAAAATCATTTGAGTAATGTCCCATCCGTTTGGTATAAACCCAAACGTTGACAGATGCATGTTTGTAATAATGCTCTGCTTTTTTTGAATAGCTAAATTCGTGTCCGGTATACGAACATCAATTGCTTTCCATGCTTGAATCACATTATCGCGAAGATTTTTAAGATCCTGTGTCGCATCACGTCCACCAGAGCCGGTTGCAAGTTTTTTATCATAGCGACTCGTTACTTCATAAAGCAATGAGAGTGACAAAAGGCCTGCACCGAGCAATCTTGCGGAAGAAGAATATCTCCACCCAAATGAGATGACCGAGCTTATCATGCTTACCAATAACCCACTGGGATCAATTCCATTGATCGGGTCAGCATGAGTGTATAGGTATTTATGGAAACTCTGTGGATCAGTGTGATTCCCATAGAACGGGTCCAATCGATTGAACCTTCCTGTGGCAGAATCGTAATATCTGGCGCGTAAATACTGTTGTCCGATTTTCGCATCGAACTGTTCGCCGGAATAAAGGAATTCCGTCAAAGATGTCATGGTGTCAAATCCCAGCGCATTCCCATAAGCGTCAAAAGAGTAAACTTGCGCAACGGCAAGAACGGCGTCAAGCAGAACTCTTGTACTCCCGTGTCCGTCAAACGTGAAGAAATACTCCTCTTTTCCGGTATTTGTTTCAACCGTTTGTGAAATGCGTTGATGTCCAATGACATAAGTCGTTGTCTTTTCAACACTTCCGCTGGAATCAAACTCTGTTGTTTTCAAAACCTGCGAGTACCCCGTCAAACTTTTTGAATCGTTGAGATATTCCGATCGCGTCTTGGAAACAAGAACATTGTCTTCCCAAACTTCATGTTCCGCGGAAACACGGATTCCGTCGGCTCCGTACTCATAA
>CAZNVM010000450.1:0-1584 GCA_964576215.1 uncultured Planctomycetaceae bacterium
GTTTCGCGTTAGCCGCGTCGCCCTGCGACGCGCAGTGTTGTGTGAAAAAATATTGGCAAGTCAGGCGTTAAAATGAAAGAATACGACTTCGACTATCCCATCAAAGATTATCAAGGTATCAACAATTATCGTTGGGATGAAAACGTTTTTGGCACGCGGTCACTGGAGTATATTACCGGCAGGTTTTTATGGGGATTCGGTCTTTCCGGGGTAACCGCCGGGGCGAGTTGGTTTGTATTCGCCTGGCTTGTCCCATTTGAAAATTATCAGCGAATCGTCATTGCCGTCGGCGGTTGCCTCTTTTGTATCGGTGGATTTGTCGCCGGGTGGTTGATCGAACGTTATGTTCGCGCCAGAGGTCCGCTTTTGATCCTCAAATCCGACAAGACGATCATCCTTCATCGATTGGACAAAACGATTGTTCCTGATTCCGCGACGCATTTTGAATTGAGAGAGCCCAGAGATGAGTGGCGGCAACGACACAACATAAGTGCCGTTGATTTGGTTCTTTGGCACAAAAACAGAACTTACTATGTTGCAACGGGGGGAATATCACTTTTTGGATCAAAAACTCAAGCTCCGATAGAAATACTTTATGCTGAACTTTGTGAAATTTATCCTTTCGAAGGCATGGAACTCAAGAGGCAAAAAAAAGCACACGATCAGGCCATTGAAAGCCAACGGGCATATAATCGACATTTTGTGTTAGAGGCTATTTGGAAATTGTTATTTACGTAAAGTCATATTTTTGTTATAGTTGCTGAAAAATAGAGAAATGGAGCAGAAATATGAGCGAAAGGACTCGGGCAACGTATCCGTCGGACATGAGTGACGCGCAGTGGGAGCAAATTTCCCTGTTGATTCCTCCGAAAGTCGGCAAGGGGAACAAACGCACCGTCAACTTGCGTGAGGTCATGAACGGAATTTTGTACTTTTTGCGAACCGGTTGCCAGTGGCAATATTTGCCGCGCGACTTTCCGCCGAAGGACACCGTTTATTACTACTTCGCCAAGTGGTCGAAGGACGGGACGCTCAACAACATGCTCGCGTCGCTCCACCAAAAAGTTCGCGTGATGGAAGGTCGCGAACCGACGCCGAGTGCCGGTTCGGTTGACAGTCAAACGATCAAGACAACCGAGATGGGGGGCGTGCATGGTTACGATGGCGGCAAGAAGGTCAATGGTCGCAAACGCCATGTTTTCGTGGACGTCATGGGTTTCGTGCTTGCGGTGATCATCACGGCGGCAAGCGTCGATGACGGAGTTGCCGCGACGCTGTTGTTTAAAAAAATCACGCAGGAACAATACCCGCGATTGAAGGTGATTTGGGGCGACGGCAAGTATCACAACCTGTCCTTCGAGGCATTCCTTGAACACGAGCGACCGGGTTGGAAATTGGAAGTGAGCAAGCGTCCGAAGGATGCCGAAGGGTTCGTTCCTGTGACGAAACGTTGGGTGGTCGAACGCACCTTTGCATGGATGGGACGCAATCGCCGCTTGAGCAAAGATTACGAACGCACCATCACCTCCAGCGAGGCGACGGTCAAACTGGCCAACATCGCACTCCTCCTCCGACGACTTGAAC
>CAZNVM010000451.1:0-2400 GCA_964576215.1 uncultured Planctomycetaceae bacterium
AATGGTAATGAAACTGGAAAAAGTGTTGAAATTTAAGGGCATCGGGAATCGGGAATTGGAGGAAGTTTTTCACTTATCACCTATGCCCGATGCCCGATGCCCTTGCCTGTTTTGAGTCACCATTTGTTTACGGTTTGAGTAGTTATTTGGCCATTGAGTTGTAAACTTTACGACAAAACGCGACGATTCCCTGCTCGTCGAGACCAAGTTCGGCGAGCAGTTCGTTTCGTTCGGCGTGTTGTACGTATCGGTCCGGTATTCCAAGTCGGTAAATGTTTCGTGTTTCCAAACGCCGTTCGGCTGCCGCTTCGAGGACCGCGCTTCCGAATCCGCCGGCCAACACTCCCTCTTCAATCGTGACGAGCGGTTTGCCGGCTTCCAGTTCCACAAGAATCGTGTCGGCGTCAATCGGCTTGGCAAAACGCGCGTTGATGACACCAAAATCGAGCGAATCTTCCACCTTGAGCGCAATGGAAGCTGCAAGAGCCGTTTCCAAAAGTCCGCCGTAAACGACAAGCGTTCCGTCCTTACCACGGGAAAGAACTTCCGCTTTTCCCATTTCGACCGGCTGAAAACTCCGTGAAATCGGCGAGGCCGTACACTTCGGATACCGAATCGCAACGGGAGGAAACGAAGAATCGTTTAGCACAAATTCCAGCATTGCCCCGACGTCGTTCGGATCGCCGGGGGACAGGAGCACGAGGTTCGGGAACGGCCTGAACATTGGAATATCGAAGACGCCGTGATGCGTCGGACCGTCCGGACCGGCAAGCCCGGCCCGATCCATGAGAAAAACAATCGGCAGATTCTGGAGCGAAACTTCCTGAAAAATCTGATCGTATCCCCGTTGCAAAAACGTACTGTAAATATCGACAATCGGCAACATCCCGGTTTTGGCAAGCCCGGCGGCGAACACCACGGCGTGCGATTCGCAGATGCCAACGTCGAAAAATCGGTCCGGAAATTCGTCCCGAACCGGTTCAAGCATGTTCCCCTGGCACATCGCGGCGGTGATGATGCAAACTTTTTTGTTGCGCCGCATCTCCCGTAAAACCGCTTCCCGAACCCAAAACGTGTAAGAATTCGGCTCATTCGGCTCGCAGTCGCCGTCGTCCGAGGGGGAAACAGCCGGGAGCGTATGCGACCGGTTCGTGGGGAGAGAACTCTTTTTCTCCACTCCACACTCTCCACTCTCCGCTCTTCCTCCGTTCTTTTTTACTTCCGGACTGGGAGCATGGTAAGTCGTTGGATCCAGTTCCGCCGGGGTATAACCACGCCCTTTTTCCGTGAAAATGTGGAGCAAGACGGGCTTTTCGTAATTCCGGACCAACCGCAGCATCTTTTGGAGTTGATCGATATTGTGCCCGTCAATTGGTCCGATGTACCGGAATCCGAGTTCCTCAAAGAGCATTCCGCCGGTGAGTCCCGCTTTGATTGCCGACTTGAGGTTTCCGAGAAACGATTCGGTCGAATCTTTGAAAAGCGGAACGTGATTGAGAAACTGGTGCGCAAAATGTTTCAGACCGAGATAGGAGCGTGCCATTCTCAAACGGTCGAGGTAGAGCGAAAGCCCGCCGACCCGGGAACAGATCGACATTTTATTGTCGTTAAGAATCACGGTCAGATTTTTTTTGAGCCAACCGACATGACTCATCGATTCGAACACGACGCCGGAGGAAAACGCTCCGTCTCCGATCACGGCAACGGAATGACGATCGGACTGGCCGTTGAGTTCGTCGCCGCAAGTGAGTCCGAGAATCGTTCCGACGCTGCAACCGGCGTGTCCGGTCATCATCAGATCGTAAGGACTTTCCGCCGGATTCGGAAAGCCCATCAAGCCCCCTTTGGACCGGATCGTGTGGAGTTTGTCAAAGCGACCGGTCAGAATTTTGTGCGGATAGCATTGGTGCCCGGTGTCCCAGATGAGCCGATCTTTCGAAAAATCGAACACGCTGTGCAGGGCGATGCTCAGTTCGACGACGCCGAGATTCGATGCGAAATGGACCGCCCGGTGATCCGAAAGCCGACAAAGCTCCTCACGAATCTCTCCGGCAAGCTGGGTAAGTTGCGGCAACTTTAACGCACGCAAATCCTCAGGCCCATGAATTTGGGAGAGAATCAACTCGGACATGGAACGACGGAACGAATGAAACGGGAAGAATACCACCAACACGGGACCGCTATTTTAACAGGTTTGGTGATAAAGTGAAGCCCACGTTCCGGTGCCGACGTAGACACGTAGACAGCCTGAGTTTGAGGCAGGCCGCTAACAAGTTTCAGGCGAGTCCGAGTTTTTTTGCGGTTTTTTTAGGATTGGCATGACATCGTTCGCGGACCTCTTTGAGAGTTCGCTCCTTACGCTGTAGTAACTGGGCCAGCGATAACGCAATGTTCGTTAAA
>CAZNVM010000452.1:0-9221 GCA_964576215.1 uncultured Planctomycetaceae bacterium
TGGCACTCGGTTTGATGGGCAAGGTCAAAGGCAAGAAAACGATTCCGACCGTGATGTTCCAAGCGGCACTTTCACCTGAATACCGAACCTCCATTATTGAACAAATCGTCAAAAACAATTTTTGAATGCGTCAGCCCTGGAGGGTATCCACGGTTACTAAGGTTGTTTTGTTCAGAAAAATAAGGTAAAAATAAGGTTTGCTTCGTTTGTACGCTTACGCAAGGAGACGCTTGGCGGAGCGGTGCTCCGTGTAGTCCTCAAATTGGAGACCATCAAAAACATTCTATCATTCTGCTCCAAGGTCTTGATAAATTCTGGCTTCGGGTTTTATCTCTTCAGGCTTGATTGCTAATACTTCACAAAGAGCCTTTGCAACACCATTTTCGATTTCCGCTCGACTGTAAGGAGGACCATTAATCCCTTTGTTTTTCTCTTGGATTTTTTGTTCGACAATATCGCAAAGGGTTCTGACCGTCAGAATCGACGCAAGTTGCCAAATGACCGGATTCTTTTCGAAGGAAGAGAGATCGGCGGAAGGCATTTGTCTTCTAATTTCGTCTAAGCCTTGGGTGGTCACTTTGCCGCCAGCAGTATACATGCCTTGCTTGTCGTTGAGGATAAAACCAGGAACAAGGTCGCCTCTATCAATCGTGATGGAAAACGCCTTTTCCAAACGAAAAACAATGTCGAGAAGGTCGACGCCCATATTCGATTCTCCTGTTTCCTGTGACCGCTCCAACCCGGGGACTGCGCTACGCTACGTCCCCGGCTCTTTGATTGATTATTGTACTTGTTATGGCCCCTTTACAACCGAATATAAACCTTCGCCTTATACAAAACATAAGCGGGGATGAAATTGACGGCCACGAACAGCAGGGCGTAGGTCAGGCTTGCGCATTTTTCGGTGTACCCGGGGATATTCGCCAGAAGCCAATTCATCACGAGATGGTTAGGCCCGGTGGTGTCGCCCCAAAAGCCGAACGAGTTCCCGTACAAAAACAGGGCCAAAATCCAGGAAAGGGAGTAAATCGCGATGGCGTTACAACCAAAAATCACCGCAAAGTGCAAAAGCCGCTTTCTGCCGAGGATGTCCATATAATAAATGCAGGCCGCCAGCACCGTACTGGAGAAACCCGCCGCAAAAAGGACATAGGAACTCGTCCACAGACTCTTGTTGATCGGGAAAATAAGGCCCCAAGCGTAACCCGCCGCCATGAGCAGGGCACCGCTGAAAAAGAGAAGGATCGCTTTCCGCTCCTGCGTCCTCGGACTCAAAAGCAACAGGCCGACAAAGATTCCGATAAGGCCGGAACAGATCGATGGCACCGTACTCAAAAACCCTTCCGGGTCCCACGGCTGCATGTTCGGTTCCTCTTTTTTCCATTCCTCCCAATTACGCTCCGGGTTCCAGGGGCCCCACCACGGTCTGCCGGGCAGGAGTTTGCTGTCCACCCAGGTCGCCAGATTGTCGCCGGGGCGCAACTCCACCGTCGGCGTTCGCAAAAGCGTGTCCACCCGGTGCCAAAGCGTGGTGTCAGCCGCAACTGTCTCCGGCAATTCCGTCAATTCCGTCGATGTGACGGCGACCCCTTCGCTTATCGGTTTCACTCTCGGCATCGGAATGTACGACATACAAAACCAGTACCCGACAAGGAACAAAGTGCAAACGACCACCTGCGTCCGGGTCTTCGTGTAAAGGAAAAGGAGCCCGCAGGCGAGAAACACCAGTGCAATCCGGTGCAACACGCCGGTGTACCGCAGTTCGACGGTAAAAAACTCCCAGTAGTTGAACGTTGTCCAAGTTTGCGTCACCGCGATCCGCAAAAGCGGTTCGACCAGGCAAAGTGCCATACCAACAAGGTAAATCTTGGCGGCTCGGGTAAAAACCTTTGACGCCAGAGAGCCGCGTGGCGTTCCCTGGGCGAGATGCTTGCAAAAGGAAAAAGCGATGGAAACGCCGACCATGAAAACAAACGAAGGAAAAATCAGGTCCGCCGGTGCCAGACCGTTCCAGTTCACATGTAGAAGCGGCTCATAAACATAACTCCACGTCCCGGGATTATTGACCGTAATCATCGCCGCAATCGTCAATCCGCGAAAAGCGTCCAGCGAATCCAGACGCTTTTGAAGCGATTCAGGTAATGTCGTGTTCGGTGTTGTTGACATAGCTGTACTGTCCAAGTTATTCCCTGCGGTTTATTCGCCTTGGCGCGAGGCATCCGCGAGAGTAGTAATGGTAAAAATGCGCCAGTTCCTTTCACAACGAACGTAGCGAGAGATTCCAGTCCGACCAGTCAGCGAGTCCGGGTACAACGCCTACGTAACTGTCCCTAAGTATAATCCCACTCGTCGAGACCGTCAACGATGGACTTTTTTTTGCCCATATCCTTGTCAGGTCGATAACAAGTTCGCCAATAATAATGGCAGCCGGGAACGAAGCGCAGCGCAGTGACCGGATATCCCCGCGATTCGGTCCGGTCGCTTCACTCCGTTGCGCTCCCGGCTGCCATTCATCGCCTACTTCTTAGCGGCCTGGCTTACGCTAAAATTCCCGTTTGGTTATTGACAAATGATAGCCAGTGATATAGGATAACACCGTTGTTTGGGCCTTATTTTACAGATTATTTCCATTTTTCCCCTGTTTTTCGTTTTTGTAACAAGAATCATGTTTTGGACCGAAAATCCAGGCGTCGCCGGTTCAATCCCTCTCTCATTTCTCATTTCAAACATGCCACGACCAATTACTTTGACGAGCGGCCAATGGGCCGATATGGATTTTGACAAATTTGCCTCGATCATCCAGGAGATCGGGTACGACGGTTTGGAACTGGCGACGCGGGGCGGCGTTCATTTCGACGTGGACAGGGCACTTGCCGAGTCGGATTATTGCGACCAAAAGCGGGAGCAACTGGCCAAATACGGTCTGCGCTGCTGGGCGATGAGCGGACACGCCGCCGGGCAATGCGTTCTCGACCGGATCGATGAAAGGCACCGCAAGTTCGTTTCGGAAAAAGCCTGGGGGAACGGCGACGGCGATGGTGTCAACCAGCGTGCCGCCGAAGAACTCAAACGACTGGCCAAGGCGGCGCAAAAATTCGGCGTCTCCATCATCACGGGCTTCACCGGTTCGAGTCTCTGGCCGTACCTTTACTCCTTTCCGCCTGTCCCGCAAGGCTGGATCGACGACGGCTTCAAACTTTTGGCCGAACGTTTCCACCCGATCCTCGACGTGTTCGGCGAGTGCGGCGTCAAGTTCGCTCTGGAAGTTCACCCGACGGAAATCGCGTTCGACCTGTATTCGGCAGAGCGGGCACTCGACGCTCTCGGACACCGCCCGGAATTCGGGTTCAACTTCGATCCAAGCCATTTGCTTTGGCAGGGAATCGATCCGGTGAAATTTTTGTACCATTTCCAGGACCGTATCTACCACGTTCACATGAAAGACGTGGCGATGCAGCTCGACGGCAAGTCGGGAGTTCTTTCCTCGCACCTTAATTTCGGCGATGCGAGACGCGGCTGGGATTTCCGTTCATTAGGACACGGCGACGTGAAATTCGGGGAAATCATCCGGGCGTTGAATCACATCAACTACCAAGGCCCGCTCTCCGTCGAATGGGAAGATTCCGGAATGGAGCGTGTTTACGGTGCGAAGGACGCTTTCGAGTACGTCAAAAAGATCAACTTCGCACCGAACACGGTTGCATTTGACGCCGCATTCGATAGTACGAATCGGTGAGCGGGGTTTTGCGCCTCGCAAAGCGAGGCGGCTAAGAAATCCTCTACACCAGTTTCCAGTTTTCCGGATACTCTTTTCTCAGCAGTTTATCCGCTTCAGGACAGTTGGTTGCCTTGAGATTTTCCGCGTCCCACTCCAGTTTTTGGCCGAGACGGTACGACACGGCTCCGAGCAGAACGGTTTCTGCGAGTGGGCCGGAGTACGAAAAATCGCAGGTTGTCGGACCTTTTCCGGTCTTGATTGCTTGCAACCATTCGGCGTGGTGTCCAATGGAATTGGGAATTGATTCGGCAGGACGTTTGTAATCCGCGAATTTCTCTTCCGGAAAAAGAAGATGGCGTCCATAATCGGCCAAAAGCATCCCTTCTTTACCGACGAAAAGGTTTCCTGCTCCCCATTCCGGTAATCCTTTTTCCTTGAGCAACGCCGGTCTGACGTCGCCGTCGTACCAAGTGAGTTTGACCGCCGGTTTGTCGCCGCGAGCCGGAAATTCGTACCGGGCCGTCAGATTGATCGACGCACATTCCGGATGCACCGGGAACGGGCTGGTTGTTTCCACAGAGGTCGGAAATTTCAAATCGAGTGCCCAATAAGGCAGATCAACATGGTGACACGCCATATCGCCGATGGTTCCATTGCCGAACGCCCAATAGGAACGCCAGTTTTGATTGAAATACGTCGGATGGTACGGTCTCGGAGGAACCGGGCCGAGCCAAAGATCCCAATGAAGGTTTTTCGGCACCTCCGGAAACTCCGTCGGCCATTCCTTGTTGCCCCATTTTGTTCCGCACCAGGTGTGAACCTCTTCGACCGGTCCGATTGCTCCGGCTTGGATCAATTCAACAACGCGACGGTAATTGTTTTCCGCGTGAATCTGCGTCCCCATTTGCGTTACCAGCTTTTTCTCCCTGGCCAATTCGGTCATGACCCGGACTTCGTGGACCGTATGGGCGAGCGGTTTTTCGCAATAGCAGTGGATTCCTTTTCTCATGCCCCAAACCGAAGCGACCGCATGGGTATGATCTGCGGTGGAAACCAGAACGGCGTCGATTTTACCGTCGAGTTTATCGTACATTTCACGGAAATCGTTGAATCGGGCGGCATTGGGAAATCGCTCGCCGGTGCCGCTTAAAAAATTGTCATCGACATCGCACAGGGCGACAACGTTTTCCCCGGCGGCTCCATCGACCTGCGCACCGCCGCGATGAGCGAGTCCGATGAGAGCAACATTCAGCTTTTCATTCGGACTGTGTTGTTGTGCCAGGGCGGGAGCCGGAAAAAGACTTAAAGTTCCGGCGGAAAGGGCAATCGCTCCGCTCCCTTGTAAAAAACGACGACGTGAAAAATGGTTCGACATGAAGATTCTCCTTGAAAATGAGGAAATGGGAAAAGGTCAGTGTACCATTTTTTCCCGTTTGCCGAAAGGATTTGCAAAAAAAATGTCTCGTTGGCGGCGGAGTAAACTTGCCAATCCGCCGACAAGTCTCCGGCCGGGGGAATCGCAAACTTCTATGTTATCAGGCCGCTAACAAGTAGGCGAGGAATGGCAGCCGGGAGCGCAACGGAGTGAAGCGACCGGACCGAATCGCGGGAAGATCCGGTCACTGCGCTGCGCTCCGTTCCCGGCTGCCATTATTATTGGCGAACTTCTATCGACCTGTTCTTGTTATCGGCTACGGTGTTGGTGTTGCTATTCAGAGATGGGAAAAAGTGGTACACTCCCGTACAGGCGTGCTTTCAGGTCTGTTTTTTTCGCTAACCCTTTTCCATTCAAAACCAATTTCCGTTATCTCGAACTTGTACTCCGGCGACACGGTTGCCGGTTCCCATTTAACGCCTGAAAGCCGGTGAATTATCATGCTTCCTTTTCTCGATCACACGAAAACCGAACTGCAAGGAATTTTCCGTGAGCTGAATCTTCCGCCGTTCCGGTTGAATCAGGTTCGCAATTGGTTGTTTGCCAGAAAAACGGACGATTTCGACGCAATGCACAATTTGCCGAAATTGTGTCGTAAGACTTTACGAACCCATTTCGGCCCGCTTTTTGCCGGAAAAATCGTTACGGAAACGGCCCAGGATCACACCGAAAAACTCCTGATCGAGTGGCCTGACGGAAATCAAATCGAATGTGTTCTCCTGCGCGACGACCGCAATCACCGGACCGGGTGCATTAGTACGCAAGTCGGTTGTGCGATGGGGTGCAAGTTTTGCGCAAGCGGTATGGACGGGTTCGTTCGCAATTTGACACGCGGTGAAATTTTGGAACAGATTCTCCGGCTCAACGTCCGCCTGGAAAACAACGAGCGGCTGACGCACCTGGTCATCATGGGAACCGGTGAACCGCTTTTGAACTTGAACTCGCTTCTCTCCGCTCTGGAAGACGCGATTGCGGCGGACGGTTTGGACATGAGCGCAAGACGAATTACGATTTCCACCGTCGGGATTCCGAAAGGGATTGAAAAATTGGGAGAATGTGGACATCCGTACAAACTGGCCGTTTCCCTTCACGCTCCAAACGACGAGTTGCGTGAACAGATTGTGCCGCGAAATCGCGTCAATGGAATCCGGGAGATTCTCGACAGTGCCGAATCGTATCACCGGAAATCAGGACGCCGGATTACGTTTGAGTACGTTTTGATCCGAAATCTCAACGATTCTCCGGAATATGCGAAAGAACTTGCCCGGCTTCTGGACGGAAAAACGGCCATCGTGAATCTGATCCCGTTTAATCCGATCCCGGAACTGCCGTACCAAACGCCGTCGAACCGAAACGTGGAGCAATTCGTTGCGATTCTCCGCGAGTACGGTGTTCAGGTGAAAATCCGTTTCCGCAAAGGGGACAAAATTGACGCGGCCTGTGGGCAACTGCGGAGACGGTTTAATTCAAGGCAGCCTCGGCAGGGTTGCGATTCGTAGTGGTAATTCCGGCTACAAAACCAACCGGGGCACATTCATCCAAGCCCCGCCGCAGACGAGAGAACGGGAGATTTCGGCGAATAAAATCACTTGACCTGGAACGGCAAAAACATTACAATGCCCGGCACCCTTGACTGTTTTGAGTACCCGTTCGTTTACGGTTTGAGGAATGAAGAAGCAAATGTTTCCAAGTAAACCACGTAAAGGGGCAAGTTTTTTTCTCTTGCTTTTCTTCGTATGTCTCTGTTGTCCCGCCTGCCGGAAGTCTTCTTTGCAAGAAAGCGAACCTCGTGAATCGATTCCCTCAAGTTCGCTTCTTGAGCTACTTGCTCCGTCGGTTCCACTGTCGGGCGGGATGTTCTCGATGGGAAACAATCAAGCGGGCAACCCGGAAGAGCGACCGGAGCATGAAGTCGAACTTGATCCGTTTTGGATCGATGTTTACGAAGTGACCAACCAGCAATTCCGCCTGTTCGTTGAAGCGACCGGCTATGTTACCTCGGCGGAAAAACGGGGTTGGAGCTATCTGTTTGACGAAAAGCAAAAAGGTTGGGTGAAAATGCCCGGTGCGAATTGGCGTGCCCCTTTTCCCATCAACCCGGCAACCAACAACGGCGACCAGTGGGTCAAATGGCCGGTCGTACATGTTTCCTGGGACGATGCAAATGCTTATTGTTCCTGGACGGGGAAGCAGCTTCCCACCGAAGCGCAGTGGGAATTCGCCGCTCGTGGCGGTTTGATCGATTGCGAGTATCCTTGGGGCAATACCCGCGAACCGCAGGGGCAGATTCTCGCCAACTATTGGCAAGGGTGGTTTCCCGAAGAAAATACTCAGGCCGATGGTTATCTTTTGCTTGCTCCGGTCGGATCGTTCCCGAAAAACGGTTACGGCCTTTACGACATGGCCGGTAACGCCGCCGAATGGTGTCAGGACGATTATGATCCCGCCTTTTACCTGAATTCGCCTCGAAAGAACCCTTGCCGTACTGTTCCGTCAAGCGAACCGGCTCTTAAGGTCGTTCGCGGCGGCAGCTTTCTTTCCGCCGAAAACGCCGACACCGGTTATCGCGTTTCCGCCCGACAAGGACAATCCCAAGACATGTCGTTTGTACACATCGGGTTCAGGACGGTTGGGAAAAATGAAAACTAAGCCGCCTCGCCCTGCGAGATGCGACCCCGTCAACAAACCTAAAACTCCGGCCCCGCCGGGAACGTTTCCACCCAGGGCAAACCGAACGGGCCGATTTCGTTCATAAACGGATCGGGATCGAACTGCTCCATATTGAAGACTCCCCCTGATTTTTCTCCTGCGTTCCAGGTTTTCGTGAGGATCATCTTCGCCGCAAGAGCCGCCGGAACGCCGGTCGTGTAGCTGACCGCTTGGGCACCGACCTCTTTGAAACACTCCTGATGGTCGCAGATGTTGTAGATGTACCAGGTTCGCTCCTTACCGTCCTTGACGCCGTTGATCCAGCACCCGATGCACGTTTTTCCCACCGTCCTCGGCCCAAGCGACGCCGGATCAGGAAGCAAAAATTTCAAAAATTGCAGCGGAATAATCTCTTTCCCCTCAAACACGACCGGATCAATCCGGGTCATGCCGACGTTTTCCAGCACTTTCAGGTGCGTCAGGTACGATTGCCCAAAGGTCATCCAAAACCGCATCCGCTTCACTTCCGGGAAGTGTTTTACGAGCGACTCCATTTCCTCGTGGTAAAGCAGGTACATGTCTTTCGGACCGATTCCGTCAGGAAAATCGAACACTTTCTTGACGGAAAGCGGTTCCGTTTCGACCCACTGGCCGTTTTCGTAGTACCGTCCCTTGGCGGAAACCTCGCGGATGTTGATTTCCGGGTTGAAATTCGTCGCAAACGGATACCCGTGATCCCCGGCGTTACAATCGATAATGTCGACCGTATCCATACGGTCAAAGTGATGCTTCCGGGCGTAAGCGGTGTAAACGTTGGTCATACCGGGATCGAATCCCGCTCCGAGCAGGGCAAGCAGCCCCGCTTTTTGGAATTTTTCGTGGTACGCCCACTGCGGTCCGTACTCGAACTTCGCCAGGTCGGGATGCTCGTAATTTGCCGTGTCAAGATAATGCACGCCGGTCTCCAGACAAGCGTCCATGATCGTCAAATCCTGGTACGGCAAAGCGACGTGAATCACCAGGTCCGGCTTAACGTCTTTGATGAGAGCGACGAGTTCCGGGACCGAATCGGCGTCGACTTTTTCGGACCGGATCGGTCGGGGATAATTTTTCACGTCGGCAACGATGGCGTCGCACTTGCTTTTAGTGCGGCTGGCGAACGTGATTTCCTGAAAGGTTTCGGGATACTGTGTGCATTTGTGTAAAACGACACGTCCAACGCCGCCGGCACCGAGAATGAGGATTTTGTTCATAATTGAGTGGGAGTAATTTGTAAGCAATGATTCCAACGTCTGATCTTGAGGCGACACGCATTCTACTCCAAAATCACGCGAAAAACAAGGTCCAGTTCTTGAATCGCAATACGTTCCAGTCCGTCGACAAGTTCCCAACGAACAGAGCCGCAATCGTGAGATTGCG
>CAZNVM010000453.1:0-6935 GCA_964576215.1 uncultured Planctomycetaceae bacterium
TAGAGGATAGAGGGTAGAGGATAGAGGGTAGAGGATAGAGGGTAGAGGATAGAGGGTAGAGGATAGAGGGTAGAGGATAGAGGGTAGAGGATAGAGGGTAGAGGATAGAGGGTAGAGGATAGAGGGCAGAGGATAGAGGATAGAGGATAGAAGAGTAGGGCAACATTCTACCCTCTGCCCTCTATCCTCTATCCTCTGCCCTCTGCCCTCTCGATTTCGAGTGCCAGGAGGTCCGCTGCGACGAGTGCGCGTTCTTTGAGACGATACAAATCCAACACGCTGGACGGACGCCTGAAAACCGCACCGGCCAACGTCCCGAACTGTCGGGCAAAACTCTGCCTGGGCGAAGCCAGACGGCGGATCTCTTTCGGCAATTCCTCGTCCGCCAGGTCGAACACGATTCGTACGGATTGAAATGGAATATCTTTTTCACGGCAATACCGTGCAACGGCGTAAGACTCCATATCAACCAAGTCGGCTCCGGTCGATTCCCGGACACGACGCTTTTCTTGACAGGTGTCAACAACGTGATCGACCGTCAAAAGCGTTTTGGGATGCTTGCCGTCAAGGAGGTCAATCGCGTCGTCCGCGGAAATAATCCGCTTTGGCCAAAAAATTTCATGCCGGGCCAGCTGCGGGTCTAAAGCCCCGGCAAATCCGGCGGAAAGAATCCGGGCCGGACGAAAAATGGAAAAAAGGTTGTCCGTCGCCTGCAAGGCTTTCTCGCAACCAACGCCGGACTCCACGAGAACGTAATTGTTCCCGCCAAGGACACCCTGATGATACTTGAATCCGTTTCCCCGCGTCGTTTGCGTTTGCGTCATCCGGTCCAACAACGCCCCGGCCTCGATTCCCAAGGCGAAAACGATCCCGGTGAGTTCGCCGACGAATGTTTTAACAAGCTCGGAAGGCATGAAAAAGCGGGTGATTCGCGATAAGTGATTAGGTGAAAACCCAAAAAAGGGTAAAAAAAATGGGTGTAGCCGCTATTTTAAATCGTTCGTTTATCAATCACCCTTTTCGCTTTTCCTTCGCTTCGCGGGATGCGGTTCGGTTCCATGAGCGTTACTTTGACGCGAATACCGATGGTCGTTTCGATTTTCTTGTGGATCGAACTCTGGAGCTGTTCCAGCTCCCGGATGGTGTCGCCGATCAGGTTCGGATCGATTTCGACCTGGACCTCGACATTGTCCAAACCGTGATCCCGGGTCAGGATGATCTGGTAGTGCGGCAAACTCCCTTCAACGGCCAAAAGTGCTGACTCGATTTGACCGGGAAAGACATTGACGCCGCGAATGATGAACATGTCGTCGCTGCGATGGGAAATTTTTTCCATACGGCGAATCGTGCGTCCACAGGGACATTCGTCCTCATAAAGCCGGGTGATGTCCCGTGTCCGATACCGAATCAACGGCATCCCTCGCTTGTCGAGCGTCGTGAAGACGAGTTCGCCTTCCTGTCCGTCGGGGACCGGTTCAAGCGTCTTCGAATCGACAATTTCCGGGTAGAAATGGTCCTCGAAAATATGGGTGCCGTTCTGGTGAACACATTCCGCTCCGACGCCGGGGCCGCTGATTTCCGTGAGACCGTAAATGTCGTAGGCTTTGAGACCGCTTCCGCTTTGGATCACTTGCCGCATTCCTTCGGTCCAAGGTTCGGCCCCAAAAACTCCGATTTTAAGTGGCAGTTCCTTGAAATCGACCTTCATCTGCTGGGCAATATCAAGCAAGTGGATGAAATAACTCGGCGTACAGGAGATTGCCGTAACGCCGAAATCGCGAAGGAACATAATTTGCCGCTCCGAGTTTCCCCCGGACACCGGGATCACGGTCAAGCCGAGTGCTTCCGCTCCGTAATGCAGTCCGAGACCGCCGGTGAACAGGCCGTAGCCGTAGGAGTTTTGCAAAATGTCGCCTGAATGAAGTCCGAAGGCCAACAGGGCGCGAACGACGACCTCCTGCCAGATTTCAATATCTTCTTGCGTGTAAGCACAGACAATCGGCTTGCCGGTCGTTCCACTGGAAGCGTGAAGGCGGACGATTTCGCTCTGCTTGACGGCAAACAGGCCGGTCGGATACGTGTCGCGGAGGTCCGTTTTGACCGTAAACGGCAGCTTGTACATATCTTCCAAGCCGCGAATGTCCGCCGGTTGCACCCCTTTTTCCAGCATCTGGTTCCTGTACCAGGCGACGTTGTGGTAAACGTGCTCAAGCGTCTTCGAAAATTTTTCCCATTGCAATTTCCGAAGGGCGGCCTTTGTGATATAATCCAGCGTGCCGAGAGGATGGTACATGGTAAAAATGAGAAATGAGAAATGAGAAATGAGAACAGACTGTATTTTACCGTGAAATTTTGGTCTATTCTATAGGGGAGAAGGAAAGCAGTTTCCTGTGTGAAAAGTAACACTCTTGTTTTTCGCGGCAGTTTGAAGTAGAATGAACGGATGATCGAAGACAACTTTACATTTTCACAAGCCCGACCAAAGGGGGGTAGCATACACGACTACTTTGGACGGAAAACAATCGGCGATCCGCTTATCGCTTCCGATTTGTTGCGATTTTATGCTGATCCGATCGTCGCCGAACATATCGATTTGGATCACCTGCAAGCGGAACCGACGCAGTTTTTTGGGCCGACGCATTTCCTTGCGGGACCGAAAGAGGTAAAACTGGACGTGCCTTATATTGCGCACCTTCGTGATGCGGCTTGGAAATCCGAGGTACTGATAATATTCGAGCATAAATCATCGCCAAACCTGTTTGTTCCGCTTCAACTTGGTGTTCAGGCAATGTTGTCCTTGTACAAACGTTGGACGGATGCCGGTCGTCCCGCTGGCAACCAGACGTTTCACGTGCCGATCACGCTGATGGTTTTGGTGTATTGTGGTGAGCAGGATATTGATGCTGAAATTTTTTTTCAAGATATTTTCAAGCATATTCCTGAAGCACTCCGACAATTTGTCCCGCAATTTCGACTGATCGTCATTAACCTGCGAAAGTTCAACTATAACAATTTGCCGGGTAAACCGGAGACGCAAGCGGTCGTCGAAACGATGAAACGGGCTTTTGATGCCACGCTGGCGGAACATTTGCCTGGAGTACTAAGCCGCTTGAAAGCGGCTCAACTTGACGACCGAATTTTGGAATTAACCGGCACCATTGCTTGGTATAGCGGTTGTGCCGCTGATATTGAACCGGAACAAATCGTTAATACAGTTACAAACTTTATTAAAGGAAAAAAGGGTATTGAAATGGCAGAAACAATTCGAAGAGGAGTATTCTCCGAAGGAAAAGCCGAAGGTATCGCCGAAGGTATTGCCGAGGGCCTCGCCGAGGGTGAAGCAAGAGGCATCGCGCGAGGAACCGTATTAACGTTCCTCCGTGCAAGGTTTAAGAGTGTCCCCAAAGACATTGAGGAAGCGGTCCGTGTGATGATGGACTTAACGGCATTGGAGTCTTTGGCGGTCCATGCCGAAACCTGCGAGTCATTGGACGAATTCAGCGAAGTATTGAAATAAAAACGCCCCCATTTTTGCATAGTTTACGTTGGAACTTGGCTCCGGCGCGAACGAGGAGATGCCTTTTGAACCATGAAAATCAAACAAATTTCACTTTTTTTGGAAAACAAGCCGGGGCGGGTCGCCGGGGCTTGTCGAATTTTGGCCGACGCCGGGATCAACATCGAAACGATGTCGCTTGCGGATACGGAGCAGTTCGGTATACTGCGGTTGATCGTTCAGGATTGGAAGAAAGCCGTACAGGTGTTCGAACAGCATGGGATCGTCGTGAAACTGACCGACGTGATCGCCCTGCAAGTGCCAAACAAACCGGGCGGCCTGGCGGACTTGCTCGGACTTTTGGACCAGGCGCAGCTTAACATCGAATACACCTACACGATCTTTTGCGGCAAGCAAGAGACTTCAACCTTGATTTTCCGGTTTAACGACTCGGAAACCGCGATTCAAACCCTCCAACAAGGTGTTCGACTCGTCGACGCCGAGGAATTGTTCGCCGCACAGGGTGCGGCGGCTAACCACTAACCACTGACAACTACTATGAAACGACGCGAATTTTTGCAAACGAGTGCGGTTGCCGGAGCTGCGGCTTACGGCCTTTCGAAAATCCCAGCGGTCCACGCCGCAGAAAACAACACGCTCAAAATCGGCCTGGTCGGTTGCGGCGGACGAGGTCGCGGAGCGGTAAGTGAAGCGTTGACCGCCGATCCGAACACGAAGGTCGTTGCGATTGCCGATGCGTTTGAAGCGAAAGTCAACGGCGTCGCCGATTTTTTACAGAAAGAATTCGAAGATCGTGTCTCTTTGAAAGAGACCAAGTTTCATGGACTCGAAGCCTACAAGCAGGTAATCGATCTTTGCGACGTCGTTCTGCTCTGCGAAGTGCCGCATTTTCGCCCGATGTCGCTCCGTTACGCCGTGGAAAAAGGGAAACATATCTTCTGCGAAAAACCGGTCGCCGTCGATGCTCCCGGGATTCGGAGCGTCCTCGAATCGGCAAAGATCGCCAGGGAAAAAAATCTCAACCTCGTTTCCGGCCTCTGTTGGCGGTACGACCTCAATGTGCAGGACATGATGAAGCGGGTCCAAGACGGCGCAATCGGCGATGTGCTTCACGTTCGGGAAACGTATTTGACCGGTAAACTTTGGAATCGTCCACGTCAGCCGGGCGATACGGAAATGATGTTTCAGGTGAATAATTGGCTCTATTTTTCCTGGCTTTCCGGCGATTTCAACGTCGAACAACATGTCCACAGTCTCGACAAAGGACTTTGGGCGTTCAACGACGTGCCGCCGGCCGCCGCTTTCGGTGTCGGCGGACGCATGTCCCGGACCGAACAACCGATTTTCGGCAACATTTACGATCAGATGGGAGTGGTGTACGAATATCCCGACGGGCGATCCATTTGTGCGTTTGCACGGCAACAGGATAATTGTTTCAACAATACCGACGATTATTTCACCGGGACGCTTGGACATGCCCAGGTTCTTCAGGGAACGATTTCCGGCAAGAATCCGTACAAGCAGCAGAAAGTCGCCTCGAACATGTACGTTCAGGAACATATTGAATTGTCCAAAGCGATTCGCGGCAATCGTCCTTACATCAACAACGGCGAGTACATGGCGTACAGCACGATGCTTGGCATTCTCGGACGCGAGGTCTGTTACACCGGCAAAAGAATCACCTGGGACGAAATGATGAGTTCGGATGCGGCCCTGGCACCAAGCGGATACACCTGGGATTCGACGCCACCGGCACTCCCGGACGAAAATGGCCGTTACAAAATCCCCATCCCCGGCGGCGGCTTGGCGTATCATCAAGTTGTTAGGTGACAGACATCAGACGGCAGACGGCAGTAGAGGAATCTGCCGTCTGCTGTCTGCCGTCTGTTACCTTTCCTGCCGTCTGCCGACTGACACCTAAAAATCATGCCTGTACTTAAACTCAAATCCCGACATTCTCTTTCCCCGGACGAAGCGACGGCGCGTGTGAAAAAGCGGATCGCCGAGGAGGTCGAAAAGCAAGCCCGTTACGTTACGGAATTGAAAGAGACCGCAACTCTTCCGAACAAGTTGGAGTATTCCTGCAAGGTGTACGGCTTCAATCTCAGCGGCCAGTTTCACTCGACCGAAAGCGAGGTCGCCGTCGAAGTCAACTTGCCCTTCGCCGCCATGATGGTGAAAGGAATGATCGAAAGCCAGCTTCAAAGTGCGTTGGATCAAGCTCTCAGTTAAATCAATGAGCCGCGAACGTAAGAGTGCTCCGGCTATTGGGGTAAGGAGTTTCGGGAAAAAAACCTTATTTCCACCTTATTTTTCCGAACAAAACAACCTTAGTAGAATGCGGAATCCCCCTAAAACTCAACCTTATTTTTCGCATTTTTTTGTGGTGTCAAAATATTCAGTGGAATTTTCGAGAGGACTTGCAATAGCGAGCCCTTAGTAGGAACGGCACCCGCCAATCAACGCGCCCTTATCCCCTTATCGGATAAGGGCGCAGTATTGATGGTGCCACCGGTGCTACTAAGGACGCGGCATCTCGAACGAAACATTCCGCTGAACCGTTTGAAAAACACTCGTTCCGCAATTTTTGGACATTTTATTTTTTGACAGTTTATTGGGCTTGTCTCCCTTCAATTTCAGTCCCAATTGATACTGCGGCTGCGGTGTCCGTTAGAGACGGGCTCTGATCGCTTCGCCGACATCGAAAGTCGCTTCGTTTATTCCCCTGGTGATGGTAATGGAATGCGGCGTCTTTGCCAAGTCACCATATTCCGCCTTGACGTACCGCATTGACGATTCTTCATCTATTTTCGAAACGAGAACTTTGAATTTACCTGCCGGTGCACCGGCATGGTCGGTATGGGTAAAGATTTTTGCCGTACCATTCGCATCTGTTTTGCCAATGATGTACCATGGGAAATCGAAATCGAAAGCGTCTTTTTCTGGGACAAGCTGAACAGTTGCGTCTTCCAATGGCCTTCCCCCTTGGGTGATCGTGATTTTGCAGGGGAACAAATCGGGTAAAGTTTTCTCGGGCCTAAGCGTTACCTTTGTTATACTGGAAAGATATTCTATAACGGGTCCTTTTTTGGAGCGTTTTTTTGCCTCTTCAAGTATGGTGCGCCGAACCGTCATATCCGCATCCGCCCCCTTGGAGAGGAGGAATTTGACAGCATAAAGATCGGTATCATCGAACCCCAACACCAAAAGGTAGAGCGGTGTTTCCCCCACATGGTTCTCGGCATTAACGTTTGCACCTTGTGAAACAAAGTATTTGAGCCTCCTCACCAAAATCTGTGGGTGGTTTTTTAGTAAAATGAAGCTAACTGCTTTTGTATCAAATACTTACAACTGTTTTTGTGGCCGAGAAAGTGAGGTTCAAATTTGACAGATATTTCCAGATGTACTATTTCGATAC
>CAZNVM010000454.1:0-5138 GCA_964576215.1 uncultured Planctomycetaceae bacterium
CCGTGCATGTGATATAATAGCGTAGCGGACATGATTTACTCCTTTCAAAGAAAATGTATGGTAACTCCTTCTATGAAAGCAACTTGTCCGCGTTTTTCAATAACCTATGGGAAGGTACGCACTTTCCCGATGAACCAAAAATTTCTTGTTCCTCACGACGTTGTGCCTTGCTTTTTGTGGCGTCATTCAACTTTTCGCCGAGGATTCCTGGATTCCCGCTGCGGCACCGAACGATGCGATCATGGCCTCCGCCGAGGAAATCGAGTTCGTCCATCGCTGGGCACTTGCCGCCTTCTTCGGGAAACCGTTGGAAGCTAATCCGGATCGCATCCATCTCGAAGTTCGACGGCAGGATCACAGCTCGCTTCAACTCGGCAAATCGTGCATCGGGACACCGCTCAAACTCGGCGACCGGAAGTTCGAACACGGACTCGGAACGCACTCGAATTCCGAGATTGTCGTTACGCTTCCGAAACCGGCCAAAGAATTTCGCTCCGTCGTTGGGATTGACACCAACAACGACACCGGCGGCACTCGTGGGTCGGTCCGCTTTGCCCTTGAAATCGACGGAAAGGAATTTTGCAAAACCGAAATCCTGCGGGGAAATTCCAAGCCGCTGGAATTCATTGTCGCTTTACCGGAGGGAACGCGGCAGTTCACGCTGAAAGTCGACGACGCCGATGATGGACCGGGCCACGATCAGGCCGACTGGGCCGGTGCTATGGTCGTTTACGACGATGCCACCATCGCTTTCCTCGATGAAACGCGAGTCTTCAGCATCGCAAACGAGTCTCCGTTTTCATTCGTCTATAACGGGAAACATTCCAGGGAATTGTTGCCGAAATGGGATTTTCAACACGTTGTTTCAGCGTACCCTCCAGAAGGCCGGAATTCCCACGTTTTTCGATGGGATGATCCTGAAACAAAACTGACCGTCGAAGCTGTTGTTACACTTTTCAAACAATACCCGGCGGTCGAATGGGTGCTTCGCTTCACGAACAACGGCGGGCAGGACACGCCGATTTTGGAAAACGTGCAAGCTCTTGATTTGCAGTTTCAGTCCGGGTATCAGCGGCTTCCGGTGCAACTTCATTCGCTGGTCGGTGACACCTGTTCCGAAACGGCCTGGCTTCCGAACGTGAAAACGGTCGAAATCGGCAAGCCACTCACCGTTGCCCCACACGGAGGTCGGTCGTCCAACGGAGCGTTTCCGTTCTGGAATCTCCAATGGGAAGAGACCGGAATCCTGACGGCAATCGGCTGGTCCGGACAGTGGTCGGCGAAATTCGACCGCTTGAGCACCGGCCCGACAAGGATGTCTTGCGGCATGGAAAAACTGCACACGATTCTTCACCCGAAAGAAACGATTCGTTCGCCGCGAGTCTTGATTCTCCCCTGGTCCGGCGACAAGACTGCCGCTCATAATCGGTTTCGGCGGCTTTTGATGTTCCATTACGTGCCGCAGCAAAACGGACGACCGCTCCAATTACCGATAGCCGGGCAATGCTTCGACCGCTATTTCGGCCAGGGAGCCCGACCGGACTGGGCGACCATCGGCGAACAACTGAAATTCGTCGAGGTGTTAAAAAAACACGGCTGTGACACCCTTTGGTTTGACGCCGCGTGGTTCGAGAAGGCGTTTCCTCACGGCGTCGGCAACTGGTTTCCGAACAAAAATTTCCCGGACGGCCTTAAACCGCTTGGTGACAAGATTCATCGGGAGGGAATGAACTTCATCCTTTGGTTCGAGCCGGAACGGGTTGCCGTAAACACGCAGATCGCCAATGAACATCCGGAATACGTCTTCGGCGGAAAGCAGGGAGGGCTTTACAAATTGAACGACCCGGAAGCACGAAAGTATTTGACCGAATTATTGTTCCATTTGATCGAAGAATACGGCGTCGATGTTTATCGTAACGATTTTAACATTGATCCGCTCCCGTTTTGGCGGGCGAACGACGTGGAAAACCGGCAGGGGATCACGGAAATCCGGTACGTCGAAGGGCATTACGCCATGTGGGACGAGTTTCTTGCCCGCAAACCGGGACTCTGGATTGACAACTGTGCGAGCGGCGGACGGCGGATTGATTTGGAAACGATCAGCCGTTCCATCACGCTTTGGCGAAGCGACACGAGTTGTTGGGCGGGGAACGAGGATTGGGACCAGGTTCAAGCTGCCGGGCTTGCCCTTTACATTCCGTTGACGACGGCGTGCAGTTGGAATCCGAGTGCGTACACGGTTCGTTCGGCAGCGACCGGCGGGGCGATTTTGCAGTTCGATTTTCTCGGCAATCTCGATGGTGCCGAAGCCCTTCAAGCGGTTGAAGAAATCAAGGCGAACCGGAAATACTGGTACGGCGACTTTTATCCGTTGCTTGATCCGCAAATCGGCGACAATCACTGTGCGGCGTACCAACTTCACCGGGCGGACCTTGACGCCGGGACGGTACTCCTGTTTCGCCGTGCGAAGAGTCCGTACAGCGTGCTGGAACTCGAACTTCGTGGTGTCAATCCGGACGCAACATACAAGCTGACGACGATTGACGAAAAGTGTAACGCCACGGAAAGAACGGTGAGCGGCAAAGAACTGGCAAAACCGTTCGACGTGAGAATCCCGGAGAAACGGACCAGCGTGTTGATTCGGTACGAGAAAATCGAGCAACCGTAAAACCGGTCACTTCGCGCCGAGCGGTGGGAGTTTCTGTTTTGTTATTCTTGAAAACAGGAGAGTCGGATAAGATCATCCCGGTAGGTTTGTTGCCAATTGTTCCAGATTTCGTGAGAAATACCCGTCAAATCTTCCAATTTAAGTTGAAACCTATGGGGCTTGCCCCGCGCGGGGCCGTGTGTTGAGTTTACCCCACTTCCGCACGGGGCAAGCCCCGTCGCTAACGATGTAGATAAGACCCCAAAACACAAACTTGTCGACGGACTGAGGTTTGGAGCGACCTGACTTCGAAATGGAACGAACAGGAACGCCTTGACGAAATCGCTTGTTTGTGAGATGATTCGGGGGATTTGGACTCATGGTTCCCATTAAACAATCCCTTTCACATGGACATTTTTCACGAACTCACCTGGCGCGGATTGATTCACCAGGCAACCGACGAAAGACTTGGAGCGATTTTGGCGGAAAAACCACGAACGGTGTACGTTGGCTTCGATCCGACCGCCGATTCGTTGCATCTTGGACATTTTGTACCGCTGATGAACCTTCGCCGGTTCCAGAAGGCCGGACATATCCCGATCGCTCTGCTCGGCGGCGCAACCGGAATGATCGGCGACCCCAGCGGAAAAAGTGAGGAACGAAATTTAATCTCCGAAGAGGTCATTCGGAAGAATATTGACGCAATCCGCGTCCAAATGGAACGGTTTCTCGACTTCGATTCCGCGAAATGCAGGGCGATCATGGTCAATAATTACGACTGGACCGGGAAATTTTCCTTCCTCGAATTTCTCCGGGACGTCGGCAAACATTTTCCCGTCAACGTAATGCTTGCGAAGGATTCCGTCAAGCAACGGCTCCAGCGGACCGATTCCGGACTGAGTTACACGGAATTCAGTTACATGCTCTTGCAATCGTACGATTTCGTCCACTTGCACCGGACCTTGGGTTGCGAACTGCAACTCGGCGGAAGCGATCAATGGGGCAATATCACGGCAGGAATCGATTTGGCCCGGCGTCTGGATTCAGCGCAGCTTTATGGGATTACCTTCCCGCTCTTAACCAAAAGCGACGGAGGCAAAATGGGGAAAACCGAATCGGGCACTCTTTGGCTTGACCCGGAAAAAACGAGTCCGTACACGTTCTACCAATACTGGATCAATCTGGACGACGCCGACGTGGAAAAGGTTCTCTGCTTCTTCACGGAGATTCCGGAGCGGGAAATGAAGGAGCTTTGCGATGCTCACCGAAAGAATCCCGGCGGTCGGTCAGCTCAAAAACGGCTTGCGGAGGAATTGACGCGGTTGATTCACGGTGAATACGGCCTGGCGATTGCCCGGCAGGCATCGGAAATCTTTTTCGGCGGCGAAATCACCCGACTTGACGACTCCCGGCTTTCGTCGATCTTTGCAGACGTTCCCAGTTGCCTGTTAAAACGTTCGCAATTGGACGAAGGTTTGCCGTTGATCGACGCGGTTTATTGTGCAAAATTGGCGACGTCCAAAGCGGAGGCAAGACGTACGATTCAGCAGGGGGGAATTTACGTCAACAACAAACCGGTGAGCGACGTCGATACGAAACTCACCGTCGCCGACTTGGCAAGTGAAACGATTCTCGTGCTTCGAAGCGGCAAAAAACGATACGCCCTTGTACAGTTCGAGTAAACCGGAATCCAATCCGCCGAGCAACTGTTATACCACGCACCGTCATCAATAAAGAACCGCGCACAATCAGAGCCGCGCACGGAGTAAGCGGTTTTCACGTTACCACCGGGGGCACCGCTTACTGCGTGCGCGGCTCTGATTGGCGTTGAACAGGAACATGAAAAAATGAGAAATGAGAAATGAGAAATGAAAAGTCGAAAATCGGTTTGAATTCGGAAAACCCGTTCTCCTCTCGTTTCGTAACGAACATTCCCTATTTTTTCCCGCCGGATTTTTCGGAAAATACGTTGGTTCGTTTGGTACGGCGGTTTGAAGAGTGCGGTCGCGTCAGTCAAATCGTCGGACCGCACGGGACGGGAAAATCGACGCTTTTGGACGCGCTGACGCAACACTTGGTCGGGCCGGTTTTTAAAACCGTTTTGCGGGACAGGCAAAGGCGTTTGCCGCCGGATTTTACGGAATATCGAGACGGAAATTGTATTGTTATCATCGACGGATACGAACAGCTTTCCGTTTGTTCGAGATTGCGGCTTTGGCGGGAACGCCGCCGGTTCCGATTTGGCCTCTTGATTACGGTACACCGGCCCGTTTTCGGTTGGCCGATTCTCTGCGAAACCGCACCGGATCGGGAGACGTGCAATCATGTTTTACAGTTTCTTTTGAAAAACGGCCTCCTCACCAAAATCTGTGGGTGGTTTTTTAGTAAAATGAAGCTAACTGCTTTTGTATCAAATACTTACAACTGTTTTTGTGGCCGAGAAAGTGAGGTTCAAATTTGACAGATATTTCCAGATGTACTATTTCGATAC
>CAZNVM010000455.1:0-5563 GCA_964576215.1 uncultured Planctomycetaceae bacterium
TCTCTGCCCTCTATCGTCTACCCTCTATCCTCTCCCCTCTATCCTCTACCCTCTATCCTCTACCCTCTATCCTCTACCCTCTATCCTCTACCCTCTATCCTCTACCCTCTATCCTCTACCCTCTATCCTCTACCCAAAAAACACGTAAAGAAATAACGATTATTCCATTTTTAGCCGGTTGCCGAAAAAAGATTCTTGAGAAAACCGCAAAGAATCATTGAAGATTCTGTTTTTTTTGATAAAGTAAAAATTTCAAAGAACGATCCATCTGAGACGACGTATTAGGATCAAGACAACGAGGGAGCGGATTATCATTGATAATCAATCCGTTCCGTTTCTGACAAAATCCCCCAATTTATAAACGAACCAAACGCATTTAAGGACAGTGCCCATGTTCGAATCAGCTCTCCATACCAGTGAGGTCGATGAACTCCTTCTCAACACCGATCTGCGAACGGAATTGGAATTTTACTACGATGAGTCCGTCAGGCTTGTCAACTCCGATTATTCCGATTACTCCGAGCATTATCCCTTGCGGCTCGAAAATGAATTTCTTTCCAGCTTGTTGGAATGGGAAACGGCACCGGTTCTGCCGATTTACCGTTGGTTTGAGCCGGAATTGCGGATTCCCCACCCGGATAATCTTCACGAAGAGGATATGCCGGTCATTCTCAACGACGTGGTTGATCGGCTGTACGACCGGCAAATCGTGCTTGATTTCACAGACCATCTTTCCGACTCGGAGCTTTATCGTTTGATTTATCAGGAGATTCTGCCTGCCAGGGAAAAAAGGTTGAAGCACCGGTGCGGTTGTATCCATTGGGACTGTTCGCATATCGGCAACGACCCGACGGCCTGGCTGGCGTATTACGCCTCGGACGACGACCGGGAACTTTGGGCAGACACCACTTTGCAACCGCTGCCGCCGAAAATGATTCCGCCGTATCAACGTGATTTGCCGTCCGATCCGATTTGGTGATTTTGGCAAACGAGTGTGCGGAGTACCGGCTAATGTCTGTTATTGTCGATCATGAACAGCGTCGCATGAGCATCTTGGAGCACGCTTTCGCGTTGTTTGCGGAAAGCGGGTACGATGGTGTAACGTACCAGAAAATCGCAGACCGTTGCAAAATTTCACGGACTTCGATTTATCGCTATTTTCGGACGAAAGAGCAGATTTTCGATTACGCCGTGAAACAGGCGACCGGGAAAATCAATACGATGATCGAAAAGGTGCTGGATCGGGCCGATTGGTCGCCGAAGGAGAAAATCGTCCGAATCATGCGCATCACGGCGAAAATGCTTGAGGACAACCGTGTGTTTTTGTCCGTTGTGCTGGAATATCTTTTGTCGCAGAAGAACAGCGGAGCCGATGTGCGGCGAAAGGTCAGGCGGCACACCTTTGGGATGCAGTTTATGTTGCAACGTTTGCTTCAAAAAGCGACGGAACAGGGAGAACTTTCCGTGCAAAATCCGGAAGTTGCGGCAGCCCACCTGTACGGATTACTCGAATCGTTCGTCTTGAACCTGACCGTTACGGACATTTACTCCGCCAGGGAACATCTTTATTTGGTGGACTCCTACATTGACCAACTTTAAAGAGTACCGGGTTGCTCCACGTCAATCCAGACCCCGTCCGGTTCGTTTCCAACCCGGCCAAAGCATGGCCAGCCAAAGTAGCGGCAATAGTGCCAAACCGAGAAAACCGGGCGGGAGAAGCAGCCAAAGAAGAATCGCAACGAAATGCCCGACGAAAAACGGGTATTGTCGAAACAGGCGTCTCGGATGAAGCCGGCGAATAAGGATGACACCACCTGAAACCGTGAGGACGCCCAGCGTCCAACGGACCATTTCGTTTTCCCAGAGCGTCGGCTGGTCCGGGAGCGAAACGACGCCAAGCGTCTCCACTTCTCCGCCGGAAACGCCGAACAGGTAAGAAATGTTCTCCGAGTAACTCGTCCGGAAAGCGGCAAACGCCGTCGTTTCATTGAGATTGCTCTCGAATTCCCGGCTTTCCGTTTGCAATGACACCGGAACCGCTTTTTCGTACAATTGCGTGAGTTCCAGGCCGAGTTGCTCCGGTTTTTTCGTTGATTCGAGAACACGTTCCATCGATTTCGGGAGTTTATTACCGGCCAGAAAAAGCGATTCCTTCCAAAATTTGGACGAAATCACCTGCTGGTCAATCTGCTGCGAAATGAGAAGCGAATCGAGTTCATACTGAAATCCCCACCAGCTCCGCCCCCAAAAAGAGTACCAACCGGCTACGTCTGCCGGCGGAGCGTTGAGGTTCGCCGTAACACCGCTCAGCATCGTTTCCATATTGGAAAGCCGGATTAAATCCATAAAAATCAGGACGGGAACCGCATCCCGGGCGGAAAATGGCAAAACCATTTTCGGTTTTTCCTTCTCCGGTGTTTCCCCGCCTGCCCGGAAATTCTGGTGTACGAAAAAACGAAGCGGTCGTGTTTTGACCGGCGTTTCCATGGCGAGAGTCCATATCGTTCCGAGAACATTCGTTGATTCCAAAAAAGGCAGTTCTATCGGAAGCGTCTCGGGATTTTCCGACACATACATCGGAAGCAGGGATTCCCCCTGCGTTTCACTGTGACGAATATCAAGCAATGAATTTTGTCCGTTTGGTGTCATCAATTGTCCGCGAAAGACGACTTCCACTTTTTGAGGAAGCTGACTTGACCAGAGATCGAACCTCCATCGACCGGGTGCGAGGAAAGTTCCCGGCGTCGTGACCCCACCGGATGTAATGGAAACCAACTCATAGGAATCCGGGAGAATCAAGACGCAGTGGTTCGTCCCGTTTCCCAAAAGGTCGAACGTGGAAACGCCGGAAATATAACCGTTTTTACGCAAATACAAATGCACGTCGTTCAGTTGAACGGTCGGAAGGCTTCCGGTGGGAACAAGGCGTGCGCTGAAGTCCGGCCCGGAAACCGCCAGGACTTCGTAATTTTCCGAGGTCGAAAGAACTGTGGATGCCGGGGGGGAGGAATCCGCATCCGGTTCCCGTAAAACCGAACCAAGATGTTGCTGTATTTCTTCCGATTCGGCTTCATTCATGGACAGAAGCTGATTTTTTTCCCATTGGACCAGCCGTCCGATATGGTCGGTTGGTAATACGACGTAATGTTTGATCGAGAGCGGTTCACCGGGAAAGATTTTCGGAAGAACAATCGAATCCGACGAAGCGTTGACCGTTGCCTTGAGTGTCAGCGTTATTTTTCCGGAAAGCGGCTCGGAGAACCGGAGAAGAACGAACCGTTCCCCTTCATCGAACACCTCATCGATTTTCGTTACGGGAACGGTTACGGGAAGCTCGCACTGATTGTCGTATTTTAATCGAAGTGTGTTAAGCTCCCCGTTTTCAACGGTCAAATCAAAAACCGTCGTTGTTTCGAAACGATCCGTATTGACATTCCATGAAAGTTGCGTGATTTGCTGTCCGGTAATCGTCGGAGCGTTTGGCACGACTTTCAAGCGGAACCACGACGCTTCCATTCCAGATGATTTTTCCCGTGTCGGATCGTTCGACCAGGTTCCACAAGGAATCGCACCGGTAAACTCGGATTTTACCGCAGGAAGTCTCTCCGAATCCTTCCAGGATTCCGGGAAAACGATTTCCCGGACCACAACCGAAGGATCGTGGAAAAGATCGACCTGGCGTTCTTCCGTTTCGGCCCGCTCCAGACGAATCAGCGGTAAATTCCGTACATTTTCGTCCGTAGCGGCAAGGAGGGAACCTTTGATCGTTATTTCCAGTTTCTCGTTCTCCCGAAAGGGGGACTCGGACAAAATCGACAGGACTCTGAAGCCGCTTTGCGTTTCCGGCGAAGGGGGACACAAACGCCAATCAATCGGAATCTGTTGAGAGTAAGTGTCTGAAATCGGTACATTTGCATCAATCCGTTCGATTCGCAGGTTTTCCGGAACGAAAAAGGAGTGGGAAAAACGGGAACCATCGGATTCCAGAGCGGCCTCCACGAAGTAATCGGTTCGATTTTGATGAATGAGGATCGCCTGGCGAATTTTGGCAAGAGTCGCCGGTTTTTTAACGCGGATCGACAACATCCAAAAAGAGGGAAGCGAGGCGGCCTCGTAAGCGGCCAAAAGCCGAGCTTCCGAAACGGTTCCCCATTCCTGCTTAAAACGGTCCAAATTGACCGTGGACGGCGGAAGCGGGTCGAATTCCAATGTCGGTACACTGCTCACTCCAATCCAGCATTTCGCCGGCGGGGAGGGAATTTGGGGAAAACGAACGACGCCGATTCCCGAAAAATCTTTGATCCTGTAGTTCGCCCGTAAAGTGATCAGCCCGGAAACCGGCTCTCGGAAAACCAAACGTGTCAATCCTTCCGAAGGGAAAATGGTTTCAAAGGAAAGCGATGTCCCATCCGTCGAGCTTTCGTCAATCGGAGTCCCGATCAATCGGAGAGAAGGGTCGGTAACAAGGTCCAACTGCCGGATTTTTTCACCGGAAATTCGGAATTTATGCAGAACGCTGACACCGACCTGGCCCATTTGGGCACTAAGCAAATAGAATTGTTCGCTTTCCACGGCCGTTTGAGAAGGACGAACCGTGTTGTCGTTCCAGGTTAAGGTCAATTTTTCAGTCGGACCAAGTTGGACGGTTTGCTTGCCGGGTACGTCACTGGTTTGACCGAGCGATTCCTCGACGGAAATCACCGGCATTTCCGGCGAAAGATTCAGTTCGACAACGGCGTCGGCGACTTTGGGAATCGACGGAAGAACAAGACGCCGTTTGACCGTATCGACCTGTTCCACAATCGGATTGAACGAAAGCTCCAGGGTATGTTTGCCCGGTTCCTGGTGATCGACGTGAAAAACCAAGAGGTTCGGCGGTGGAGTTTTGGAATCACGCTCCGGCTGGGGAAGAGTGATCGATTGAAGCATCTGCCCGTTCCATTTCGTCCCTTCCGGAAGAATCGGAAGATGGGGAAGAACGATGGTCGCACTGTCCGTTTCCAACTCGATTTCATAAATCGCCTTGAAAACGATTGAAGTCGAGCCGGAAACCTGTTGCGGCCTGGGATTAAACGTAAACGAGCAAAGGTACTTCGCCCCGGTGATCGACCAATTTTTACGGGACGCTCCGGAATCCCGATTGGCCAGCAAAAGTTTGTGAAACTCTTCCGAAACGTAATAGTTGTCGCCCGTCGGCTCACCATTTTCGTTGACCGGAACGTAAACCCGATAAACCTCCTGTTGCGAGCTAACCGAAGCGATTCCGCACAAAAAAAAGAAACCCAGAACGATTCCCCAGAAAATGGAACCGAAATATCGAGTTTGTGTTGCGAACATTTCTCATTGGAGTTAGCGGCGGGACTTGCCCCGCACGGGAACCGTGTAAACTCAACACCGGGATAACGCGAGGCAAGCCTCGCCGCTAAGGAACTGTCAAGAATTAAAATACCAGTTACAATTCGGAGGAATTTTCGAGAGGACTTGCAATAGCGCGCCCTTAGTAGCCAAGGGTAATCCACGATACTGCGCCCTTATTTTCCAATCGGTATGGAAATAAGGGCGC
>CAZNVM010000456.1:0-4882 GCA_964576215.1 uncultured Planctomycetaceae bacterium
TGCAATTAAACACTCAATCGCCATCGGACTGCACAGATCGTATCGCAACGGCAGTGCTTCACGTGTCGCACCGCTCTCAAAAGTTACTTGTTTTGTTTCCATGTTTTGAAATAGTTAAATTTGGTTTAATTATTCGGACAAATTTTGCCGTTGCACACCGCGTGAGGAACATTGCAGTCCCTGTCAGTCGGACTGACAAGTTCCCCACGCACAATTGTTACACCTTTCGGTGCATCGAATCCAAGCCTGACTTTACCACGACTTGCCGCGACAACGACAATCGTGATGTCGTCATTGATTCGTACATGTTCGTTTTTCCTTCGCGTCAAAACCAACATAAAACAATTTCCTTTCTGTTACAAAAAATAAACCTCGCCTTGCCGCGCCTTGCCCAGCCAAGCCGCGCCCTGCCTAGCCAAGCCGCGCCGTGCCGAGCATCGTTTTTGCACAATTTGCACAATGACGGTAAATTTGACTCTTGAGGAACGCCTGTACATTTCTGTCAAACAATTCGTCAACGGTTTTCGGTTGGAACACAATGGCGATACCATTCATCGCGTTGATCGTGTCGATCCAGTTTTTCTGGGCATCGGTCAGTCGCCCGTCCGGTGCCTTACATTCAATTTCCAATCTCACACCGGCCCCGGTCAGGCCGCGACAAATCGGGCAATGGACTTCCTTAATGATCCCGGAAAAATCCGACATCCCCGGCTCTCCGAACCGGATAAACCGGTTGCCGATCTTTCTGGCACCCACGTTGACACGGTGCAACAGGATGCTCTGGTCATATCGCACCGCGTTTTGTACGGCGTCCATGACTTGTTTCTCGCTGAATCCGTGTCGGTTGCCTTTTTTCATGGTTCCTCGCCTTGCCGTGCCTTGCCCAGCCATGCCACGCCTGGCCACGAATCATTCAAAGTCGGCAACGGCCTGCACTCCGCCGTCCGCAGACCGCTCTTCCTCTTCCTTCAACGCGGCGGACAATCTCTCGGTGGCGGTTCCTTTCGGTTTTTCCGGCTCAAAATCCACGTCGATAAACTCGTTATCGTCACTCAATTGGATCGCGTCCGCAAGTTCCGGCGAAGCGGTCGTCAGCGGCCAAAATTTCGCCGCACGCCGCACCACCGTCTTGAGTGCCATCGCATCGTAATCCGTTACCCAGGGGCCGCTGTTGGCCGCCTTGGAACGCTTACGGATCGCGTCGATTTCGCTCTTGGTCATGTACTCCACGTGCGAACCGCCGTCCTTGAATCGGGCGATACAATACGCTCCGAGCAACGTCCCTTTGTCTCCGGTCAAGCAAGGTTCGTGAACCAACACCGGCGACTCGATGGTAACTCTGTACTCAAAACGCTCGTTTTCGTACACACACCTGGCATTGATTGACGAAACAATACCCGACCGTCTGGCAAGGTCAAGGAATCCCTGATAGCCGATGATGATTTGGCACTCGGTGACGCCCTTCTTGTTGTTGTCAAACGGCAGAAAGTACACCCGGCCAAGCGACGGTTCCAATCCAAGCCGGGCACACTCCGCGACGCAAAACAGGACCGATTCCTGCGTGGCATTCAACAGCTTCGGCGTTTTCATAATCGCGCCCCATGCGACACGGGCAAGCCGTTCCGGGCTAACGTGCGTCGCCATCTGCGCCCGCAACTTGTCGGCGGTCGATTTCGACGTGATTATATCGTACAGCGACGGTGCCGCTTTTTTTGGTGTTGTTAAGTCTGTGGACATGGTGCTTCTCCTTTCCAATGGGCTATTAAAAAATCAGGAATATCTTTGTATCGAAAAACAACAAATTTGGTTTTTTCTTCGTCGGTGTTTGTCATTTCTGCACACCATGGTTTTTCACCAGCATAAAGGCGTTTATTGATATAAAGCCGTAGTGCATTCAAGTTTCCGAGAATCCAGTGGCAAAGCCTCTTTTCTTCTCTGTCGGAAAAACCATAGAAAAAATAGTCTCCCCAACCTTCGATAATTTTTGGCAATTCTGTTTTAACACCATCTTTATATCCACTCCGTATTGTAAACTCATTGGCATAACGCGGGTAATATTCAGGTGTACGAACACGACAAGCAATGCGAACCTCTTTCAGACGCAAAACCGTCAGGTCAGTGTTCCTTAACATATCCTCTTCCACTGGTGGTTCTCCAATTAAATGCTCTCCCAGAATCCGCTTGATCTCCGGTAAAAACCGGTCCGACCATTTTTTTCTATCCTTCCAATCACTCATTTCGCTTCATTGCCGCACCCATCAAATCCTTCAATCTTGCGTCTGTTAAAAATGTCAATTCGCCTCCCAGCGGTGACTCGTCGAATGACTTTGTAAAATTCCTCCGGCTTTTCACTGTGCTTACCCCTCTTGGCCTCAAAGCATGTGAAAAACGCTTTGGTGTCAGTAAATTTTGGGCTTCCTTTTCTTGCGTAAATTGCGAACTCACAATTGTATTGTGGCAGGCCAAACGGCTGAAAACCGCCGTTTTTGTGCCATACAAATTCGCATACGTACTTGAATCCCCATGCGTCCAGCAGGCGAAGGGACATTGGCAAAAACTTCTGTGTCGTCCACAGCCAAAGGTGACAATCATTGGCAGCGGGAATCGGATACTCGGCCAGTTCCTCTTCACTCATTGTTGGATAGTCAAAACCAACCTGCTCTGGATGTGCGTCCCTTTCAATTTTTTGCATTGGCCAGGGCGGATCAATCACAATAACGTCGTACAGCCCTTTGGCCGCTTTCCCTTTTTGCGTCGCAATGCTTTCAAGATTATCGATGACCTTGTCGCGCTCGACTTCCCGAATCGCTTCCGTTACCGTTGCCGCCTTTCCGTCAAGCAATTTTTTTGCAATAACCTCCTGCTCCTCACGGTCTTTTCTGGCAAGTTTCAATGCGTCCGTTTTCGACGCCCCGGCCTTGCGGACCGCTTCCTTCGCTTCCGGCGCAAGATCGCGGGCAAGCTGCTTGTTTTCTTGCAAGGTCCGCTTCGACATTCCCACTTCGGACGCTATGTCTTGCGTGGTTCGAACGGGTGCGGATTCCGCACCCGTTCGCATGTTCTTGACATTTGTTCCAGATTTCGCCCGTAACCCCAGTGCATCCAGAATCTCATCCCGGCGGATCGCAAGTTCGCCGACGCTGATCGGGTCAAGTTCGTTCCGGATCAGGTTCTCATCGATCTCGGCAAGCTCGGTTCGCAACTCATCACAATCCAAAACGACGCATTCGATTTCGCCAAAGCCTAAATGTTTACAAGCCTCAAGGCGATGCAAACCTGCAATCAATACGCTTTGTTTGTCTACGGTAATCGGGTTGATAAGACCAATGATCTTGATTGACGATGCGAGTTCCGCGACCTTCACAAAATCAATCTCGCGCCGCCCGTCTTGAACGATGATTTTTGAAATTTTAACCTGCATCACTTCCCCATTCCTTTCTGTAACAGAAACCGTCTTGACCCTGAAACCTCTTTGGTAAACTGATTGACAATTTCCTGCGGAGGCGACAACGAATCGGCCACCGCCTGCCAGTCGGTCTTGAACGTCGGTTTCGACGCCCGGTACGTGATTTTCCCGGCGTCGGTGGTAACGCCCTCGGCGTCGCCCAACGCGGAAATCATCAACGTCTTGCAAAGTTCAAAGTCCTTCTCTGCGGCGTCGAGCGTCTCCCTCGCGTTCACAAGTCGCTCTGCAAGCGCGTTCACCTCCGGCGTCGATTCCAACCATTTTCCGGCCTCATGGCGCGGATAACTGTAACGCAAGTATCGTGTGATCGTTTCGTTCGGTTCCGTGATCGGCGGCGGTGTGTCCGTTTCCACATGCTCCTTCCAAAAACGGACCGCCTGACGTAACATCACGCCGAACATGTCTGGATTGAAACAGACCTCATACTCGCGGTACGTGATAATCTTGCGGCGTTCGGCGGGGACGAATCCGACGGCAACGTACCAAACCGGAACATGAAGAAGTCCACAATACCACATGGCCTGTAATAAATAGTGCTGTGGTATCAAGTCGGTGTCCTCTTCCCCCCATTCGTTGGCCGTTACAATGTTCGCCGTCTTGATTTCAAGACCGGCGACAAGTTCGCCTTCCCGAATCAAAACACGATCCGGGCTGCCGACAATGAAAGGATGTTCGTCATGGTAAATCGTCCCCATCGGTTCCACTTGAAACTCCGGGTGGTTCGCCGCATACATCGCCGCAACAACAGGCTCCAGAGCGTGCCCGCGAGCCATTGCATCCGTCTCTTCGCCAGGCTGTAATTTGCCGGTCAATTTCAACCAGATGCTGTATGGCGTTTCCCATGGCGATTTGCCGAGTATCCCGGCTATCGTCGATCCGCCAATGACTTTCATGTGTGAACGGTCCATGTGTAATCCTTTGGTGTAAGTTATGCGTATGCGAGTTCACAACCGGCTTCGTCGGTCACGGTGATCGGTCCACCGGCTTCCGGCGGAAGCGGGTCGGTGATCGCGTCCAGTTTCGCGTTGTAGGCTTTGACGGCATCGATCATGCTCGACCAATAGGTCAAGTTGTTTTCCTGACAAAGTTTGATTGCACAATGCACAATCCGCCGTGTTTCGTCTTTCAAACGACGGCCATCATCAAACCCGGCCTCATAGCCTTCTGCGCGGGCCGCTTCCTCGGCGTGGTAAATCTCTTCGTAGAGCTTGACAAGCCATCCCGGAATCGGCATGTAGTCTTTAATAAAGTCAAGTTGCATGGGTCTCTCCTTACTCAAAGTGATCTTGCAAAAACACCTAAACCGCCAAACATCTCTTGCCACCGCTCGGCGTCCTCTCGCTCGGTGTACTCGGAATAACCGCCGCACCATGAAGCGTGTGGGCAGGATTCGCAACCTTCGTCGCCTTCGTGCCC
>CAZNVM010000457.1:0-6085 GCA_964576215.1 uncultured Planctomycetaceae bacterium
TGCACCTCTCCCGGATGCCCTTGGGTTGGCCGGTGTGTAAAGTGGGGGGGGGGGGGGAATAGACAAGTTGTAAAAATCGCCGCCAACGGGCTAAACAATGTTTGCATATGGGTGATTATTGGTACTTCGCCGTATTTATGATGGTCTGATTACCAGACCGCTTCTCCACTTGAACAGGAGCAAAAAACGTGCCAGTTACGGTTTTTCATCGGAGCTTTTAATTTTCCAGCATCCCCCGGCACTTCCACGCACTGTAAACGCGATTGTGAGGATTGTACTTTTAAAAAAAATGTTGTCAATTCCCGTTATACGAAATTTATCAAAAAATCAGGTGCCTAATTTTGCAACAACTGCTTTATTGTGATACAGCAAAATGGTACAAACTAATCCTCCTCGTCAACAGGGCACGCCCAATCAGAGCCGCGTACGGAGTAAGCGGTTTCACGTTGCCATCGGAGTCACCGCTTACTGCGTGCGCGGCTCTGATTGGGCGCGGCTCTGATGGGGGGCACTTCATTCCGCTCTTGGATCGGTCGGCGGGGCTTTCCAGTCAAACTCCTTATACGGCACCTCCAGGATCGCTCCAATCTTCATCCAACCGTCTTTGGTCCAGTAGAGTGGGCGAACCTGAGTTAAGCGTCCCTTTTGTGGATCGTTCGCATCGTAAGCCGCAAGAATGATCCAGTCGCCATGTTTTTTCGTCGAAAGAAAACCGTTGTGTCCCGTTCCCCGCCAACGCTTCGTGCTTTCCATCAAAATCGTCCCGCCGCCGGTTTCCAGCGGTTTTCCCTCCTGATCGAGAAACGGTCCCAGCGGCTTTTCGCTTCGACCAATGACGATTTTGTAGGTACTTCTTTCAAAGGCGCAACAATCGTCCCAGGAAACGAACAGGTAATAATACTTGCCGTGCCTGACGACAAACGGAGCTTCAATCGCCGTCGTTCCACCCTTTGACCTGGCCGCAATGTGCTTGTAATTCGTCGGAATTTTCAAATCGTCGGACCGGTTCGCTTCGTATTCGAACGGCTTACCGGTTTTCGGATTGACTTCGACCGCTTTGATACCGGTCCAGTAGGAACCCCAATAAAGGTAGTGCTTTCCGTCCCTGTCGATGAACAACGCAGAATCAATCGCATTGTAATCGGTTTTGCCCGGTGCGGATTCCAACACGATTCCTTGATCCTCCCACCGATAATCGGGACTTCGCGGATTCAAGGTTTTATTGACAGCAAGCCCGATGAGCGAACGCTGTCCGCCAAAAGTCGAAACGGAATAGTACAGGCGATACCACCCTTTATGAAACACGATGTCCGCCGCCCAAATATTATAGGAATCGGGAATTCGCTCTTTGGCCCAGGGAGGGACGGATCGTTCGAAAACCTTGCCGATCTTCTCCCAGTGAAGCAGGTCTTGACTGTGCAAAATTCCGATTCCACGACCGGTAACGAACGCATAAAAGCCGCTTCCGTCCTTTTCTTCGATCACAACCGGGTCCGGACTGTCAAACGGAACAATCGCCTGTTCCCTGGCGAAAAGCGGTGCAAACGTAATTCCCGCCAAGAAAACGGGCAAAATCAATCGTATGGGATTCATGAGGATTTATAACTTACAGGTCAATTCGACCCCATCGAAATTTGCCGATATTCTTCCGATGGGGAACTTTGTTTCGGAACCGGCCAAAAACGGACGGTCGTGTCGAAACTCCCTGAGATAAGTATATCCTTTTTTGAATCGTAGACCAGTGCCGCGATTGTTCCGCTGTGTCCGTCCGGTCCGGCGGCGTCGGCGAAGTGAGACTTCGAATCGAGATCCCAAAAACGAATCACGTTGTCGCTCTCCCCGGATGCCAACAGGTTTTCGCCGCAAAATTCCAGCGAAAACGTTTTGCCGGCCCGTTCGGGAAGAACCAAACTTCGTCTGCCGTTACTCATGTTCCAAAGCGTGATATTCGGGCCCTCACCGGCAACGGCCAGCCGGGTTCCGTCGGAGTTGAACGCAAGTGCATTGACCCGACGTCCATCGCCGGACAGTTCGTGGACGATTTTCCCGGTCTCGGCGTTCCAGACACGAATGATTCCGGTCCGTCCCGCAACGGCCAAAAGCGAACCGTCCGGCGAAAACCGGATGGCCCGATTGCTTGTATTGTGTGCCCTGAAAGTTCGAACAACCTGACCGGTCGAAACGTTGTAAATCGAAACACTGGTCGGAAAACCGCAAACCGCAAATTCCCGACCGCCGGGCCGAAAAGCAACCGCCTGAATCCCGTGATTTTTACTCTGAATTTTTCGGACCAGATTCCCTGTCCGGACGTTGCGCAGCTCCATTTGTCCGTCTTGACCGACAATGACCAAATGGGTTTGATCGTCGCTGAATGCAATTCCGCGAATCCAATCGAGCCGTTCCCGAAATTCGAGGCGATTTTGTTTCGCATCAATGTCCCAGAATCGAACGAGGTGATTGTCGCCCCCCATCACCAAAAGTTTTCCGCCTGGATCAATGTCCAACGCGGTAATCACCGGGACCGTTTCCTGGGCGGAATTATAAAGCGAAAGAACCTCCAACGGTGCGATGCTTTGCGGGTACTGAGCAAACAGAGACGAACCCGAAAGAGTCAATAAAAGAAAAGCGAAGAATCTTGCTTGAATCGACATGAAAAACTCCCTTCCCGTAACATCCGTGAGATTTCTGGAAAAACAATCCGACACTACGGAAATCGGTCGTTTTTCTTTCCGGGGAGTACGGAAAAAGGGAAAGAAGGAATAAACGGAGTATTCGCCAATGTCAAAGCCGTAAATCCGAGCGATCACGCGATTTTCGTCAGCGATTCCGGTATTTCCGATATTTCCGGCAACGGCAAAATGTCCTGATGTCCCTCGACGACCGCTTCGTTGACGAGATACGCCGAACCGCTCGGCAAATCAGGGAGTTCGTACAAAATATCGAGCATCACCCCTTCGAGAATGGAACGCAAACCGCGAGCCCCGGTTTTTCTCGTAAGGGCTTTCCGTGCAATGGCAACAAGCGCGTCCTCGGTAAACTCAAGAGAGGCCCCTTCCATATCGAAAAGCCGCTGGTACTGTTTGACCAAAGCGTTGCGTGGCTCCCGCAAAACACGGACCAACGCATCTTCGTCCAGTTGATCCAAGGTGGAAAACACCGGCAAGCGACCGATAAGCTCCGGGATCAAACCGAAGTGGAGCACGTCTTCGGAATTGACCATTCGCAAAAGTTCATTATTGCGTTTCTCGGCGTTGATGGAAATCGTTTGATTAAACCCAATCGACTTTTTGCCGAGCCGCTGCCCGACGATGTCTTCGATCCCGACGAACGTTCCACCGCAAATGAAGAGGATGTTCGTTGTATCGAGCGGAATGTACTGCTGTTCCGGGTGCTTGCGTCCACCTTGCGGAGGAACGTTGGCAACGGTCCCTTCCAGCATTTTCAGAAGTGCCTGTTGGACTCCTTCTCCGGAAACGTCCCGGGTAATGGAAACGTTTTGGCTTGTTTTGCCGATCTTATCGATTTCGTCGATATAAACGATTCCCCGCTGCGCCAACTCAACGTCAAAATCGGCGGCGTGCAGGAGTTTCAAGAGGAGATTTTCGACGTCTTCACCGACGTATCCGGCCTCGGTCAACGTCGTTGCATCGCCGATTGCGAAGGGAACGTCGAGGATTTTCGCCAGCGTTTGTGCGAGGAGCGTTTTTCCGGAACCGGTCGGTCCAAGCAACAGAACATTCGACTTGTCGAGCGTTACGGAATCGCCGGCTTCGGCGTTGAGCAACCGCTTGTAATGATTATGAACGGCAACGGCGAGGACTTTTTTCGCCTGGTTCTGGCCGACGACGTAATCGCTGAGTTGCCGAACGATTTCCCGGGGCGTGGGAACCCGTGAAAGCGGTTTGGGCGTGTTTTCCCGACGGCGGCGTTCTTGTTGCAGAATCGACTGGCAAAGCTCAATGCAATCGCTGCAAATGTAAACATCACTCGGACCCTCGACCAGAGGCCCGACTTCCCGGAAACTCTTTCGACAGAATGAGCAAAATGCGTTCTTTTTTGTGTTGCTGTTGCGACCGGTTGAATTCAAGTCCCGTCCAGAGGACATAGTGTACCCTTTCAATAGAATGCCGTGGTTTCTGCGACACGATCCGAAAAACGAAGGAAAATACGATTTTCTTCGATTTTGCGGATAACTTCGTCCCAAACCGTCGTTTGGAAACAAAGCGAATTTTTATGGCATCATTACCCCAAACTCCGCGATATTGGATTTTACATAATCGTCGGGAGAACTGAAGTCATTTTGCCAAAAATTACCAGCATATTTGATTCTTGAAATCGGCTTGTAAGGATTACACAACCTCTTCCGGCATCCTTGCGATGAATCGAGTCCACTTCCTGGACGTTCCTGTTGTTCGGGAACGCTGAGAACACTGGATAGTCCGCTTATCGACCGTGATCACCCCGGTTCTTTGCAAAAGCAACCGGGTTTGATTCCTTCGTTGTAATTACGATAGATGGAACCAAGTGGTCTTAAAAATTTTTGTCATTTTTGCGGCTTGCCATTGAAAACGGTCGTTCATCAATGCCAGCCGTCCAACCGTGACACAATCGTAACCCCTTTTTCCGTTCGTAGAAATCCGTTGTTTCGATCCTGTTCTTCGTCGAAACCAATCTGGAAGCCCGGCGGTACGATAATATCCTGGTCGATGATCGCTTTGCGGATTTTCGCACCGCGTCCGACCTGAACACCGGCAAACAACAGCGACTCTTCCACGGACGCAAAACTGTTGATGCGCACACTGTGTCCGAGAATCGAATGGTTGACGGAACCACCGGAAACGATGGAGCCGGGACAAACGAGACTGTCTTTCGCATGACCAAAACGGTGCTCCTCGGCAAACACGAACTTCGGCGGCGGCTCGTTCGGATGGTACGTGAAAATCGGCCAATCATCGTCGTAAAGGTTCAAGAGCGGATCGACGTTCACCAGGTCCATGTTGGCTTCGTAATAAGCGTCCAGCGTTCCGACGTCGCGCCAGTAGGTTTCGAGTTTGCGATTCTCGTCCTGAAAAGAATAGGAAAAAATTCGTTTGCTTCCGATCAGCGACGGAATGATATTCGATCCGAAATCATGCTGCGAATCCGGTCGCTCCGCATCTTTGAGCAGTTCTTCGTAGAGAAACGGAGCCGAAAAAATATAGATTCCCATGGACGCCAAACAGACTTGCGGATTGCCGGGAACCGTTTTGGGGTCTTGCGGCTTCTCCTCAAACCCAATGATTTCCTGTTCCGCGTTGACTTCGACGACGCCGAGTTGTCCGCGTGCCGTTTCCACAGGGACCTGGAGCGTGCTGACGGTAACGTCGGCGTAGTTTTGAAGATGAAAACCGACCAGCCGCCGATAATTCATCTTGTAAATGTGATCGCCGGCAAGAACAATCACATGATCGGGCTTTTCTTTCTCGATGAGAAAAATATTTTGGTACACGGCGTCGGCGGTTCCGAGATACCAACTTTCGTCGATCCGATGTTGCGGCGGAACGACATCGAGAAACTCCCCCATTTCCCGGCAGAAATAGCGGGACCAACCCATTTGAACGTGCCGGCCAAGACTCGTCGACTTGTACTGCGTCAACAGGAATAATTTCCGCAAGCCGCTGTTGTAACAGTTGGAGAGCGTAAAATCAATGATTCGGTAAGCTCCGCCGAACGGAACCGCCGGTTTGGCCTGATCACGGGTCAGCGGATCAAGTCGTTCTCCTTTTCCCCCGGCTAAAATAACAGCTAAAACGCGATTCTTCATGGATCATCACCTTTGTCTGCAATCGGTGGACGAACAGTCGGTCGTCGGAGAAATTCCGACAACCCGCCACCCGGTCTCCCATTTTACACAAATTTGTACGCTTGTCTATCGTAACCCCACACCGTTGGAACACAGGAACAAGAGGATTGCAAAGTCCCTGGGAACGCAGGCTTCCAGCCTGCGCGAAGGTTGCGGAATGGAGTCTCCGCTCTGCGCAGGTAGGATGCCTACGAACTCACTGGCAGGCTGGAAGCCTGCGTTCCCAGGAAAAAAGCGACTTTG
>CAZNVM010000458.1:0-6109 GCA_964576215.1 uncultured Planctomycetaceae bacterium
CAGCAAAAAACGGCGGCGTTTCAACTTGCAAAACGCAAAGTCCGCTATTTTGCCCAAATTGACAACTCGTTTCGCCCTGAAATTTAAGGAACCTGCACAAAATAATCTGATCGTACATTGCCACGGAATGGGAATGCTCCCACCTGCACAGGACGGAGACTCCATTCCGCAACCTTCGCGCAGGCTGGAAGCCTGCGTTCCCAGGGACTTTGCAATCCTCCTGGGCGGCGGAGCCGTTAACGAAAAACTAATTGCTCACACCCGTTTATTTTTGGTTTAACCGCAATATAATGCCCCTTTTCCCATTCTCCTTTTTTATGCGACACATTTCCGTACTACCCCAGGAGGTTTTGGCCGGTCTTGCTCCGAAGCGGGGCGGCGTTTACGTCGACGGAACGCTCGGCGGCGGCGGACACACGGAACTTTTGGCCCGAGCCGCCGGTCCCGATGGAATGGTCCTCGCAATGGACCGTGATCTCAAAGCGATTGACGCCGCCGAAGAATTTTTTGAAAAAAAGCGTCAAACCGGTGATGAGTTGGCCGTAATCCGTTTTGCGCACGCAAATTTTCGCGATTTTCCCGATGCGCTGCGAATGCTCAACATCGAAAAAGTCGACGGATTCCTGCTCGACATCGGCTTGTCCAGCGACCAGCTTGCCGACCGGGAACGGGGATTCAGCTTCGACTCGGACGGGCCGCTTGATCTGCGGTTTGACACCACGGAGGGGATTCCCGCTTATGAGCACCTGGAAAAATGGAACGAAGAGCGGATTGCCGACACCATTTACGAATACGGCGAGGAAAAATTCAGCCGCAGGATTGCCCGGCAAATCGTTGAACGACGCCGGACGGGAAGCCCGGTCCGCACGGCCCGGGAACTGGGGGAGCTTGTACGAAAATGCGTTCCGATGCAACGGAAAACGAACCTTCGCAGCACGCCGATTGACCCGGCGACACGGACGTTCCAGGCTCTGCGAATTGCGGTCAACGACGAACTCGGCTCGCTCACGGCTTTTTTGAAGCGGGCCGGTTCTTTCCTGAATCCGGGCGGACGTGTTGCGATTATCAGCTTTCATTCCCTGGAAGACCGACTTGTCAAAAACGCATTTCGCAACGATCCGCTCCTGGAACCCATCACAAAAAAGCCGATCACCGCGACGGAAGAAGAGAGAAACGGCAATCCCCGGTCCCGAAGCGCAAAGCTGAGGATCGCGGAAAGAACAGAGGGTTACGAGCCGCGAATGTGAAAAATTTGCATGCATCCTTTCTCAAACCGTAAACAAAATGGAGACTCAAAACAGTCAAGGGCATCGGGAATCGGGCATCGGGCATAGGTGATAAGTGAAAAACTTCCTCCAATTTCCGATTCCCGATTCCCGATGCCCTTAAATTTCAACACTTTTTCCAGTTTCATTACCATTTCGTTTACACTTTGATATCCTTTTTTTCGTTCTTTTTCGAAAATCAATTGACAGAATAGCAAATACGACCTATCCTAGAGCGTTCACCCTCGAATTCGGGGCCTTATCCAAAAAACGACTGGTTCGTTGGAGTACAATTTTATGTCGAATTTATCCTCACAACCGGAATTACCTGCGATTGTCAGTCCTTTGGGGTCGCTTATCCAGAAACTTGCCTCCACAGAGGCTCGTTTGAACTCCGTCAGCACAAGACTGGCCCAACTCGGCCTTGAGCTTCAAAAATCGCTTGGGCAGGTCGCCGAAGTCGTCGAGGCTTTGGAAACGACGAAAAGCGAACTGACGGAAGCCGAAGAACGCTTCAACGCCAGCTGGCAACAACAAGCGGAATTGGAACAAAAACGCCGGGATTTGGAAGCGGATTTTGAAGCGTTTCGGCAAAAACAGGAGTCGGAGCGTGCCCGAATTCTAGCCGAATGGGCGGAAGAAACCCGAAAAAGGGAACAAGAGCGTCAAGCCGAAGAGCAACGGGTTGCCGCAGCAAAAAGTACGTTGCAACAGATGCAGCAAATGCTCAGTCAATTCACCAGTGTTTTTGGCGGAGCTGCTCCTGCTACTGCGCCGGCGGTGGCCCCACAGGTTACGGCCCCGAAACCTGCTCCCGAACCGAAACCTGCTCCCGAACCGGAAGGTGTTCCCGAACCGGAAGAACCTTCCGCCGAGGACAGCTTCGAGCTTGCGCTTCCGGAAATTGCGTCCTCACCGGCAACCGCTTCCCCGAAATCCAGTGGGAAAGAAGACGATTTCGACTTGGCTCCAGCTGCGACCAAAGGTGATGACGACGATTTTGAGCTTACCAACGAGTTCCTCCAAAGTTTGGTGTCAAGTTAGGAAATAGGGCATAGGGCATAGGGCATAGGAAATGAGAAATGAGAAATGAGAAGAATAACAGTCAGCCTCCCCCTTTTCCCCCTCCACGCCTGATGCCCTCAAAAGGCTTGGTCGACCTTCAAGTCAACGGTTTTGCCGGAGTGGATTTCAATGCGGACACGCTGACGGTCAGGGAAGTGGAACTCGCCTGCGAAGCACTCCACCGGGAGAGCGTCGCGTATTTCCTGCCGACGTTGGTTACGAACGATCCTGCCGTTCTCAAGCGGAATCTCCGAACGATTCTTCAAGCAGACGACCGCGACAAAGCGGGAATCCTGGGCTTTCATCTGGAAGGACCGTTCATTTCTCCTTGCGATGGTGCCAGGGGTGCTCATCCGCCACAATGGGTCAAGCCGCCCGATCTCGATTGGATTGAGCGGATGCAGGAAACCGCCGAGGGTTCCATTCAAATTCTGACGATGTCGCCCGAATGGGAAGGGAGTGCACGGTTCATCGAATCGGTTGTTTCGCTCGGTATTCGTGTTGCAATCGGACACACCTTGGCAACGCCGGATCAGATCGCAGACGCCGTGAAAGCGGGAGCGTCTCTTGCAACGCATTTGGGAAACGGAATTCCGGCGATTCTTCCACGGCACCCGAACCCGATCTGGTCGCAGTTGGCCGAAAACGGTTTATGGGCATCCGTGATCGGCGATGGGTTTCATCTTTCGAGAGAAGTTTTTACGGTTATTCATCGTCTCAAAAAAGAGCGGCTTTTTCTCGTCAGCGACAGTACGCAATTTGCCGGGATGACACCGGGCCGGTATCAAACACTGATCGGCGGCGACGTTGTTTTGACAGCAGCCGGAAAACTGCACCTTGCGGAAAACGAAGCCCTTTTTGCCGGTTCCGCCATGTCGCTCAAGCGGATGATCGAAACGATTGCGGCGAATGGTTGGCTTTCTTACGAAGAGGCGTGGCACCTCGGTAGCACCGCGCCGTGGAACTTCTTGAAAAACAACCTTGTTTAACGATCCTGGACGTTACCTGAAATCACGGCAACGCCATCTTCCGTCAATTTGAAACGGACGCCGACGACGGAATGTTTGTTTTCGCCGGGTTCGTATTTAATGTACGTTATCGCAATAATCGAACCGTCGGGAAGCAGGTGGATGCCAGGATAACCGCAGTCCCATTTGGCGTGACTGTGTAACAATTTGATCCGAAACTGGCCGGGACGCCGGTTCCTGATGTCCTCATAAGTTCCCACCCAGGCGACGAAATGGTCCTGCGTCGGACTGCCTTGAGCCTTGTCACGGAACACCACAACGATTCGGCCATCGTTTGTATACGTCCCCCAATGCCGGTCGCCGGTCAAGCCCCACGGCGTGTCCACGGCGTCGCTCCACGTTTCGCCGTGATCGGTGCTGAACATCATCAAACTATTCCCCTTGTGTGTGTTTTCCCGCATCAGGCAGCAGATTTCCTTACCGTCCGGCGACCAAAAAGCGAATGGTTCGCAAGGCTGTTTCCCTTCGACGGCACAAATCATTCGCGGTTGCGACCACGTCAGCCCGGCATCGGCGGTTTCCGTCTGCATGACTTGGAGCGTTCGGACTTGGCTTCTTTCCTCGCCGTTGATTTCCATCCCTTCGTGATTGACGGCACGATGGTAAAAACCGATGTATTTTCCGTCCGGCTTCCCGGGATTCTTTTCGACGACGCTGCTGAACGCCATGACGTTACGAAACCCGAGCGGTCCGAGTTCCTTCCATGTTTTACCGCCATCTTCGCTCAGGATGCGCGGCATAAGCGGTTGAGCGGAAAAAACCCAAAGTCGTTCGGTATCATCGGCGTCAACCATTCGGTAGATGCTCGGACAGTTTTTATGCTTCGAAAATCCTTCCGGCATTTGATCGTCCATACGGGTCCAGGTTTTGCCCCCATCATCGCTCCGGGCCATCGGTCCGTTAAAGCCGCCGTGATTGATACTCCAGACGACAAAAATCGTTTTTCCGTCCGGCATCAGCAGCGACGTCGGGTGCCCCTGATAAACGTCCGGCGTTCCGGCGGCGATGATCGTGTGCCGGTCTTTTTCCTGCGAAATGTCCAGAATCGGCAGGTTCGGCGATGCCTCCTGCGCAAAGCCAGCCACGGCAAGCACGAAAGGCAAAAGGATCGTCGTTTTCCAAGTCATGGTATCATCGAACAATTGGTTTCTCAAAGTGTAAACGGCAATTCCGTATTATTGTTCCACGCCTTGGAGGAATCGTACAGAATTGTCCTGGCAATATGCAAAGCGAGTTCGACATCATACTGGCCCAATTCGACTTTTTCGGCAAGAACCCTGGCAAGGACTTTTTTAATCATCACCGCTTTGGCATAGGACCATTCGATGCAATAAGCGTCCGAGAAGAAGCCGATCTGCTTGTTCAATGACACCATGTCGAGGCGTTCGGCCATGATTCGCGGCATGATCGCCGGGAAGAAGTTGTGCCACCACACTCCGCATAACGCCACGTTTTGCAGCTCGCGGCAGAACGTGCAAAACGACTGGTTCGCGTGTGCCGACGATTCGAGAACGGTGAAGCGGATTTTCGGGTGCCTTGCCATCATGTCGGCAATCTGGGCCAATGTTCGCTGCGAAATCCGGCTGCCCGTTTCAAACGGAAGCGGGTCGGCGCAAACCGTATATTGAAATGCCAGCGACGGGCCGAATTTTTTGGCGTATTCCGTGAGAAACACTTCGTTGACGTAACTGGCGTAAATGCTTCGCTCTTTTTCACCGGCCTGGTCACGGCGTTTCAATGCGGCTTCGAATTCCGCATCGGACACCAGCGTATAATCAAGATCGCTTGAAATATGCGTCGCATAGGAGACGGTCTGGTGCATCGGAAAATGGTCCATGAACCAATGGACCGCCTCGCAGACATCGGACGCTTTTTGGATCGTTTTTTTCGTCTTGGGCCGGTTTTCCATCCCGATCGGCGAGGGGCCGCTTGCCGGTTCGCCCCAGGTTTTTTCGAGTTCGTAAAGAGCCGTGTCGAATTCCCCCCATTGGGCACGGGTGAAAAACGCCCACTCGACGGAGTAGTCGAGAATGTCGTCGTCCAATCCTTCACCGCGACGGTTGGTTTCGGTCACAAAGCGTTCGATGAGGGCACGTTTCATAATCTCGCGGTGCCACGAGCGGTCATCGGCCCGTTCGCGGATCATGGCGTCAAGATGTTCCCAGTTGTCCATCGTTACCGGCTCTTTCCAGCCGTAAAGGTCGGCCAAAATGATCCGGTTGCCCCAGGCGATTCCCGTGTTGACGACTCGCGGCAGAAACGGAATCGCTTCTTTCAGACGAAAATGAGCTTCCGCCTTGTCCGGCCGACCGGGGTACTGTGTCAACCTCGCCCCGGAAGGACAGCCCGCCGGATAGAGATCGCTGACCCCCATGTGGTAAAGGAGAATATCGTGTAACCCGCGTGCCGACAGCTTGCCGCCGACGAGATGCGTGTGAAAATCAAACAGTTTCATCGTCGCCACTTGCGGCTCAATTTGGGTCAGGGCTTGTTCTGTGTTCATGGTTCAATGGGAAATGGGGATGGGGAATAGAAAGTGGGGGCTCCCTTCTCGCAGTCATTTTAACACAATGCCGGGAGTCGTACAATCACGCCGTACTTGCCCCCCAGGAGGATTGCAAAGTCCCTGGGAACGCAGGCTTCCAGCCTGCGCGAAGGTTGCGGAATGGAGTCTCCGCTCTGCGCAGGTAGGATGCCTACGAACTCACTGGCAGGCTGGAAGCCTGCGTTCCCAGGAAAAAAGCGACTTTG
>CAZNVM010000459.1:0-7407 GCA_964576215.1 uncultured Planctomycetaceae bacterium
GGCGATGGACGCGGTGCCGCTTGAATTACGAATTACGAATTCCAAATTACGAATGATATACGCAATGGAATTCGTAATTCGTAATTCATTATTGGTCGGGCTGGCGTGGCGGTACAGTCCGAGGTGGTAGATCGAACTCAACTGGTATCGCTTGAGTGCCGCCTCCACCACGTCGTAAAACGGCGGATTCTGCCATTCGTTGATTCCAAGCCGGTTCACGTTGCAGACCGTAAAAGGGATCATCGGAAGCGTCGTTCCTTTGAACATCGGGTAAATCGCGTCAGGCGGCGGGTTATCGAAATCGAATGCTCGCCACCGGTCCTCACACTCCTGACTGTCCCCTTCAATGACGCAAGTGTAGTAGGCCCCGTGAGCAACGCCGAGTACCCGGTACTTTCCCAGCGATGTCCATTTCTTTTCCACCGGGTCAAAAACCGATGTCGATTCGTCAAGCAGCACCCATTTCAGCCGGGCTTTTTCCCCAGGGACCGGCGTTGTCACCTCGCCGTCAAGAATCGTCTTGGCCGGGTACTCTTTGATAACGAATCGCGGGTGGATTCCGCCGATGCCGTGCTCGACCTGTTCCGCCTCCACGTCAAGCAACAGCCCGGCCCGGCCAAAAAGCACCTGGGCGTGATTCAAGCGACGCTTAAGCCCCAGCAGGCCGTCGTCGTGAGTGTTCCCGTAAATTTCGATGTCCTTGACCTCTTGCGGCGTCTCGGCTCTTTCGGCGATGTCGAACCTGATATTCGCCGGGTTGCGTTGCATGATCCCGACAATATCATCGACGGTGGGCCGCAACAGGTTCTTGAAGCAGGCGAGATTAAACCGGGTTTTCCACTGGAAAGACAACTGGCCGCTTGCGTCCCGCTCTGATTCAAGCGGCGGCAGGTATTCCTGCTCTTTCTCCCGGATTTTGATTGCCCCTTCGTAACAATCATCCGCCCGGTCCCAAAAAGGGACCAGTTCCTTGTACTTCGATGCCGCAAATTTTTGTGTGAAGCTCATGTTTCTTGGTTGGTAAGTGGGTTTCTCATTTCAATTATACCGGTTATTCCGCTTGTGCGAACCGATAATGTGCAGAAAACGGGAAAATTTTGTAGAATTTTGTTGTTGCCAAGTCTTTCGGGAAACGGTATAATTCCAGAAAGGAGGAAATTATGAGAAAAATACGAATTTACTTGGAAACATCGGTCATCGGCGATTTTGAAGCCGATACGGAGCGCGGGGCAATTACACGGGAGTTTTTCCGAATTATTACCGAAAACTCTGACGAATACGAATTGATTGTTTCGCCGATGCTCATTCAAGAGATTGAAGATGCGCCACCAGAAAAACAAGAAGCTCTATTGACCATTATGCAATCTCTGGATTATATCGAAGTGCCATCACAACACGAGGCTAACCACCTTGCCAATCAGTACGTCACGGCAGGAGTGTTAAACAAAAAGCATATTGACGATCTCACTCATGTTGCCTACGCCGTTTTGAACCGGTGCGATTACATTGTGAGTTGGAATATGAAACACATTGTCCGAGACAAAACAATGAGTCGTGTCCAAGCCTTTAACCGGTCCAATAACTACCATTGTCCGAACTTTGTTACCCCAGAAGTTTTTACAGGAGAATTGAATTATGCAAACAATTGAAATCCCTACCGACGATGCGGTTGCAATGGTGCGAGCGATTCGAGACCGTCACTATGAAGAGACCAAAGATATGACACCGGAGGAAAAGTGGGAATATGACCAACGACGGCTTGAGAGAGCACGCCAGAAATTAGCCGCCACCAAACCCGATCCTTCGCGGTTCCCGTTCCTTGCCAAAAAATCATAAAAACCGCTCCACGTTGTGAAATGAAGTTTTATTCTTTGTCTTTCGTAAGTTAAATGAGCAACACTTACAATATCGCAATAGCAACAGACGATCCTACGCAATTATTACAACGAGACCATACGCTTCGGAGTGGTATCGTTGTTGGAATTGATGGGCATATCATTGAAATTCAAACGCGAGCCATCGCACTTCTAAAAAAACCTGCTCCTTACGCGAACGTAACAACGATTAGCGGTATGACAAAAGGCGCAATCAAAGAATCATTGCAAAGAATTCACGGTGCTTTTTCAAAGCTCGGCTTACCGGAATCGCCTGTCCAAATACTTGTCAACCTTGCCCCAGCCAATCTGCCCAAGGAGGGTACTTGGCTTGATCTACCGTTGGCAATTATTATGCTTCAGGCAGGAGGGTATCTTCCAGATTTGGATGAGGATATTGAACAGTCTTATTTATTAGTCGGAGAAATTGGAATCCACGGAGAAATACGCCGTGTTCCCGGTATCCTTTCTATTGCATTTGTCTCTGGAGAAAGGCAAAGAATCATTGTCCCAGAAGGAAATCAAAAGGAATGTGCGCTGGTCAAACTCAAGCCTGATGGAGCAGATTGTTATTCGTACCCTGTTAGCACACTACAAGAAGTTATTGAATATTTTCAAGGTAAACGCAAGCTCAAAAGTGCAACAAAAGAGAAGGTTAATTTTGAACCTGCGATTGAAAAACCAGTGGATTTTAGCGCGATCAGGGGACAAGAAAAAGCCAAAGAAGCGGCGGTGATTTGCGCGGCAGGTGGGCACAATCTTCTTTTGATCGGACCACCAGGAGAAGGGAAATCTCTTTTGGCAAGTGCAATTCCAGGAATCCTTCCCGGTTTAACAAATTACGAGAAAGCGGAATTGACGCGAATTTATTCCGCTTGCGGAAAATTGGACCACGACGCAATGGCAGTCACACGACGTCCGATGCGAACGATCAACAGCACTGCATCGGCACAAGCCATTGTTGGCGGCGGTACTGGAATTCCGCGACCAGGTGAAATCACGCTGGCCCATTTTGGGGTTCTTTTTATGGATGAATTCCCGGAATTTACCAGGGCAGCATTGGAAAGTCTTCGGAATCCAATGGAATCAGGAATCGTGCGTATTTCACGTTCGGAAGCGTCGCTGGAATTTCCGGCACGCTTTACGCTCATCGCCGCAATGAATCCGTGTCCATGTGGCCATTACAAATACGGAAATTGCAAGTGTCGTGAGTCAGACATACAGAAGTATCAAAAAAGGATTAGTGGACCGATATTGGACCGAATTGATTTACAAGTGGAAATGACAAAGTTGAGCATGGATGATCGCTTTATTGAAGTAGAGCCAAACCAAACGGCTAGATTTAAGACTATTGTACAAAACGCGAGAACAAGACAGCAAAACCGCTTTTCGGGAACATCTATACCATTCAATGCGGCAATTCCAGGCGGAGCGGTTCGGGAATACTGTTTGTTTTCCGAATCAGGATTCGAGCATTACAAAAACATTGTTGGAACTAATTCAATTTCAACACGTTCAATGGACCGCCTAGCAAAAGTGGCGAGAACAATTGCCGACATCGCGAGTTCCAATACTGTGGAAACAGAGCACATTGACAAGGCTGCTTCTTATGTAATCGGGGGTATCCTCCGAGGGTAAATGTTCTGCCGCTCTCGTCGTCCGCTACCAATTATAACTACTCTGCACCACTTCCGCAGGCCTTTCCATGAGGGCGAGCACGGCGTAGACCAGGGCGTCTAAGCGGTTCGGCGATTCCTGGTTGAGTTCCCCGGTGAAGTCGCACATTTCATCCTCCAGGGCAACCAGTTCCCCGACATGGTGGACGCGGCCCTGTTCGTACAGTTGCGACACCGGCTCTGCCCGGAGAAGTTTGGACTTTTTCGCGTGAACCTTGGTGATCGGCATGTTTCGGGCCAAAGCGGAGTTCGTCGAATTTCGCAAAGCGTATTCCACCAGATCGCCCCCCTGATTCGTCTCCGCAATGACATAGTTCGCGTTCAATTCCTGGTAATAATTCACCACCGTGGCGGCCCATTCGTTGACCGATGCTTGCAAAGTGCGGTCGCCGAGCACGTAAAAATGCTCCTGATTGCCGATCATCTTCACGCCGACGGCTACGATTCCGGTTGCATCGCTGTTTTCCTTGTTGGTAATGCCGGGATCGACGCCGATTACGATACGCTCCAAATCCGCCGGAACAGAGGCAACACGGAACGGGTCGATCATAGAGGACCGTTTCCAAAGGGCAAACTCATTATCGTCGGTGAATTCCCCTTCGACAAACCGCTTGCGAAACCGACCGGTAAACCCGGCAAGCACATTGGTAAAGTAGTTTTTCGGCAGGTTCGCTTGGTTGTCCTCTGGATTCAGACGCATGGATGCGTAATTTTCCGGGTCATGGATCGGGAGGTTCGTTATCGGGTCCTGCTTCTTTATGAACAACTTGTAGAGCCAGTGGTTTTTCGAAGGCGGGTTACAGTCGCAGAGAAAACGATTTGTAAGTCTGGAAATGTTTTGGGCAAGCCGTGTTCTTGCTTTCTTCACCGAGTCCCAGGCAAGTTCGGACGCTTCATTACAGTAGACGGTACAGAATTCTTTTCCCAGGATTTTGTCAGAGCGGTCGTTGTCCTCAAGGCCGAAAAGCCATATTTCAGAGCCGTTTTCATGGAGAAAGTAATTATCGGCCTTGTTGTAATGAAATCTCTCGTTGATATGAACGAGTTCGCACACCTTGGGAAACGTGTCAAAGCCAATCGATTGCCGGACAGAGAGCAACGTTTTCCTGGCGATCAATTGCCGCGATCCCGGCTTGAGTTTGGCGACGTTACAAAGGTAATCGACAATGACAAACGTTTTCCCGCTTCGTGAACCGCCGTAAAGTAGTGTATTTTCCGGCCTCGAAAGAATCAGTTTTGCGGCATCCAGTTGTGCACGTGTCGGGCGGTACATCAATCCTCCTCGCCATCAAACAGCGTTTTCCACTGTGGGCTGACAACAATCGGACGCGGCCCGGTATGTTCGACCTCTTGCCTCTCGACCCAGCCGCGCTTCTTTCCTTTGCACTTGAGGTAGAAGATTATCGCGGTCAGATTACCGCGATTGACCTGCTCCAACAGCTTCGCCTCCACTTTGTCGGTGGTGATTTCGATAACGTCCTCAACGTCAGATTTGAACTGTTCGTCTTCGGCAAGCCAGCGATAAAATGTTTGCCGTCCGACGTTGGCGTGTACGCAAGCGGTAGCGATGATTCCGTGCGTTTTTCTTAACTGCTCAAGAACCGTTTTTTTATGCTGTACCGTTGTACCATTTTTTCTCTTAACAGAGGCCATTATTTTTTCAAAATTCTATCGAAAGCACTTGATAGGACGAACTGCTCTTGACCCGGTATTCCCAATGCCTTGAGTATCCGCCGTTTGTCCGCTTCGTCAAGACAGACAACGGTAAAATACCATTCGGCGTTCGTTTGCTCGCTGTCGGCTTTCTCCTGCTCTTTTCGTCGCTTTTTCAGGTCTTTGATTGCCTTGATGTTGTCTTTGACATCTTGGTACTCTTTATTTTCCTCGACAGAGAAGATTTCGTCAAATCGCTCATTTTCGCCGAACAGGATTTCCGCCTGCTGATCGTCGAATCCGAGATCGGAGAAAGAAAGATCGCCATCGGCAACCAGGTCAAAGATCAAATCCGCGTCAAACTCTCCCATCAGAGTCTGATTGTTAATCATCACGTTGAGTTTCTTCTCGGTGATTTCGTCAACATCGATCACGGAAACGGTGATTTCGTAATCCTTCGACTTCGATTCCTTGTCAAGCAGAGTTAGCCGCTGGTGTCCCGACACAAGATTCCCGGTACGTTTATTCCAGATAAGCGGCTCGACCAATCCGAAAGTCTCAAGGCTTTCCTTGAGTTTTTTGGCGTTTTCCTTCGAGATTTTACGCGGGTTATAAGCGGCCTTGCTGATTAGCGTCCGCGAGATTTTTTTGACTTCGTAATTCTCTTTGATACTCATGCCGTTTGATGATCGCTTCAATCACCGGGTAGACTTTTTTCATTTTTTCAAAGTCTTCCGGGTGATTTTCCTTGATATAGGCGAGTCCAAGCGGTTCGAACCCTTCCGCCGTGAATCCGAGTTTGTTCTGTTCGACGCCGGTACGCAGGTGATGAATTTTGATGTACTTGAGAACATCGCTTTTTTTCCACTCGGCAAGCGGGTGGATTCTTTTGGTCTTGGTATTAATCGTCCCACCAGAACGAATCATTGCCCGGCGTTGTATGGAATCGTAAACGGTCTCGCCCGAAATGATCCAGTCGATTCCAAAATGATCCCTGGCGTAATTCCAGCAGTCGGTAATTTTCAGTATCGGCACCGAGTAATCCGGTTGCGTGAAATAGCCGTCTTTGAGAAAGTAGGATGTATCAAAATGCGGAATGCGAAGTATTTCCTTTCCAAATTTGTTTTCGTAGTACGTCAGCGTTTTTTCTTGAAATTCAAGACCTTTGACGTAATACATGAAACAGATTTGAAAGTCCTGGAAATACTTCGCACACAGGTCGAGTGTAACGACACTATCCTTTCCTGTCGAAAACATGACGATAGCGTTGTCAGTGACACGAGTGGCGGTTTTGATAACATCATAAAGTCTTGACATTAGCCACGACCTTTGCCGCCTTTTTTCTTCCCTCGCGACGCTTTCTCAGCCGCTTTACTTGCCGCAATCTTTGCTCTTGAAGCGGCACCGATATTCATTGCTTTACGTTGCGCAGGCATCGCCGCTGTAGATCGTTTAGGCATTTGTTACCCCCTTCCGTAGTAAATTTCAACTGGTTTACAAAGACGTGTGTACTCCTCTTCTGACACGTCATTACGATAAACAAACGAATCTTCTTCATGTGCGATGTTGAAAATTCGCTGTTGTCCCTTATGTACCACCGGTACGATTTCTCTCACGTTTTGAAGTTCAAAGGCATAACCACCATCAATTTTCTTACAATCGGTTAGATCGGCAATGGCCGCGATATAGCCGCGATTCATACCAGCGAGTGCCTTGGCCATGATCGCAATTTTACCCCGGTGCTTGGTCGGCCAGCTTCTGTATTCGTACTTTTTCTCGCCTGCGATAATTTTCTCGACGTATTCACCTTCGATTGATATTGCTTTCACATTTTTTGTTCTAAAAAAATTTATCTCGTAATCTGACACAGAACAGACGGTAAGTATACCAAATATTCTCAAAAAGTCAAGTATTTTGCAAAAAAAAAAAATTTGAGGTTTGTTGCAATGACGACTGATTGCGATTTTTTGTGAAAGTCGCCGTTACGGGATTCCAACTTTCCCGCTTACTGTATGCCATGGAGTTGTTTCTGGATTTCCTCATAGAGAAACCGATAGCTGTCTGCGCAACCGAAAGCGATTTCGTCTTTGTTGATCCTTATGCAAGAATCTTTCCCGGACCACATGCACACGGAAAATTCAATCACTGTCTGATCGAACGTCGTTCTGTACACAGCGTAACCACCAACGTCCTCCGTCAGCTCG
>CAZNVM010000460.1:0-2131 GCA_964576215.1 uncultured Planctomycetaceae bacterium
TCCGGGGGGGCGACGAGTACGTCTCACCCCCGGCTACCTTGTGTGCCCCCGTTGGGGGCTTAACGAACGTTACTTGCATACGGCGGAGCACCGCCTCCATTCCGCCTTTTTATTAAGGTCAATACCAAACCGGAAGCACCAGTAGGATGCCTACGAACTCACTGGCAGGCTGGAAGCCTGCGTTCCCAGGAAAAAAGCGACTTTGCAGTCGTCTTGGGTACTCCGCATTGATTGTATTTGCGATATAATAGGTGTCTTTCGTTTTCGTTTACTTTGTTCCGCATTTCCCGTTCATGTCGAAATATCTGCTTTTGGCCAAACGCCTTTTCCCCTGGATCAAGCTCGCCATCGTCGTCGCCGTCATTCTTTGGGTTCTCTGGGAATTGCACAAGACGTGGGACAAACTCTCAGCCTATCCCTGGAAATTTCATGTCGGTTGGTTGGTTCTTACAGGCATTCTCTACTTGGTCGCTTTTTTTCCCGCTGCCGTTTTTTGGCGGCATGTGCTTCGCCTGATGGGGCAATCGCCCGGTTTTTTCGCTTCCGTTCGGGCGTATTACATCAGTCAGTTGGGAAAATACGTGCCGGGCAAAGCGATGCTCGTTATCATGCGGACCGACATGATACGTGGTCCCGATGTTCGGGCAAGCTGTGCCGTCGCGGGTATTTTCCTTGAAACATTTGGAATGATGTCCATTGGTTCACTTCTTGCCGTAGTGATTACGTTTTTTGGGTTTCAGGACCACCCACAATACCGGGCACTCTTGGCATTGAATGTTCTTTTGCTCGGATTTTCGGTTTTCCCGACGATTCCGGTACTGTTTCGGTTTGTCGCCAAAAAACTTCACGTCGGGCAAGGAGACCCGGACATGGATTCCCATCTCAAGAAAATCCGGTGGTCCACCATTTTTTACGGTTGGGGACTCATGGGAATCAGTTGGATACTTTTCGGCGCAAGTTTGTGGTGTACAGTTTACGGTTTGGGGCTTGAACCGGAACCGATTCAAGCGTTGCCAAAATACATCGCGATTTCGGCCATGTCGGTCGTTTTCGGATTCGTGCTCATGCTTCCCGGTGGTTTGGGGGCGAGAGAGTGGGTTTTGATTCAATGCTTCGCCCCAATGTTCGCCGCGTCGCTCATCGCGTCAGGCGGTGATCCGACGCTTGCGGAAGGTTTTGCCATCGCCGTCGCCGGAGCGCAACGGGCCGTCTTCATCCTCGCCGAACTTGCCATTGCCGCTGTTTTGGTCGGAATGAAGGGAACAGGAAATCGGAAATAAAAAATCTCCTCATTGGTCAAAGGCGTGGTAAAACTTTGTGCCCGATTGGCGCAGGAACACGGTTGTAAGTCCTCTCGAAAATTCCTTTAAATCGTTCAAAAAAAGATTTTTTTTTCGAACGGGTACTCGACTTTTTCACGTAAATCGTTTTATACTTAAGGGCATCGGTTTTACTCACCGCTTGTAGTCTATCGTTCCTATTTTTAATAAACAATGCCAGTAATAAATTCACAATCCCCTCATTGGATTACACAAATCGACGTTTTTGCGGAGACCACGAGTTCCACCCCCCATCGCCAATCGACGCTTTCGGAAGTGACCCATTGTTTGTGGTCGATGCGTGCGGCCCAGGAGCGGCAAAACGAGCTTCTCGAAGAATTGATCGTTCAAATTTCGCAAATGCACCGCCAACGGATGCACGAGCTGGCTTCCTGGAAGCAAGCGAATCCGGACCTTTCTTACTTCTGCAAGCTCGCGGCGGAGAAACTCGGCAAAGTGCAAACCGATATGCTCTCCACGATTACGAACGAAGTGGAAGACGGATACGAAACGTTCATGGACAGTGAATACGCTCTGGGAGAATTCGTCGACCGCTTCGGACCGCGGTTCGCACACCTCAACGGCCTCCTTCAAGTCCTCGCCCAACTCGGTAACGCCCCCGATTTCGTGACTCCGCAGCAGGTGGCCAAGTAAAATCGGAAATCGGAAATAGGAAATAGCCCGGATATTTCATACGCCGATTCGCGGTCGAGTTTTCCGGGGGTTCAGACGTTTTTTGTCGAAAACCGGGGAAAAATCCCCGGGTTTCACGGGTTCATGGCACAAAACCCCCTTTCCCCCAATCGGCGGTT
>CAZNVM010000461.1:0-2975 GCA_964576215.1 uncultured Planctomycetaceae bacterium
ATTGAGCGAAGCGTGACTTTTTACGGTGAGGCGGTTTACAGCTACATAACGTATGATCTTGTCGGATTTATTTCGCCGACAATCGAGTTCTTGGGCGAGAAAGGGACTTACGATTTACTTGACAAATTGGAAACGCTTGAATTTTTCCAAGCGAAAGAGGCAGCGGCCATGCTTGGACATTCCGTCCGGTACCTCGAAAAACTGCGTCGGCAAGGAACGGGACCGAAATTTTGGCGAATTGCCGACGGATGTTTTGTGTCTTCGGTTTGGTATGAGCTCCGAGACATCGAGGCCTATCTCGAAGAGCGGAAAATCCGTCCTGAACGCCGGGGCGGTCGTCGAGAGCATCGTAAGCAAAAGGTGTAGACCTGTTTTTTCGCCAGCCTACACCTTTTGGTAAATGGTCGATAAATCACAGATTTGACAGATGTTTTGAGTTTTTTGAGTTTTTTTGCCCCTACGGTCAGGATTTTCGAAATAATACCGACACTCAACGCAATAGATATCTATTGAAGGGATGCGAGGTTTATGCGGTTCTTATGAATCGGCACTATTTCAATGATAATTACCTGGCTACGTTTGCTCAATCGGCACTCAAATTCCTCAAAGAATCACGAGAATAAAGAATTTTGAAAAAATTGTGCGTTAGCGAAGTCCAAATTGGAGTACTTTATAGAGGGAGAATGTTTTTTTTCGTAAAAAGTGACCGGGGGCGGAATTTTTTATGCGACATATTGCAGTCACGCCGCCATATGTCAAATGAGCGATAAGGCCTTTTTGCTAAAAAATTCTTATTTTTCTCGAAATAACAACGCGATGAGCGAGAATTATTATTGATGAGAGGAAGTTTTTTTACCGTCAAGACTCGTTTTTGGAAAAGAAAATTCCAATTCGGACAACCAGAATCAAGACTGCCTTACCTCCGCTTCATCGGCGGCGGCAAATTTGCGTAGAGTCTACTTATCGCGGGGGCATTTACTCGCCTCAACATTGGGTGCCCGAAGCACAATCGAGTCCGGATCGCGATTTATGGGCAATGAAAAACCGCCAAGTCTGTTACAATTTACTATCATCCAAACAGGAGTTTCCAATGATTTTATCACCCGACATGAAACAGGAGAAATCGGCAATGGCCGAAACGGTCATGCTTTCTCTTGACTTGCTGAGTCTTGCTTGCGACACACAAATCCGTGTGGCGGTCGATGAGGCGACCGTCCTGCGGTATGCTATCCTCATGGAAACCAAAGAAGGTCGGGCAAAGTTTCCACCAATCGTTGTCTATCTCGACGAAAACGGTAAACATTGGATTGCCGATGGTCACCATCGCATTATCGCGGCGATTCGATGCAATTTGACCGAAATTTTGGCTGAGATTCGGAGTGGTTCGAGGGCCGATGCACTTTGGGCCGCCGCCGAGATCAACAGCAAAAACGCCCTTCCGCTCAAGGAGAACGACATTCGCAAGGCAATCGGGATGTTGCTGGAGGCTTGGCCGAATCGGTCAAATACAATGATTGCCAATGTCCTCGGCTGTACCGAAGGAACTGTCCGCTACCATCTCAAACAGGTTCGTAATGTTACGAACCTGACCCAAACAGAGGATTCGACCAAAAGGGTGGTCGGCAAAGATGGCAAATCGTACCCGGCAAGGCGGGTCAAAAAGGCGAAAAGCGATTCACCGAAGCTGGAACCCGTGTCCGACATGCCCTCGCAAGAATCGTCCGTCGAAACAAATCCGGAATCGAAAACATCCTCGCCCAGTTCGAACGTGAACGAGAAAATGATCTCATCGGCCAAACACTCCGATGAATCCTTTGAATATGAATCACCTTATACGGAGTTGCCAAGAAACAAGGACGGTGTCGAGGTTGTTCCGCCTCTGCCAAGCACGACATCACCGATACCGCGCATTGTTCCAGCCTCCCTTAAAAACTGGCCGCACGACAATGAAGATACCATTATCATCGGCGAAGGCGAAAAAGAGAAAACGGAACCGCTGTACTATGGAGGTTTTCGACCAACGCCTCAAATTCCTTGCCCCGGTGGGTATGGTAGCCGTCCCATTGGTCAGACGACTCTTAAGCACATTCCTCGTGAGCACCCCAATCGGCTGACGGCGACTTTGTTCACATGGTTTCCTCCGGGATATGTCGTCGAAATGGTTCTTGACGCGATGCAACAGCTTCAAAATAAGGACGAATACGGTCCACAGGTCACGGATTGGATCATGAGACAATTGAACAAAAAATACGGTGCTCACGCGAAAGAAAACGACGTTGCCGCCACCGAAAGTGTTGAGTCGGATCATGAGAATTCGCCATGCCCACCATCTGGAGAACGATTGAACGAGTGTACTCCGAGCGAATATGTCCGGCATCTCACGATATCTTTCCCCGAATGGTTTACGCATGCCATACTCGGCAATCTTTTGACTTTGGAGCAGGAAAAACGCGTCAAAGAAATGCTCAATGAGTCCAACGGACCAAAACGTCGGATTGCCGATCCAATCATTTCCGAATTGTTCCACCGTTTGGATCATCAGGACCAAATGACGACCTTCGCAGGAATGTTCGATAAATTGCTTCATGACAGAGGGACCGACATCCCTAAGCTCATGGACAGCATGACTCAAAAAATCCAACGTCAAACGGCGAAATCCAAACCAGAACCGCAAGATATTTGACGCGGTTTTTCCTGGAGTGGACTTCGGTCCGTCTCCCTCTCTTTCTGAACGGCAATTCTGTCGTTTTTTCCCAGCGTACCCTTGGCCTCCGTGCCGAGGGTACGCCTTCACCCCTTTTCGCACAGGAGGTAGCAATGAAACGTGAAAAGAAACGGGCTTCGGTCCACCCTCAATCGTCCGAACCCGGCGTGGAACAGGTCCCGTCGGACAATTCGAACGATACCACCTCTCTCAATGGAGAACCCACCATGTCGAAAAAGTTTGATTTTGATTCCCTTGTCGCCGCCGAAAA
>CAZNVM010000462.1:0-24440 GCA_964576215.1 uncultured Planctomycetaceae bacterium
CAACGTTTTTTGGGAGGCTCCTTGAGGTAGGGGGCGACGCTGCCCGACGGTTCCGAAGGATGCACATCGTTGACGGCATCGGGTTTTATGGCCAGTGCCGCCAATTGCATCATCACAAAAATCGCGATTTCCTCTCCCTGCGCGTACAGCAATCGGGCGGTTTCCTCAGTGAAACCACCCTCGAGCAACGAAGGAATATCCGGAAAATCACGCGACGTTTTCGACATGGGCCGCGTTGTACCATATTTCCCTTATCGTGGAAATAGCAATTTTTCAAGTATTCCGCTGAAATGTTACGAATATTTGAATCGCATCGTTGTGCGGCACAAACTCCCGGTAGAGCCATCGGGCTTGGTGCGAGTCTTGATGTGATGGGATAATCACAACCAGTCCGTTGATTCGAGAATCCGGGCGACACTTTGGATTTTGGTTTCCTGCAAAATCATTCGGTTCCGGACGTCGTTTTCCCGATCATTCCACTCTTCGAACAGGCGAAGTATTTGTTGTTCGACGGGTAATGGTGAAACTTTGTTCAACGATTTTTGGACAAGTTCCAAAACGTCCGCTCGTCCGGCTTTGATTTCTTCCTCGAAGTAGAACTCATACACGCAGGCGTCAATCACTTTCTCGAAACAGGAAGCAATCGTTTCGTTGTCAACGATTGCTGAAACGGAAATGTTGTCGTTGTTTTTCAGAAAAAGTATCTTATCGACAAGCGAGATGATTGGACGCTGCCGTTCCGCTATTGCATCGAAAACGGGAATTTGCAGTAATGGTTCTTTGTCGATTTGAAAATGATCGCCCTGCATTTTTCCTTTGTTTTTCAACCAAAAGGCGATCGGTTTTGAATTGAATAAACCGACCAGATACTTTAAATGGAAACGATTTGTTTTGATGACATTTACGGCCATCATCACATAAGCCTCTTTTTCCGTGTAAGCAAAAGTGGGTTTCCCACATTTTCTCACGGACAGTATCTTGCCCCCCTTTTCAAAAAACACGGAATTTCTCGGCCAATGTAAATGAAAGAAATCCAATCGGCCATTAAGGTTTTCACGCCTTTCGTCCATGATTTCCCTGTATTTTTCAAGATGTTCGATGATTTGGGGCGCATCATTTTTGTAATTTTGTTTCGTTATGTATAAAATTTTCCCGTTTGAGTTTAACAAACAGTATTTCCCGACTTCGGTCGGTTCATACAATGGTTTAATATATTTTTGTTCCTCCGGCGGAAAACCCTCCGCAACTTCTTCGGATAAAACAAATACGCCGTCGCCGACTTTGATGTTGAAGGCATCGATTTTACTCCGGGGAATTTTTCGAATATTTCTGCGATTGACCACATCCGGATTGGGAACAATACCCTGTGCGATTTCCCCTTCCGTCAGGAAAATCCCTTTTTTCGCCATTTCCTCAAGGATCGTATCGTCGGAACTGAAAGTCAAAAAACCGTCTTTCAAGTCATTCCTGGTAATTTTTGGAAAAAGATAAGCGGCTTTATGATTTGTGCGTTTATTTAGCAAGTCCAGGGCGTCCGTAAGTTTCGTGTCTCCCGCTAATTTGCGATAATCAAAACGATAATTATCCGTAATGCAATTCTTTGAAAATTGCATCACCATCGTTTGGACGCTTGCACTCTCAAAAATCATGAAATTGCCAAAATCCACAAGTTGCTTAATTTGCGTATCGGAAATGATTTTGTTTCTTAATTTGCCTGCACCGGAACTTGTTACCCAATTGTTTGCGGCAATAAAACACAGATGTCCGCCGTTTTTCAACAGATCAATTCCGTGACAGGCAAACATGTACCACAAGTCCATCTTCCCCTGATAATAAGGTGAATCGTTGTATTGCGCAAAATCTTTTTTGGAAATCCGGCCCTCTTTCAAATACGGCGGATTCCCGATCACGACGTCGAAGCCCTCTTTGATTCCGAACATCCATTCCGCATCAAAGAAGGGGGAAGAGGTGTTTTGATCGTAAGGGTTCCACCGGGCCAGCATTCGGGCCTCTTCGGGAGCAAAACGTTCGTTTGCCGTCAGGAGTCGCGTCAGTTTTTCCTGCAATTCCTTGTCCTTTTCCCGATACTTCTTTTTCTTTTGAGCGGTGTCGGCTGTCAAATGTTCGCGTCGCACCCGGAGCAATTCATTCTTCACCTTGACGATTTTCGGATATTCCCATGTTCGTTGATTCTTTTTCTTTGCCAACCCGATCAGCGTGTTTGCCGCCACGAATTTCGTTCCAAGGTTCGGCAACGGTTTAATGCCGAAATTTTCCTTCGGATTATCATTCGGCTCCTGTCGGCAGATCAGCGAAATGAAGAGCCGCAACGTACTGATTTGAACGGCAATCGGTTGAATGTCCACACCGTAGATACAGTTTTCGATAAGGTGAAGTTTAAGGTCGTCTGCTTTACCGCTGTCTTCCCCCTCCAGTTTTCCCAAAATTGCCATGATCCGGTTCAGCACTCCCATCGGAAATGCGCCCGAGCCGCAGGCGGGGTCGAGAACCTTGATGTTGCGCAGTTTCTGTCGGATTGTCTGAACCACGATTTTGTCAAGGTTTTCGGGCCTGAGAGAACCATCGGAAAATAAGGTTTCCACGGCAACGTGATAATCCCGGTTATTCTGCGAATCTTGTAAAAATCCCGGTTCGGACAACAAGTACGCCTTCAAACTTTCATCGACCATATAGTGAACGATTTCACGGGGAGTGTAAAAGGAGCCTGTCTGTTTTCGGGCGGTTTCCCTCGTTTCGGGATTGTAGGTTCCGAGCAGGTTTTCAAGGACTCTTCCCAAAAGTTCGGGATCAAGCGCAACGGTAACATCGGCTGGAGTATTTTCCTCCACCGTAAAGTGGTACCGTTTGAGAAGGGGAAAAAAACCTTTGTTTTCGTCGAAGAAGAGAACGTTCGGCACAAAAGCACGGTGTTTTTTGTTGTTGCTGAAACCATCGCAGTAGATACGTTTGTTTTTACCGTGCGCGTCGATCGTGTCTTTGTCGAGACACTCAAACAAACCGCCGTTCAAGAAGGGCACCTTTTGAAAAAGTGGAATCACTTCTTCGGGAGGAAGGGAAAACTCATCGGCATAGTGGTAAAGCGTTTTGACACCATCGTGTTGCGATTTTCCACGGGAACTTGCAAAGTCCCGGTTTTCAATTTTGTTATTAAGAGCGGCAAAAAACAGGTTTTGCAGAATGGCCCGGTAATAGTTGTCCTGCGTTTTGCTGTTTGGATCAAACTTTTTTAACAACGAATTGAGTTTTTCTCCGTCAAAAATCTCGTCGGGAACCAGATTTTTCTGTTTCAAGAACCAAACAAATATCAATCGGATGATGAGCCGGATGAGGTGTTCTTCCCGATTTTGCCGGTCTTTGTTCCCGTGAGGAAAGAACACGCCGATTTTTTCGTCGAGTGCCCAAGTGTACCACTCGAAGAGTTCCTTGTAGAATTCTTTGGCGAGTGTTTCGACCGGGAGAGCGTCGGTGTTCATTGCAAGGAACAGGAATTGGAAGTTGGGGGGAAGGCGGACAGAAAACGTCTCACAGGGTGAGACGGCTAATCACAGGGTGAGACGGCTAAACAAGAAACCGGCGTTTAATCGTCCGCCTGGTCGCCGTCTTTGATGACGAACCTGGCTCTAAGGCTTGCGACTTCCGAGGCCAGTCCCGCTTCGATCACGCTTTTCTTCACTTCGTCGAAATTTTTGTACGCCGCCGGAGCTTCGTCGAGGGGATAACGGCGGCAGTTTGTCAAAATGTCGTCTTCCTCGAATTCCCGGTCGACCGTTTTCTGGTCGAGCGTTTTCGAGGCGTTGCGTCGGCCCATCACCCGGCCTGCACCGTGGTTGATGCTGTAAGCACTTATCGTTGCGCCGCTTTCGCCGACCATCACGGACGAACCGCCGCGGGGATTGCCCGGTAAAAGAATCGGGTGCCCGGTGGTCTCAAACGGCGTCCCCCGCAAAGCATGGTGTCCTGCCGGAAATGCGCGAGTGGCACCCTTTCGATGAACCATCACGGATTGATCGTTCCAGTTTTCACGCCGGGCGATGTTGTGCGAGATATAATACACAAAATTCGCCTGGACGCCCGGAAACACTTCCCGAAACGCCTCCCAAACCAGGACGTTGATCAGCAGATGGTTGACGGTCGAAAAGTTCGCGCCGAGAGCCATGTCGTCAAGGTAGTCGTTCGCTTCGTGGGAACCGATGGGGGCATAAACCAAGTCCCGGTCGCCGCCGGGGAAAGGCGTCCCCCATTCCCTGAATTTCCGTCGCAAAATATTGAACTGCTCCGTCGCCAGGATGTTGCCAAAGCCCCGCGAACCGCAATGCGACAAAAACGCAACGTGTCCGTCCCGAAGTCCGAACACCCCGGCACAACGTTTCGCCTTTTCGGTTTCCGCAACATGAACGATTTCACATTCGCCGAAGTGGTTGCCGCCGCCGTAGGAACCGAACTGTTGCATCTTCTCGCTGAAGTTGCCCATGTACTTTTCCTTGACGATTTTGTCGAGGCGGCGGGAAAGACTTGCCGTCGATTTGTCGTGGCCGTAATGGATGGCGTCTTCGCAGCGCAATGTCCATTCCAACGGAATCCCGAACTGCTCGCAAACGGATTCGCTTGCCCCTTCAATAACGGCCTGCTTTGCAAGCGCAAAAGGAATTTTCCGTCCTTTTCGTACACTCCGCTGTCCGGCACCGGGACCGGTCGGCGTCCGATCGCAAATCGCGTTAATGAGTTCCCGACGAATCCGTTTGTCGAGGATCTCTTCCGCGGGAAGGTCGAATTGGAGCAGCGACATGGAGCATTTGATATCGACACCGACGGGACCGGGATAGATATGTGTCGGCGACACCATGACGCAGCCGATGGGTGCTCCGTACCCGCAGTGGGCGTCGGGATTGATAATGACGTCGGTTACGCCAGCTCCGCTCCGGGCATTGACGGCCTGTTGCAATGTTTTGTGGTCGAACGTTACGCGAATCGCTTCGGTTCCAATCACGGTAATCGGTAACACCGAATCGGAAACGAGTTTCGCAATGGCGGGATTTTCAGTTGGAATCAGTTGCATGGCAGGTATTCTTGAGAGTCGGAACCTGTGGTCCCAAGTCGGGAACACCGTCCCCGGCTCTGTTTGTTGTTTGTTTTTCCATTTTTCTTTTCAATTTGCCGACATTTTTCTGTAACGATTTTTTCAATTCGTCGAACGAAACCGGCGGAATTCCTTTTTGAGGAATCACGACGAGATCAAGCCCGGCGGCGTGAGTGTCGGTCAGGATGTGAAGTCGGAAGGCTTCACGAATCAGGCGTTTCCAACGGTTGCGAACAACGGCGTTGCCCATCTTGCGGGACACGGATATTCCAAGCCGCGTCCGTCCCAGGTCGTTCGGAAAACCGTACACAATCAACACGTTGTCCGAAACGGACAACCGATAGGCGTAAACACATTGAAATTCGGTGTTTTTTCGCAGACGGTCCTCTTTGCGGAATTTCATGGGGAACGGGTAAGACTTTGTGTGAAACCGGCAAACAATCCTTTTCGCAACTCCATTTCGCAACTCCATTGCCAGACAAGTTGTAATCCAAACGCCGTGAAAAACAAGAGGCAAGGCCATGTTTTTGGGAAATCGGCAGTTGAAAACAGGTTCGGATTCTGGTATACTCATGGCATCCGACAGTCGGTTTTAAGGGAATGGGAGGGCTACACCTCAACCGGATTGTTACAAAAACCTCAACATTCAACCAACCCATGCGTAAATCCGTCTTCAAAGTAATACTGTTATCCTTCCTTTTCCTTTCCCCCGCCTGCGCCGCAGAACTATGGTCCATCGGCAAACCGGACGGGAGCTGTGCCGAGTTCGCTTTGTGCGGCGATTGGAACAAAGCGGCCCGAAAGCGGCCCAGCGGCACCATCAAGAAACTGGACGGCCTCAACACGAAAACCGATTGGCCGTGGATTCAGGCCGGACCGGTCGATGTTTGGGGCGGAAGTTGCCAGTATCTCCTCGGTCTGGAGTTCGACCTGCCGAACCTTGACACCATGAAGAAGGAGGGGATTGTCGCTCTGGAGTTGCAACTCACCGCCGCCGGACACAACAACAATCCGCCGCTGCTTGAAGTGGACCTCAACGGCACCAAGCGGGAAATCCAAATCCTCCCCTGCGGCATGGGGGCGCAAATCCTTGCGAACCCGACGTCCGCCGATTGGGTTACGCATAAGGTCCTTTTCCCGATTGATGTTGCGAAGAAAACCGGGAATCTTTTGACAATTACCACCATGAAAGGGGATTGGATGGTCTATGACGCCATCCAAATGTTTGGCCGAAGCGAAAACATCGAAACGCTCAACATCCAAAGCCAAAAAGGGTGGCTGCGCAATCCCGAAAAGAATCCCGAAGCGATCAAGTCGTTTACCATTGACTTCGGCGGCAATATCCTCACGAAACCGGCGGAATTGACCGTTGAAATTATTGCCGAGGGAAAAGGGGCCAAAACCCGTAAGAAACTTGACCCACAAACGGACACGCAAAAAACGAGCATCACGTTGCCGATGGACGTAACCGATAAACCGATGCAGGCAACGATGGAATTGAAAATCGGCGATAAGCAGATTACAAGCGTTACAGAAATTCCTGCCGAGCGAAAGTGGGAACTGCACATCATTCACCAAACGCACCTTGATATTGGTTACACGCACAAGCAGGAAGATGTGCTTGCACTCCAGGTTCAGTCGCTCAAAGACAGCTTGAAATACATCGAGGAAACCAAAGATTATCCCGACGAAGCGAAGTTCAAATTTCATCCGGAAGGCATGTGGGCGGTCGAGGAATTTATGAAAACCGCGACCGAAGAGGAAAAGGCAGCGTTCATTCAGGCGGCACGCAACCGGGACATTCACCTGGACGCGCTTTATGCTCAGGCGATGACCGGGATGTACTCGGACGAGGAACTGTTCGAACTCATGGGAGCGGCTGTTCGGTTCGGGCGGGAACATGGCGTTACGATTGACAGTGCGATGCAGACGGACGTGCCGGGCTACACTTGGGGCCTGATCCCGGTCTTGGCGAAAAACGGCGTCAAGTACATGACGATGGCTCCGAACCCGGGCCACCGCGTCGGTCGGGTCTTCGAGTGGGGGGACAAGCCGTTCTACTGGGAATCGCCGTCCGGCAAGGAAAAGGTGCTTTGCTGGGTGATTTCGACCTCGTACAACATGTTCCACTTCAAGCCGATGGGGTACGAGATTCCGGACGAGCGGTTTTTCGGAATTTTGGCCGACTTTGAGGCGAAGGATTTCCCGTACAGTATCGCCCAGTTCCGGTACTGTATCGAAATGGACAACGGTCGCCCCAACCGCGTCATCAGCGATCAGGTGAAGGCGTGGAACGAAAAATATGTCTACCCAAAACTGATTTTGTCACGCAATTCCGACGTGATGCGGGCACTGGAAGAGCGTTACGGCGACCAGCTCCCGACGCTTCGGGGCGACTACACACCGTACTGGGAAGACGGGGCGGCGAGTACCTCGGAAGCGACGGCGATTAACCGAGGTGTGAAAATGGCGTTGCCCGCATATGAAACATTTCTTGCTACGAAGTATCCACAAAAGTATCGAGAAGTTCTTGGTGCGTTTGATTCGATCTGGGCCGACATTATTATGTACGATGAGCATACTTGGGGAGCTCATAACAGTATAGCGGAACCGGACAGTGATTTCGTTATTCACCAAGACAACTTCAAGCAGGAATACGCCAAGCGTGCCGAGCGAACCGTGCTCACGACAAGAGAATTATTGTTTAAGGAATCGGACGAGAAGTTCTTCCAAGATTACCGTTCAGAAGTGAAACTAAAAGATTTCGGGAAAGTATATACAGATACTGAAAAAGGAATGATCGGAAACGGCGTATTGGCAGTTCAAGTTGATAAAATGACTGGTGCAATCATCTCACTAAAACGTAAAGGAATTGATGTTGATTTAGCCAAACCCGGTGACGACGGTAATGCAGGTCTTAACGATTACCTTTGCATCATCGGAAGGAATGTCAGTGAAAATCGTTTCAGAATTGAAGGAGAGATCAAGATATTCGCCCAGCACTTCCAAGTACAGGACAACCAAGAGACCGCGCGCCTCATTGTCGAATCAGTAGCACCGAACTGCAACTCACTTCGTCGATTCATAAGTATTTCTTCTTATGATGACAGTATCCTTATTACGAATTTTATGGAAAAAGAAATGGAACGCAGGCCAGAAGGAGTCTTCTTTGGCTTTCCATTCAATGTTCCTGGCGGTAAATGGCGGGTTGACACCCCTTGGGCAATGGTGGAAGTCGAGAAAGATCAATTACCCGGGGCGAACCGAAATTTCTATTGTGTCCAGCGGCTCTGTAACATCTCAAACAATAAATTCGGAATTGATTTGGAAATTCCCGATGCCCCGATGGTCCAATTCGCCCCGATCAAATATACACCGGCCTGGGATATTACCACTTGGCGGGACCACATTGAACCGGGTGGCACCATTTACAGTTGGGTTTGCAACAACCATTGGGAAACGAATTATAAAGCGGGACAAGATGGCAAATTGCGATTTCAATATGTGATTCGTCCACATATTGGACCGTATGACGCTTCAAAGTCGCAACGGTTAGTTCGTGATGATGTTCTCAAGACAACTCATATGCTTCAAAACCAAATCGTAAAACTCGACAACGAGAGCGTGCTCATCACCCGATTGAAGCCGACGCGGACGGAAAGCGGGTTGATTTTGCGGCTTTACAATCCGACGGACCAGCCGCAAACGGTAACGCTGGATTTCGTGCAAAAAGTGGAACAGGTGTATCTTTCCAACCCGCTTGAGGACCGTTTGGCAAAGATACCGAACTCGATTTTGATTGATCCGTTCGATTTTGTAACGTTAAGAGCGGAATGAATTACGAATTACGAATTACGAATTACGAATTACGAATTACGAATTTTGTTTCTCATTTATCATTTATCACTTATCACTTGGTTATGACACCAGAGCTTCGCAAGCAGATTTACGCCTTGATGATTTTTCTTTCCGCCGGGCTGATGTTCGGGCGGATCATTGCGGTCGATAACGAGTTCGACAAGGCGGCGTCACGGCTCAAGTGGCAGCAGATCGAAAGCCGCGTCAGGGAACGGGAAGCCGAAGAGAAGAAAAATGGTGTCACCGGAAAGCGGTTGGAGGAAATCCTGGACGCGACCCGGCAAAAACTTCAAGCGGAGGCGTTACGGCTTCAACGGCCTTACCTGAGTGCCAACGACCGCAGCCGATGGTGTACGGTCCGCGCTCTCGTCGAGCCGGACATGCGGGTCAAAGATGAAAACGGTAACGTGATTTGGTTCGCCATCGATAACGTACAAAATCTTCCCGGCTGGGACACGATTGATATGGTCAAGCACCCGCTCCCGCCGTCCGATCCCGATGCACCGGCCTACCTGTTTTCAAGCAAGCCGCCGCTTTTACCGATCCTCATGGCGGCACCGTATTACGTCATTTACAACGCAAGCGGCGGGAAAATTTCGTTCGCGTCCGATCCCTACCTCGTTGTTCGCACGATGCTGGTAATCGTCAATTTGATACCCGTCCTGTTCTGCTGGTTCCGGATGAGTCATCTCATCGACCGCTTCGCCGCAACCGACTGGAGCCGCCTGTTTCTCATGGCGTTCGTTTGTTTCGGCACGTTCGTTTCCACGTTTGTCGTAACGTTAAACAACCATCTGCCGGGCATCTGTTGTGTCATTATCAGCATGTACGCGGCGGTTCAAATTCTGTTTGAAGGCAAGCGGTCCATCGGTTATTTTCTGACGGCGGGTTTTTTTGCGGCACTGCTTCCGGCCTGTGAACTGCCGGGCCTGGCGTACACGTTCCTCCTGCCTGCCGCTCTTGCGATGGTGTCATGGCGTCGGACACTGCTCGGTTACGTGCCGGCGATGGCACTGGTCCTTGCCGTATTTTTGCAGACGAACTACATCGGACACCAAACCTATTCGCTCGCTTACGGCAATCCCGACTGGTACATTTACAAGTACGAACGCGGCGGCCGGGAGCGGGAAAGTCATTGGACGAACCGCATCGGGATTGACAAGGGGGAACCGTCGAAAATGACGTACGCTTTTCACACGTCAGCCGGGCATCACGGCATTTTTTCGCTGACACCGCTTTGGGTGTTGAGCTTTTTCGGTCTGGCGGCGTGGATGTTCCAGCGTGGGGACAAGCGGCTCTTTTACGCGGCCCTTTTCATCCTTTCGCTGTCGTTGATTGTGTACGTTTTTTACCTGAACCGTCCGCAGGGGGACCGCAATTACGGTGGTATGACGTCGGGCTTGCGATGGATGTTCTGGTTTATCCCGATGTGGATCATGGCGATGACACCAACCGTAAACCGGCTTTCCCAAAGCCGGCTCGGACGCGCCCTGTGCCTGCTTTTCCTGTTTTTCTCGGCACTCTCAGTCGCGTATCCGCTCTGGAATCCCTGGGACCATCCCTGGTTGTACCACTTTTTGAGGTATTGCGGCTGGAAGGTCATTGGGTGAAAGTTCGCCAGGAACTTGAAATGACCGCGTCGCAAGGCGACGCGGCTAAGGAATTCAAATAGATTTATTGAATTTTTTCCGGAAAAAGACCGATACCGACGGTGGGGGTCTCTTTTTATTTCACCGGAACAACGAAACATGAGCGACACGAATTCTTTAGTCTGCGAGCGCATTGCGCAAGGCGGGGTCGTCGGGGCTGGCGGGGCCGGGTTTCCGACCCACGTGAAACTCGGCGGAAAAGCGGATACCGTCGTCATCAACGCCGCCGAATGCGAACCGCTGCTCCATAAAGACAAAGAGTTGATCCTCGCACGAGGGGAAGAGTTGGCCGAAGGTCTCGCAGTCGGGATGCAGTTGACCGGCGCACAACGCGGAATCGTCGGAATCAAGGGGAAATACAAACCCGTGATTGACTCGCTTCGTCCGAAACTGGCGAAAAACATGGAAATCGTCCCGCTGGACGACGCCTATCCGTCCGGCGACGAGTTCATTCTGGTCTACGAAACGCTTGGGCGTGTGATTCCGCCCGGTGGAATTCCGCTTGCCGTTGGGGCAGTCGTGATGAATGTGGAAACCGCAATCAACGTTGCCGCTTCGGTCCTGAAAGAGCAACCGGTTACGCACAAATACGTCTCCGTTGCCGGAGCGGTCGAGCATCCCTGCACCGTTTGCGTTCCGATTGGCACACCGCTTTCGGCCTGCCTCAAACCGGCAGGAAAAATCCTGATTGACGATCCCTGTTTCATCATCGGCGGCGTCATGATGGGAACACTGGCTGCCGATTTGAACGGCCCCGTAACGAAAACGACCGGTGGTATCATCGTGTTACCTCGGGAAAACGCCGTCGTTCGCCGTATGAGCCGCCCTTGGAAAGACGTGGCGAGAATTGGGATCGCGGCTTGCGACCAATGTTCGTTTTGCACGGAACTTTGCCCGCGCAACCTGCTTGGGCACCCGATTGAGCCGCATCGGGCCATGCGTTCGCTTGGATTCAATCTTTCCAAGCAGGCCGATGTACCCGGCACGCAATTCTGCTGCGAGTGCAACTTGTGCAGTTCGTATTCCTGCCCGGAGGGTCTGGACCCGAAAAACGTCTGTGCGGAAAACAAGCGGCGGCTTCTGGCGGAGAAAAAACGGTACGAAAATCCACCGTTTCAACAGAATCGGGCGTCGCTCCACATGAAAAACCGCAAGACCCCGACGTCGCGGTTGATGCAACGGACCGGTTTGACGGCTTACGTGAACAAAGGACCGCTTGTTTTGGAACCGATTACGGTTTCGGAAGTAACGATTCTCTTGAAGCAACACATCGGTGCCCTTTGCCAACCGACGGTACGGCAGGGCGATCCGGTCAGAGCGGGCCAAACGATTGCCGTAAGACCGCTCACCGACGGCAAACCGGCCCTCGGTGCCGACATTCACGCATCGGTTTCGGGAACCGTTGTCCGCGTCGAACAAGACAAGATCGTGATTCGTTAAAATGTCACGGTTTGCATTCCTGTCTTTTTCAATGCACTTCTTTTTTTTCCTCAAAGTTGCGATACAATGAGGAGACCGTCGTTTTTTTCCACCCCAAGTTTCTTCACCATTGTCCATGAGTAACGATTCCTCACTTCAGGAAGATTCCCGCCCGAAAATCCTAATCGGTTCCCAACGGAATCCGGACCAATATCGTCCCAAACCGGCCATTCCCGCCGTCGACCCGCAGCAACCGCAGCAAGCACCGGCGTCCCCGTCCAAAAAACAACGGGACTTTTCCAGGGAAGACGATAAACCGGCTCATACCCCCCACCCACGAAGAGGGAGCGAAGGGGAAAGCGCAGACGAACTCCAGGCAGACCATCTTTCCGATGACGGATTGTCCGCCTTGAAGGACGTTCCGCTTCGTACCGGTCACAAAGTTCCGGTTCCGAGCATTCGCGGCAAACTTTCCGACGATCTGGAGGACGAGTTTTCCGAGCTTTTTCAGGGAACCGAAATGGAGTCGCTTATGGCCGGCGTCGATAAAATCGCGTCGCAAGCACAATTGGAACCGGAAACCAAGCTCAAGGGAAAAATTCTCTCCGTCGGAAACGAAGACGTCTTTTTCGACGTCGGCGGACGCGATCAAGGGACGGTTCCGCTCAAACAATTTAAAGAACTCCCGGAAGTCGGACAGGAATGGGACGTAATCGTCCTGAAATACCTGCCTGTAGAAGGGCTCTATGAATTGACGCTTCCGCTTGCGGCGGCGGACGTTCGGGAATGGGAGCAAATTCAGGAGGGAATGATCCTCACGGCGAAAATCACGGCGGTCAACACCGGCGGCTTGGAATGTGAAGTCAACAAACTTCGCGGTTTTATTCCGATGGGACAAATCGCCGTTTACCGGGTCGAAAAACCGGAAGATTACGTCGGCGACGTTCTCCAGTGCGTCGTGATGGAAGTGAATCCGATGCGTCGCAACCTGATTCTCAGCCGTCGGGTAATGATTGAGCGGGAACGGGAAGAAATGCAGCAAAAACTCCTCGAAGAACTTCAAGTGGGCCAGGTTCGGGAAGGGGTCGTTCGCAAGCTAATTGAAAGCGGGGCGTTTGTCGATCTCGGTGGAGTGGACGGATTTATTCCCATCGGTGCGCTTTCCTGGGGACGGATCAAACATCCGAACGAAGTTTTGACCGAAGGAGCGAGGATCAAGGTCAAGGTTTCCCGAATGGACCCTGACACGAAGCGAATTTCGCTGATTTTCCGGGACGATGCCGACAATCCCTGGAGCAATATTCACGAACGATTCCAGGAAAAATCGCAAGCACGCGGCAAAGTAACCCGGATTATGGATTTCGGGGCGTTTGTCGAACTGATGCCTGGCGTCGAGGGCTTGATTCACATTAGCGAACTCTCCCACAAACGGGTTGGAAGCGTTGCGGAGGTTCTTAAAGTCGGCGAATGGGTGAACGTTTACATTCAATCCATCGATTCGACGGCCAAGCGGGTTGGCCTTTCGATCAAGCAGCTTGTGCCGGAAGCGCAACCCGAAACGCCGGCGGATTCCGAAGCGTTGGCCCGTGATGAAAACACTCCGAAAAAGGCCGAGTCGTTCGGCAAACCGGTCAAGAACCAGCATAAAGGTCCGCTCCGGGGCGGGATCGGTGCGCAATCCGACGGTGATAAATTCGGATTGAAATGGTAGTGGTGAATTCGGCTTGGTATTGCATCAAGAACTCAAAGTGTAAACGGATTGGTTATGAGGCCGGAAAAAGTGTTGAAATTTAAGGGCATAGGAGTAAGACAGCAGACAGCAGAATCTCTTTTTTCCTATGCCCTATGCCCTATGCCCTAGCCTTCGACTGTTTTGAGTACCCGTTCGTTTACGGTTTGAGTTTCTAAAATGTTCGTGTTATGCGAGAATTTATTTTGAAATTTTAGAATTCATGCGACGCAGATTGGTTGGTACTCTCTTTCTTTTGACGGTTTTCCTTCCGTGTTCGCCGGTCTGTTCTCAAGACGTTGTCCCGGCACCGAAAACCGCCGCCGAATTGCGTGCGGAAAACTTGCAGAAGCGATCCGTTCCGGACACACCCTCTGAAAATTCCAAAAATGCGGAACGACCGAAATTAACCCCCTTCGAAATTCAAGACCAAAAGAGTCCGAAACAAAAGCACCTGCTTACGCCGGATCGAACGGTTGCGAGGCCGTTGGAACAGGCCAGGCAGCTCGTTGAGCAGAACCGGGCGTCCGACGCCGTCGCTCTTATCAAGACCGTGCTTGAAGGAAACGACGATTTTTTTCTTGAGCCGAAAAATGCGGCGGATCGAGCGACGCAAAACACTTTCAAGCGTTCGGCGGAAGAACTGCTTCTTTCGTTGCCCGAAGAAACACGTCAGCTTTACGCTCTTCAAAACGAACCGCTTGCCGGGCGACTCTTGAAAAATGCCGTGGAGGCCGGTTCTTTCGATCAACTTGAAAAGATCGTTGACCGCTATTTTTACACGGAAGCCGGGAAAGACGCCGCTTTTCTGCTCGCGATGAATCAATATGAACAGGGGGCAAGAGCGTCCGCCCTGTTGACGTTTCGACGTCTCGCCAAACGTCTCGCTCAGGAAGGCGCGTTGCTTGACGCTTATGAACCGACCTTCAGTTTAACCTACGCCGCTTGTGCAAAAGCAATTGGACACGAGACGGAAGCGAAAGAAATTCTCGACGCTTTTTTGCGGCGAAATCCCAATCCGCGACTGAAAATCGGCGGGAACGAGTTTTGGAACCCGGCCACTTCGGAAGAAATTCTCGTCCGGCTGGAATCGGAGTCTCCCGATATTGCCCGGTGGATCGAACATTCCGGGTGGTTGACCTCCAGTGGAATCCCGGCCCAAAACCCGGAAGTCAACGCAAGCCCGCCGCTGTTGGAACTCGCCTGGAAACAGCGAACGCTGACGCAACCGAAACTTTTGGGATCGGTCCGATTGGTCGAAGGTCAAATGCGTCTCGCCAAAAGCGTCTTTCTTCCGACGGCAAGACCGGTCGCCGTCGGGTCGGTGCTCATCTTTCGCTCTTACGAAGGACTCATCGCAGTCAATGTGTTTAGCGGTAAACGGCTTTGGGTCGGCAAGGATTACGAGTACAGAGCGTCGATGTTCGGAACGAATCCGAATATTCATTCGCTGTATCAACCCAACGCGGCGCAGTGGGTATTGGCCTTGTTGCGTCTGACTCTTTGGCACAACACGGCGATGGGGAGTTTGAGTAGCGACGGTCGGCTCGTGTTTGCGCTGGAAGAGGAGCCGGTCATCAATGTTAATTACGGAAATCGTCTTTTTATTCGTGGAAATGGAAAACAGATCGAAGACCCGCGAATGAAAACCAGCACGACGCTTGCCGCAAGAGACGCTCAAACGGGCGAGGTCGTTTGGAGGATCGGGAAAGCGATTCTCGTGCAAAAACAGTTGGACCAAATTGAAGAGCAGTGGAAAGAGGAAAATCAAAAACAACAGGACGCAAATCCCAATCCGCCGCCCGGCGTGGTTCCTCGTGGTGTACCGCTTCGCGTCATTCCCAGAATCCAGGTTCCGGTTCCGGCAATTCCTGTGCCTCCCCCCCCACCGCCCCCACCGGTCCCGGCTCCGATTGTTGTTCCGGTGCCGGAAACGGACGAAATCGCAATTTTGCAAACAACAGCCGGGAGCGTAAGCGACCGGTTTACGCTGGTTAAACCGGTCGCTCACGCTCCCGGCTGCTGTTTATATTCGTTCTTCTCGTTGGCGGCACGACTCTTTGACACTCTTTTGATTCTTGACGCCGAAGAACCAGAAGAGAAGACGGAATCTCAAGGAAAAATCACAATCACGCCGGAGGAGCAATTTTTGGGCGAAACGTATTTTCTGGGGGCTCCGCTTCCGGCGTTGGGAAATCTCTACGTTCTCGGCGAAAACGGCGGCGTAATCCGGCTTTTCATTCTCGACGCTCAAACCGGAAAACTGGTTCGGCATATCGGCCTGATCGAACCGCAAGCTCCGATCGATACGGATTTCCTGCGTCGGCGTTTGGGACCGACCCCGGCATACAACGAAGGGATTATCGTTTGCCCGACTGCGGCGGGAGCACTCTGCGCTTTGGACGCAACCACCGGAAAACTCCTCTGGTGTTATACGTATTCGGATCAGCAAGTCGAGGACGAAAACCAACGTAATCCCGGACGGGGGATAAGAATGGGGGGACCGGGAAACATGAACCTCCTTAATTTCGGGGGGAACAGCGATTTTCAAAATTTGATCGACCACGTCGGCTGGGCGATTCCTGCAACGATTCTCACGGAAGGAAAATTGATTTTCGCTCCGGCGGACCGACCGATGCTCTATTGTTTCGACCTGCTGTCCGGCGAACTTTTGTGGAAACGCGCGAAGGGAAAAGGACGTTACATCGCTTGCGTTTACGACCAAAAGGTTTTCGTTGCCGCTTCCCATTCGCTCGTTGCGCTTGATTTGAACACCGGCGATTCTCTTTGGGACGATTCCGCGTTGGCACCACTTGTGGAGGAGCAGAAAGCACAGCCTGTCGCAACAGGGATGCCGCAAGTGTTCTTTCCGCAAGGCGTTTCTCCCTGCGGCGTCGGGGTCCGTTTCGGCAGGGAGTACATGATTCCCATGAGCGATCAATCGGTAATCGTCGTCGATCTTGACGCCGCCTGTATTGTGCGGACCTGCGTGCCTGCCGGAAAAACGCTTAACGACTTGCGGCTTGGACATCTCCTCGCAATCGAGGGCCGGATTTTTTCACAGTCTGCAACGGAAGTTTCCTGCTTCCATCAGTTTGAAACGCTCCGGGCCTGGGCGGAAAAAACCATGCAGACCGACCCGAACAACTCGGAAGCGGTTTTGCAGCTGGGGCGTTTGGCTTATGCACAAGGGGACCGTGACGAAGCGATCCGGCTTTTCCGGCAATCGTTCTCCATCAAACCGACGCCGCAGAACAAGGAGCTTCTCCGCTCCGTTTTAACCGACGCAATGATTGCGGACTTCGCCAAATATCGTATTCCGCTTGAAGAAATTGAATCGCTTCAGGATTCGCCCGATTCGCTCGTTCCGCTCTTGAACGCTTACGCAACCGGTTGTCTTCACGTCGGGGATTACACTCAATTCGTGCTTGCGTTTCGTCGAATCCTGGAGCGGGACAGGGAATTCCGGTTGTTGCATGATACCCGCAACGGAAATCAATACCTTCTGGCCGAATGGATCGGCGAACAGGTTCGACTGTACGAAAAAGAACCGGAACTGGCGGAGTTCATGGAATCGTTGGCCAGGGAAGAGTTTGACCGAATCGAAAAACTCGGAACGGGCCGCGAAAATCCTGGAGCGGAAAGCCTCTTGTATCAATGGTCGAAATTTATCACGTACTTCCGTACGCATCCCCTTGCGAAAATTGCCGGGGAAAAGCGGGTTGAACTTTTGGCAAGCCGCCGACAAACGTCGGAAATGGCCATGCTTGCGAAAATCGCCGACGTTGATCTTCTTCCCCGGCTGGGCGGCCCACCAGCGTCTTGGGAAGAGAAGAAACTCGACCAACAAGACGCAAACGCCGGGTTGCTTTTGAAACTTGCACGAAATTTGGAAGACGCCGGACAGTTTCGAAACGCTTTCTTTTATTATTGCCTGCTCGGACCGAACGAAAATGTGTTACAGAATCCGGCGTATCAGCCGTTTGCGTCTGCCAGGACCTGGACAGGTGGTACGTTCGATCTCCGGGAGGACGAGTCGGAAGAAGCGGAAAAATTTCGCAACGATTGGCTCACGGAAACGCAGAATTCCATGAACGGATACGTCCCGTATTCCAGCCTTTTGTCCGTTGGGCCGATTCCGTTTGTCGCAATGTGGTCGCCGTTTTTCGAGCACGACGAGTTTTCGTTGTTCTCCGATCCCAACGGTGTTTCGTCAATCGTCTGCCGTGATCTCGCCGGTCAAAAACTCTGGACGCTGGAAATCCCGCAGGATTTGCCGGACGAAATGGATTCCGGTAATCCGATTCAATACTTCGGGAATATGGGGTATGAGTATTATTCTTATAACACCACGCAACCCGGTTGTCTGGTTGCGTACCGGCACCTTCTTTATTACCTTCGCGGAAAACAGATCCTCGCGATTGACACGTTGAAACGGGACAAGTCGGGAACTCCGGCCGTTCTTTGGACGCGGACGAATCAATCGCCGCTTACGGGATTCCGGTTGTTCCGCCGGGGGATTAACGCCGGTTTCCTGACGACGCTTCAATATTCCAATCAGGCAACACCTTTGGCGAACCCGCTGTTTGTCCACTCGAACGTGCTCTGTTTTCAGGACATGGACACGCTTTACGGCGTCGATCCGCTCACCGGCGAACTGCTTTGGTCCCGGGAATCGCTTTCGTTGCAATCGTATTTGACCGGCGACGAGGAGTTCGTTTACCAACTACGCACCACCGGAGAAAAAAACATACCGGATATTCGCTACGGTAATATGCGGAGCGAAAGTTACGAAGCGATTGCCCTTGATCCGGCGACCGGGAAAGAAGTCGCAAGCGGAAAACTTCCACAAGGAATTTTTCACTGTTTTGGCTCGACGCTGGTTTGTTCCGTTCCGCTCGGACAACCGGGCAACGAACTGCGGATTGAGGTGTACGATTTGAAAGATTTTCTCGTGAGATCGGACGCGGAGAAGGACGAGCTTCGTGTTAGGGCACTTTTGAACATTCAACCGCAGTTTCGGTCGCTTTCGTTTAACAACCAGGCGGCTTTCAGCCTTACCGAAAACGGACGGATTTTGGCTATCCTGACGCAAGAGAAGAATTTGCAAATTTACGATCTGGCAACACGGCAGACGCTTGTTGCCTCCGCCCGAATTCAGATGCAACAGGCGGCGGAAAAGGGCGGCCAACCCGTTCCGTTGAATAGTCGACAGCACGACTTTCATCTCGAATTCGACGGAGACGACTTTTTGCTCCTTTTGATTACGGACAATAATTTCATGGCGAATCGAACGAACCGGCAGTTTCTTTCCGGTTATCCTCAACGTGGTGTCAGACGAGGCATGGTGATGAGGTACGACAGGACCGGAAAACCGCTTTGGGATCAACCTTGGTCCGTCGAGAGTTGGCAATTTTTGGAATCGCCCCGCACGAATCCGTTTCTGCTTTTCGGGGCAACCATGATGAATGAGGGCGGAAACCGTTCACGTCCGGTCATCTGGGGACTGAATAAGAAAACGGGAAAACGCGAGTTCAGCAAGGAGTTCGATTTCAGTCAGGCATTACGCAATTCGCAGCAGCAAGCCATCAAGGTTTTTGTCGATACCGCCCAGGAATCCCTGATTTTCCTCTCACCCGAATGGGTGCTTCGCGGAAAATTCGAAGCCGTTGAAAAAAGCGAAAATCGGGAGATGGAAAGATAGGGAGTGACCGATTTCCAATTTCCCGATTCCCGATTCCCGATTTCCTATTTCCGATTTCCTACTCATGTTATCTGGTGTCAGTATCCTCTGTTTGATCGGAAGCTACCTGGTCGCTTTCGTGTTGGAACTTTTTCGTTTTTTTTTCCCAAGCCGATTCCGTCATGTTTTTTTGACGCTGACCGTTCTCTTGGGCCTGGTCGCTCACAGTGCGTTTTTGTACCACCATCAAATCTCCCTGGAATCCGGTAAAATCGTCAGCAGCGTTCAAGGTTTCTTCCTGATCGCCGCCTGGGGACTCGCATGTGTCTACCTGTTTCTGTGTTGTTTTTATCCCCGGATTCCGTTCGGACTGTATTTGATTCCCGTAATACTCGGTTTGATTTTCGGTGGACACTACTGGGCAAGCTCCGTCCCTTATTCTTCAGAATCCGTCGGGCAAATCTGGCGAACCGTTCACGGACTTTCGATTTTACTGGCCACGCTTGCCGTGTTCGTCGGTTTTATTGCCGGATTGATGTTTTGGGAACAGCAGCATCGTTTGAAGAAAAAGATCACGCCGGACTCTGTGATTCAGTGGCCGAGTTTGGAATGGACGCAAACGGCACTGCGGCACGGGATCGGTTTCGCAACGGTTCTGCTTGCCGTTGGAATATTTTCCGGCCTGTTGCTCAACCATTTGATTTCGATTCACGAACAACGAACGGTTTCACTGACCGACCCGCTCGTGGTCGGCGTTTCGGTCCTTTTTCTCTTCCTGTTTGCGTTTTTGGGCACCTTGACGGTTTATCGTCCGTTCCAGGAAGGACGCCGAATCGCCGCATTGACCTCCTGGTGTTTTCTGTTCCTCGTTTCAATCCTCCTTTTCGCACTGTTTTACGGCGGAGCGCACTGGAATAAATGAAAATTGAGGACGGCAGTCGGCAGACATCAGAACTCTGCAATCTGCCGTCTGCCGTCTGCCGTCTGCTGTCTGCCGTCTGCTGTCTAATAATGATTTCCTACTTTGCACGCTTAACATTACGTCTTGCCGCCGGGGTGGAGCGGTTGGACGCCCGGGAACGGCGTCAAATCGCCTCGTTTTTTCGTGCCCGGCAGGATTCCAGCGGCGGATTCACCGGTCGGCAAGGACGTGCGGACATTTATTACACCAGCTTTGCCGTTCGGGGTTTGGCACTGCTTGGCGAGCCCGACGTTCCCGGAATCGAATCGTATCTCGTACAAAAAATCGGGGAATCGCAAAAAACGTCGCTTTCCTGTACGGAAACGATTTCGCTCTTTTTTGCCGCTCACCTTTGGGAAGCGTTTTCCGGTCGAACGCTTTTGGAACGTGTCCCCGACCCATTTGAACGGTTTCGACGCGAAGACGGCGGCTACGCGTCTTCGGAAAAAGCGGCGTTTTCGAGCACGTACCACACGTTTCTCGTGTCAGCGTTATTGGAACACCTTGCCCCGGACACTCCCGTCGATGCGAACGAACTTTGCCGGTTTCTTCAAAGACGGCAACGCAGCGACGGCGGATTCGTTGAGTTGGAACCGCTCAAGCACAGCGGCACGAATCCGACGGTTGCCGGACTCGGATTGCTCGCTTGCTTGCGCAACCGGTCCATAGCGGACGACATGCGGGCCGAATTGAAAGAAGGGGCGTTGCGTTATCTCCGGGGCTGTCAGACGTCCAGCGGCGGTTTTCAAGCGAACGGACGCATTCCCGCCGCCGATCTTTTGAGCACGTTTACCGTGCTGACGGCGTTTTACGAAGAGGGTTGCGAGAATCAAATCGATTTGGCGGCGGCCCGAAATTTCGTGCAATCCCTGAAGAGAGAGACGCCGGATGGTCTCGGATACGTCGGCGGCCCCTGGGACAACGAACCGGACGTCGAATACACCTTTTACGGTCTCGCGGCGGAATGTCTTTTGGAAGGTTGAACGATTTCGAAAAACCTGGCCGAAGTCACCGTCACTCTCGCACTGCGGGATTCAAGCGGACCCAAAACGGGTGTTGGCGGTCTTTGCGGGTTCGGGCGTCTTCGAGGATCAGCCGCAAGTCCGGTTCGACGAAACCGCTTCGCGGTTGAATCGCTTTTCCGTTGAATTCCACCGTGATCCGCTGGTTGAACTGAACCATGTCCGGCGTCAAAAATATTTCCGGATTGAAGCCGGAAAAACGGCTTTTCGTTTTGATCTTCACCTTGTTGGATTTTTCAACATATTCGTAATTGGTCTCAAGAACGTCACGGTTTCCCTTGTTATCTTGCGGCCAATTCAATTCGTTCGGCAGTTCAGGATACTCAATTCCCCAAAAATAATAGAATTTCGACTGGGCCCTGGTCGATTTGACCGTGAACAAAGTGGGAAACGTTCGTTTGAGATTTTTCATCCATCTGAAGATTTCCTGCACCTCTTCGCCGTACATTTCCGGTCCGCGACCGAGGTATTGCACGACCGTCGCGTTGAACCCTTTTTTCAAGTAATAATTGAGAGTCGGACCGTTGTGGATTGTCAAATTGCGGCCCGACGCACTTTCCAATTCACCGCAGACGAAATAAAGCGGAACGTGTTGCAGGTTGTCGTCGTAAACACGAACTGGCGGCGAAGCGGCGGCCCCGAACAGAATGAGACCGGCCCAAATATCCGGGTGCGCCGCCGCAATGTCCCAAGCCGCGCTTCCTCCCATACCGTGTCCCGTCAAAAACACCCGGTCCGTGTCAATGTTAAACCGTGACACCGCGTCCGAAAGCGAGTAAAGGACCGCCGCATGGGCAAGCGGAGACGAGTCGTACGACTTTTGACCGGGCAGTGCCCAGTGAGGAGCGATCACGATGTAACCGTGCCGGGTCGCTTGTCCGAATCGGTATCCGTCCTTCCAGAGACCGCACCACCACCGAATCATGCCGTCCGGTCCCGAAGAATTATGAAGCGCGACAATCACCGGATAAGAACGGTTCGGATCGTATTCCGGCGGAAGCTGTATCGTGTACCGAACGGTTTCGTACGGGGTTTCGGCGATTCCCGGACGCTCCAGGTTAAAATAGCCGGGTTGTTCCGGGTCGGCAAGCCGCTCCCAGTCGGTTTCCATCGGCGGTTTCATCCGTTTCAACAGTGCCGCAATCAATTCCGGCGTTCCCGCTTCCTGCTTGCGAATGGCATCATAAATCGCCGTTGCCGAATCAAACTCTTTTTGACGCAGATACTCACGAACCAGATCCCGGGTTTCCGCAAGGGAAACGGCAACGACCATACGGCGGACTTCCGTTTCCTTGCCGATTAACCATGCGGAAAGAACGATGGAGAGTCTTTCTTCGTCGGAAAGAGAAGGGTCTTGCTCGTTGAACCAAAACGCTTCAAATCGTTCCATCGTGTTCAGGTTCAATTCTGCACGAATTTCCTTGAGAAGCTCCGCGACGACCTGTTTGTGTTTTTCGTCCGTTATTTTTTCCGCAAGTTCACTCAACCGGTCAAACAGGTCGTCCCGCTTTCGTTCCAGGGACTCGTAATGTTCCCGTAACCGGCCGATCCGTTGTAACGTCAAAGCGGAAGTATATTCGCTCGGAAACGTCTTGAGCAAACGGACGACCTGCTGATGCTGTCCGGCGTCGCTTCGCATTTGAAGCTCTTTTTCGAGCCGGTCCGCCGAAAGCTGTTGAACACGGCGAATCGCCTGAATTATGATGGAATTATCCTTGATTTTCGGATCGGCGGCAAAATCCGTTTGGATCGATTCCAATTCCCCCTGAGCCGCTTCGTAGTATTCGGCGAGGAGATAAAAGTTAAAAATTTTCAAGCGGTCTTCGAACACATTCGGATCGATGTTTTGCCGCAGGATGGGCGAAAGAACCGACTGGGGAATGGCGTGTGTCGAATATCGGGCGTCCCAGATTCGATTCAGACCGCGCGCACGAACGTATCGGGAATTGATTTCCGTAATCGATTGAATTTCGTATTCCGGCCCGTTTGGTCCCATGAGTGCGACGACGCGGCGTCCATAGGGATCAAACTCGGCGAACGGTCCAACGGGCCGAACATCGCCGAGCGATTCGTATTTTTGGGTTCCTTCGGAACCGGCGAATCGCTGTTGAAAGCGAAAAATGGTCAGTGCGATATCGTCGGGCGAAACATCGACGACATTTTTTTGCGACACGAAAATCCGGCGAAGTCCGTCGTCGATCAGCATGATGGACTTGGTTTGAGCGACTTCGCCTGGTGGACCGACAATTGCGTCGATTTTTGCGACTTTATTGAACTCTCCCAGCAACAAGCGGCCGTCCCGCATCAGAATCCGGGCCGCATGAGCAGGCAGTGTGTTCAGAAGAACAAAAAGGAGGATGAAGTTAAGTCGAATGAAGGACATGGGAGGAAAGGTTACTTTGTTAGCGGCGGGGCTTGCCCCATAGGTTTCAACTTAAGGGATAAACGGAACAGAAAGGGCGTTCTTTCGTATGAAGTAAGAGATTTTGGAAGAAATTTACTTTTACGGAAAGGATACCCTATGAACAAGGTTAGCGAACGGGCCCAACGATTACAAGCTCTCCTCGGAGACATCGCGGAAAAAGTTGCCCAAAATACCAATTTTATCCGGCGAAAACGGAAAATCACCCCCATCGCCTGGTTGCTGGCAACCGTTTTCGGATGGGTGCCCAAACTTTGGAAGAGCGAGAGGGGCGTTGCGTTGAGTCACGGCAAAACGGGAAATCGCGGTTTCTGTGAATTTTTGGCCAAGTTACTGGGACAAATGATCGCCAATTGGCTCATGCTTTTGCGAGGCGGCCAGTTGGGCCGGATCAGTCCGACGCAATTGTATCGTCAAGTCAGTCGTACCGTCCCGGATAGGAAGGACGAGGAAGCGCTATCGGCTGTAATTGCCAAACTGGTGAACCGCTTTGACCGTATTCGGCCGCGAAAAAAACGAAAAAAAAATCCCTTCACTCGACAAACGCTCTGCGAAAACGTTATTTACCCCTTAAGTTGAAACCTATGGGGCTTGCCCCG
>CAZNVM010000463.1:0-2325 GCA_964576215.1 uncultured Planctomycetaceae bacterium
CGATAATCTTCGAGTTCAGTCCGAAACGCCAGCACAGCCGCCGGATGCCACTGGGTACGGCCCCGCGATTTCTCTTCGCCGGACTCTGCCTGTTCAGGAGCGTTGTCCGGTTTCTTGTTGGTGTTCGTTTTTTTACTCATGTATTACGCATTGTACCGTATTTTTCGTCATTTTCAAGTGGTGAAGTGTGCTTTTTTTCTTGCCATCGTTCGCCCGGATGGGCCGTTGATTGCACTCTAACTCGTCGCCCACACTGAAATTTACAGTGCGAAGCATCGGTCGTCGTTCGCCACACGTTGCCACGTGTCGCCAACTTCCCACCATCGCCCATTGAACCGCAACGGGCCAAACAACGCCACATGCCGCGTTCACAAGCGATTCGCGGGTCCGCCCGGCCCGCTCCCTCTCTATGGGGGCAGAGGGAACCTGTCACCCCCCTAAGCAGAGTTTGTTTTCTACAGCAGCACTGCACAAGTCTTTTGTTTTACGGGACTTACGCACTGAAAACCCGTCTTTAGTGCTGTAGAGCCGATATGGGACATTTCTTGCCCATTTTCACACGGAACCGGCTTTCTTGCCGTCCGAATTTTTCCTCTTTGACTGAAAGTGCAAAGTTTATGCAAAAAGTCACGATTCAAAATTGTACCGTCTACCAGGGGGACTGCATGGAGGTTTTGGCCGAAATCCCACCGGGGAGTATCGACCTTGCCCTGACCGATCCACCGTACGGGATCGGCTTCGTACCGACCCACCGGACAATCACGACGATCCCTGAAAGGCTTGCCAACGACGAAAAACCTCACCTTGAGTTTGTCCTTCCAATCGTCAAAACCGTTAAGGACGGCGGTGCGGTCTACCTTTGCACCCGATTCGATGTTTCCGCCCAGTGGGTTGCCGCACTCGAATCGACCGGCGTCAAGGTCAAAAACCCGATCTTTTGGGTCAAACCGCTTCCAAGCCAAGGCGATTGTTTCGGGGATCGCGGCAACTGCGTTGAGATCATTCTCTTCGCTCACGTCGGTCGGCATCTCCTCCGTGGAAAACGGGAGATGAACGCTTGGACGATTCCGAGGCCGGAAGTGTCGATTCATCCGACCCCCAAGCCGGTGGAATTGATCCGTCGCCTCATTTTGGCAAGTACCGACCCCGGCGATACGGTCATCGACCCGTTTTTAGGGAGCGGAACCACGGCGGTGGCTTGCGCTCTGACCGGTCGGCATTGTATCGGCGTCGAATTGGAAAAGCGGTACTTCGATTTGTCCTGCGAACGAATCGAACGGGCATACCGCGATGTCGACAATCGTTTGCCCGGTTTCGATCCGGTGACATTGGATGAACAAGGCGTCCTCTTCAACTGACCATCATTTTATTCTTACAGCTTTTTGAAAGCAATACCAATGAAAAACAATCTTGAAATTCTGAACAACATTAAGGAGGAGTTGGCGAAGGTCGACCATCCTCCGTTCGATCCTTTGATGATCGAACTCTACGGAAAACTCATCGACCGCGTTCCCGAAGAGGGGTTTGAACTACTGGTAGCTGACAGAGATATTTCCGAAGCGGAGGAACAGGCGTTGCAGCTTTTGAACCGCTATGAGTACGTCGTTTACACCGGATTCCGCAAAGGAGAACTTGGCAGTTTGACGCTCCGCAGTTTTCGCCTGGATCAAGAGCCTTGCATGGTGACAATTCAGGCGGCGTACTCAAAACACCGGCGGGAGGATGCACAAGTCATGCACCCGGACCTTGTCGAAAAATTCAAAGAATGGATGTCACGCAAAACCGTCGGACCAAACGAAATTCTGTTCCCGATTTCACGTAAAACCTGTGGCACTGAACGGGACGGGGCAACGTTTTTGACATTTGATCTCGGCGCAGCCCGGACTTTCTGGATCGCTGAATCCGAAACAGAGGAAGAGGAAAAACGCCGGGAAGAGTCGGACTTCTTGGCGTACAGGAATTTCGACGGGAAATACGCTGATTTTCACAGCTTGCGGTACACGTTCATTACGAACCTCGGACGGGCTAAGGTGTCACCGAAAACCGCCCAAGCACTCGCCAGGCATTCGGATATTTCTTTGACGATGAACATTTACACGCACGTCGCCGAGGATGAGCAGATCGCCGCAATTAATTCCTTGTCGTGCATTCCGAAACTGAAAAAGACGGAAGAGTAAAGCGGAGAAAACGCCTGACGGACTTCTCGAAAGGGAAGGGCGTCAGGCGTTTTTTCGTTTCTTGCTGGATGCTGGACGAGACTTGCAAACATGGCCCTTCAGTGAGACTGTTTGCTCCGTCGTCAATTGAAAATCTTCCATGTTCCTC
>CAZNVM010000464.1:0-1610 GCA_964576215.1 uncultured Planctomycetaceae bacterium
AATTCAACTCAATCGCATCCGGCTCAAGCGGCTCCATCTTCAACCGGACCGCCACCGTTTGGGCCTGACCCGGATAGGTCAACACCTCTGGCGAGGCGAGAACCTTCTCGGTGAACTCCTGCCGCTTTTCCCAGGGAACGAGGAATACACGCTCGGCGGAAAACCCATTTCGATCATACAACTCTTTCGGCGAACCGCCAATCTCTTGAACAAGCATTTTTGAATTACGAATTACGAATTACGAATTATAAATTACCCTACCATACAACGGAAGACCGCTGTTAGTGTCCAGTGTGTTTCACCTTGACGCCTGTGGTGTTTTGAGGTGTAACGAAAAATGAGCATTTGGCCTGTTTCCATTGGGATTCGAACGCCGTTCAGGCCGCTGATGAGCTGCTCCAGCAGTTCCGTGGCGGCGTCATAAGAACAGTGATGCAGTTCGAGCCGGAACATAAACGAGGCGGGCGAAAGCGGCCCGGTTGTCGGGTAGGCCGCCTTGCTTTCGTCCTGGAGAACCTTGACAAACGGCATGTCAGCGTCCGCCTCGGACCCGGCAAAGACGCTTGAATAGGGTACAATATCATAAAGCGAAGCGTGCGACGCCCAGTAGTTCAACAGGAGTTCTTCAAACGACATACTTATCGAGTGATTAGAGTGCCGTTCAAAACCTGAATGATTCAAAATTTCCTTAACGTGACGCAAATACAGGCGATATGTACAAATCCTTTATAAACAGTCAGGTCACGATCCCATCGCACTGTGACGCGGCGGAAAGACTTGAGCCACGCATTGGTGCGTTCGACTTTCCAGCGTCGCCGGTAACGTCGGAGTTTTCTGCGATCCTCATACGGGCGATTCACCCGATTGTCGCGATAAGGAGCAATAAAATCAATTCCGCATTTCGCAAAACTCGCCCGCAAAGGATCATCGTCGTAACCCTTGTCAGAAATCACTCGTTTGGGGGTCAGTCGCTTGGGACGTTTTCGGCGTGTCCCATGCTTTTTCGTCTGAATTCCCTCCACCGTTTTCTCGGCCACATGCCCTTCGTAGGTCGAGGCACTTTCCACTTCCGTATTCAGTGGTATTCCATTGCCATCGACGACCACCATAATCATCGAACCCTTGCCGGCCTTGGTTTTACCGACACATTCGCCCCTTTTTTTGCGGGAACAAATGTCCCGTCCAGGAAGGTTTCATCCAATCGCAACTTGCCTTGCTCGTCAAGCAACGCAAGGAGATGTTGGTGGACAGCGATCAAAATTCCGTCCTCTTCCCATTCGATTAAACGTCGTCGGCAGGTGCTCCAGGAGGGAAAATTTTTCGGCATTTGTTCCCAAGGGCAACCGGCTCTTGCGAACCAAATTAACGCTTCAAACACGCGACGGTTATCGGCTCGCGGGCGACCACCTTCAGGGCCGACGATTTTAACAGGAAAAACGGCTTCGATGCGTTCCCAGTCGGTGTCGTCCAGTTTCCAGGCAACTTTTTTGCCCCTTTTGGTCGGGCGGTGTCTCGGTTTCGGCTTCTTGCGGCGAGTCATAAAGATTCCTTTCAAAAACGGAATCTTAACAAAACACAAAAATAAATAAAAGGTTAATTTTCAAAAAAAA